>DASZFS010000250.1:0-1967 GCA_035939575.1 Vicinamibacterales bacterium | reverse complement strand
GGCGACATCGCAAGGCAGGACGCCGGGACGCTGTCGGGCGGCGAGAAGACCAAGCTCGCCCTGGCCCAGCTGGTCGCGGGGCGCCACAACCTCCTGCTGCTCGACGAGCCGACCAACAACCTCGACCCGCCTTCGCGCACTGGCGTCGCGAGGGCCCTGGCGGAGTGGCCGGGGTCGATGGTGATCGTCAGCCACGACACGGAGTTCGTCGAGGCGCTCGAGCCCGCGCGCGTGTTGTTCATGCCCGAGGGGCGGTTGGATTACTGGGATTCCGAGCTGCTCGACGTCGTCTCCATGGCGTGAGGACAATAGGTACGTGAGCGTCGATGCCCAGGACGTCGTGATGCCCGATCTGCAGGGCGCGGAAGAGATCACGGTGGGCGCGTGGAGCAAGCAGGAGGGCGAACACGTCGCCGAGGGTGAGACGTTGATGGAAGCGCACACCGACAAGGTCAACGCCGAGATCCCGTCCCCCCTCGCCGGCACGGTCGAGGCTCTGCTGCTGGACGTCGGCGACCTCGTCGTTCCCGGGCAGCCGATCGCGCGCATCACGCCGGACTGAGATGAAAGTCGCGGTTGTGGGCGGCGGCGTCATGGGCGCCGCCACCGCCTGGAGGCTCGTCCAACGCGGCGCCGAGGTCGTCTGCTTCGACCGCTACTCGCCGCCCCATGAGCATGGGTCGTCGCACGGCGAGTCGCGAATCATCCGGATGGCGTACTTCGAGGGTGCGTTTTACGTGCCACTGCTGCGCGAAGCCTTCGAGCTGTGGCGAGAGCTCGAAGCGGCGAGTGGTTCACGTCTGCTGACCATGACGGGCGCGCTCTACATCGGCGGCGCGTCGTCGGACGCGGTGGTCGGCGCGCAGCGATCCGCCAGGGAGCACGGCCTCGACGTCGACGTGCTTTCCACTGCGGAGCTGCGCAAACGCTATCCCGGTCATCTTCCGCACGACGGCGATGTTGCGGTTCTCGATCGGCAGGCAGGCATCCTGGGTCCCGAAGGCGCGGTCATGGCGATGCTTCAGCGCGTGCCCGATGTCCGGCGGGGACATCGGATCGAGAACCTGGATTCTCTGCTGCGCGACCACGACGCGATCGTGGTGGCGGCCGGCCCGTGGACTCCCGAGCTCATCCCATGGCTCCCGCTCAAGATCGAGCGCCAGGTGCACGCATGGCTCTCGATCGCTCGGGACGCCAGCTGGTTTGCGCCTGAGCAGTTTCCAGTCTTCATCCGCCAGACCGAACAGTTCGGCGACGTGTACGGGTTTCCGACGCTCGATGGAGCGTCGGTCAAGGTCGGCCGGCACCACGACGGCGACTTCACTGACCCGGACCACATCAAGCGCCAGGTCGACGACAAGGACCTCGACCCCCTGCGGCTGATGGCCGCGACATACCTACGCGGGGTCAGCGGCCACGTGCGGAGAACGCTGACCTGCATGTACAGCAACACGCCGGATCACGACTTCGTCATCGACTTTGCGCCGGACGATCAGCGCGTCGTCGTGATCAGCGCATGCTCAGGTCACGGTTTCAAGTTCGGGCCGATCGTCGGTGACATCGCCGCGGACCTTGTCCTCGAGGGCAAGACCAGCCGCGACATCTCACGCTTCGCGGCCGCGCGGTTCGCGTCCACGCAGGTACCAGACGATCACCACCAGCACGATTAGAACTGCTATCCCGATCGCTGCCTTCTCCACGGGACCGCTGATCCGGTCGTAGTTCTTGCCGAGCTCGTAGCCGACGAGCGCCAGCGCCGCACACCAAGGCAAAGCCCCGACGAAGGTGAGGATCGAGAATCTCGCGAGGTCGACGCGAGCAAGACCGGCCGGAAAGGAGATGTACGTGCGGACCACCGGCAGCACGCGGCCGATGAGCACCGCCAGCAGGCCCCACCTCTTGAACCATCCGTCCGCGATCTCGAGGTGGTGGCGGCGAATGCCGACGTAGCGACCCGGGCCGAGCAG
>DASZFS010000249.1:0-4687 GCA_035939575.1 Vicinamibacterales bacterium | reverse complement strand
TGCGTGCTCGCGATGGGAATGATCGCGCCGACCTGATCGCCGTACAACACCGCCCACTCGAGCGCCTGCATGCCTCCCAGGGATCCCCCAGCGACGGCGGCAAGGCGCGCGATCCCGAGCTCGTTCAGGAAGGCGCGCTCGGCCCGCACCATGTCGGCGACCGTGATGACCGGGAAGTCGGATCCGTACGGCCGGCCCGTTCCCGGGTTCGCCGATGACGGTCCCGTTGTGCCGCGGCAGCCTGCGAGAAGGTTCGTGCTGACAACGAAGAACCGTGTCGTGTCGAATGCCTTGCCCGGGCCGATCATGCCGTCCCACCAGCCAAGCCCTCGGGTGCTGACGGCGCGCTCTTCCGCGCCGAAACCGTCCCGCGTGCTCTCGGCGACGGCCGCCTTCGAGAAGCCGGCCGCGTGGGCGTCTCCGCTCAGCGCGTGGCAGACCAGAATGACATTGTCATGCGACGGGGACAGCGTCCCATACGTCTCGTACGCGATACGGACGGGATGCAGTTCGCGTCCGCAGTCGAGCGCCAGCGGCTTCGGGAGATCGAGAACCTGCGTTTCGACGGTGCCGACGGAACCCACCGCGGCCATCGCCTTGGGTGTGGTCATCCGCGCGATCATACCCCTACAGGTTTGTCGCCCGGCCGTCGCGACCCGACGGCGCCTGCCTGGCGCACGACCGATACGGCGCCGATGTATGATCCAGGCGCACGAGAGGCGATGAAACGACGAGTGACAACCCGACAACGCGACAACGCCTCAAAAGGGGGGAGACGTGGCTCAGACCAGCATCAATAACGGAGTGAACGTGCAGGCGCTGCTGGACGCGCGGGAAGCCCTGAAGAGCGCGCCGCAGGCGGCGAAGTTCACCTGGCGGGCGTCCTGCAAGTGGAAGAATGGCACGCACAGCCAGACGTCGGTCGGCGGATTCCATGGACTCGGCGAGGAGCAGAAGCACAAGACCGAGTTTTCGTTCGACGCCGATCATCCGGAGATTTTCGCATCGGAAGATCTCGGCGCAACTCCCATCGAGTTCGTCCTCGTCGGTCTCGCGAGCTGCCTGACCGCCGGCGTGGCCGCGGTCGCGCAGAATCGCGGCATCCAGTTGAGATCGGTCGAGGCAAAGCTCGAGGGGTCGATGGACATCCAGGGGATTCTCGGCATCGACAGCGACGTGCGGAACGGCTACGACAACATCAAGGTCACCTTCCACATCGACGCGGACGCCAGCAAGAAAGATATCGAAGCCCTGGTCGCGCAATCTCAGAAACGCTCGGCGGTGTACGACGTCGTCACCAACCCCACGAACGTGACGGTCGAGGTCGTCTAGGGCGTCAGGCGCGTCAGGCGCATTCGGAGCCGGACAATCGATCACTTCACGACGGTCGTCATCGGAGGCGGACACGCCGGGCTGGCAGCGAGCCGCTGCCTGGGTGAGCGGTCAATTGATCACGTTGTGCTGGAGCGGGGGGACGTTGCCAATTCCTGGCGCCGCGAACGCTGGGACTCCCTGCGGCTGCTGACGCCAAACTGGCTGGCGCGGCTGCCCGGATATCGTTATCACGGCCCGGATCCCGACGGCTTCATGACGCGGGCCGAAGTGGTTGAATTCATCTCCCGCTTTGCCGCGGCGGCTTCCACACCCGTCCGCACGCACACCACTGTTACATCGGTCAGGCAAACCGCCGAGGGCTACCACGTCGCCACTGACAACGGCGACGTTCGGTGCCGGACCCTGGTGCTCGCGAGCGGCGCATGCAATCTCGCGAGTGTGCCGCCGGTCCAACGGGAGACGCCGCCCGCCGTCGAAGGCCTCACGCCGATGGACTATCGGAATCCGGACCAGCTGCCTGACGCCGGAGTGTTGATCGTTGGCGCGTCCGCGACCGGCCTGCAGCTGGCCGATGAAATCCACCGATCCGGCCGTCCGGTGACGCTTGCTGTCGGAGAACATGTGCGCATGCCGCGGACGTATCGAGGCCGCGACGTGTTGTGGTGGATGGAGGCCTCCGGCATCTGGAACCAACGCTACGACGAGATCGACGACCTGACACGTGCGAGGAAGCTCCCATCCCCGCAACTCGTCGGGACGCCGGATCGCGCCACGCTCGACCTCAACACCGTGAGCGCAGCCGGCGTGGAGCTCGTGGGTCGACTAGCGGCCGTGCGGAACGGACGGGCGCTTTTTTCGGGAGGACTGCGCAATCAGTTTGCGCTGGCCGACCTCAAGTTGAATCGGCTCCTGGACACATTCGATGACTGGGCGCGCGTGCACGCCCACGATGGCGACGGTCCCCCGGAGCGCCCCGAGCCAACGCGCGCAACGGCATCCCCGCGCCTCGATCTCGACCTGCGAAGCGGTGAGATCCGTTCCATCATCTGGGCAACGGGCTTTCGTCCGGACTACAGCTGGCTGGACGTGCCTGTGGTGGATCGCAAGGGCCAGCTGCGGCACGACGGAGGGGTTGTCGACGCGCCCGGGCTTTACGCCGTGGGCCTGCCCGTCCTCCGCCGGCGCAAATCGACCTTTATTTGTGGTGCTGAGGATGACGCTCGCGACATCACCGACCACCTTGCCGGCTACCTGGACTGCAAAACTTAGAAGTTAGAAGTTTTGAGTTTTGAGTTCTCAGAACTCATGACTCAGAACTCGCTACTTCTGAGTTCTCACTGCGAGCGGCACGGGCTGATGGAAGAAAAAAGCGGAACGGCCAGGTACAGGAGCTGGGCCGGCACGCGCAGTCGAGCTTCCTCGGCCGCCGTGCGGTTGACGCCAAAATGAACGACATCCCCATCGACCACAAGCCCGATGACCCCGCCACGATTCGCGAACCGATCGATGTCCGACAAGGTCAGCACCGGGGCGCGGCAATACGTGGCCAGGACGGCGGCCAGGCGGGCATCCTGCGATCGTGCGATAACCGCTACGTGAGGTAGCGGCGCGACGGGCGGCTCCAATGCGCGCGACACGACGATGTGCCGCTTGTTGATGACCTTGCCGGCGAGCGTCCGATCGAGCCAGCCATTGAATGGATCGCCGCCGATGACCGTGACGCGAAGGGCTTCCGACTCGTCCGCAAAGGCGCCCGCCGGCCAATCCACGAATCGGATGAAGTTGTAAACGAATTGAGCCTTCATCTCGTCCGTGGACGGAGCGAGGCTGGCGCCGGCGGAGCCGCCGGTGGCTGCCAACCATGCCAGCAGCAGAATGACGCTGGCGATCGGGCGGCCGGCCTTCAGGCGGTCAGTCACTTCAACACGGTACAACGTTGATGCAACAGCCGCGTTACGTGCAGTCGGCAGACGCGGCCGCCCTACGCGCGCCAGGGAGGACGGGCGCTCTCCGCGCGCCCGAGAAGAGCGCGGCCATGTAGGTGTAGACCAGCGGCGTGAGATACAACGTGATCAGCTGAGACACGAGGAGGCCGCCGACCACCGCGAGGCCCAGCGGACGCCGCGCTTCCCCGCCCGCACCGAGGCCAAGTGCAATCGGCACGGTTCCCAGAAGCGCCGCCGTGGTCGTCATCATGATCGGACGGAAACGCGTCAGGCAGCCCTCGAAAATGGCGTCAATCGGGCTCTTGCCCTGATGCCGCTCGGCGTCGAGCGCAAAATCGATTTGCATGATCGCGTTCTTCTTGACGATACCAACGAGCATGATGAGACCGACGAACGAGTAGACGTTCAGCTCGTCGCCGAAGAGCCAGAGCGTCACCAGCGCGCCAAGACCGGCCGACGGGAGCCCCGAGAGAATCGTGATCGGGTGGATGTAGCTCTCGTAGAGCATCCCCAGGACGATGTAGACCACGCCGATGGCAATGAAGAGCAGCAGGCCGAGATTCGTCATCGACTGCTGAAACACTCTGGCCGTGCCCTCGAACGTCGCCGTGACGGTGGGCGGGAGGAATCGATCGGCGACCGCCTTGACCGCATCGACTGACGCGCCGAGCGAGACCCCGGGCGCGGTCGCGAACGAGATCGTCACGGCCGGGAGCTGGCCCGCATGGTTTATCGACTGCGGCCCCACGCCCTCGACGAACCCGACGATCGACTCGAGGGGAACGATGGCGCCGGTGGGCGCCTTGAACGCCATCACTTTCAGCGCGTCCGTGCTCTCCTGGTAAGAGGGATCGAGCTCCAGCAGCACCTTATATTGGGCTTTCGATCCGTAGATCGTGGACGACCAGCGGGGGCCGAACCCGTCGTAGAGCGTCGATTCGATGCCGTTCGCGTCGAGCTGCAGCCGCGCAGCCTTGTCGCGATTGATCACCAGGTTGACGCGCGGGCTCTTCATCTCGATGTCGCTGTTGACGTCGACCACCTCGCGGAGGCGCGCGATCTCCGGCACGAGCCGCCCTGCCCAGGCGTACAGCTGGTCGGTGTCGGCGCCGTGAACGATGAGCTGATACGTACTGTTCGATTGGCGCCCACCGATGTTGATGGCGGGCGGCAACGTCGGAAACGATTCGAACCCTGGCCGGCGCGTCAACTGCGGCCGGATCTGGCGGATGATCTGGGCCGCGGATACCGGCCGCTCCGCGCGCGGCTTCAGCTGAATGCTGAAGCGCGCCGAGTTCATGGCGCCGCCGCCAACGGTGATCGCGAACCGATCGATGTACGGGTTCCTGCTCAGGATGTCGGCAACCTGCTGCGACAACCCGATCATCTCGTAGTAGGACGTGCCC
>DASZFS010000248.1:0-3363 GCA_035939575.1 Vicinamibacterales bacterium | reverse complement strand
ATCATCTACGTCGGCCTGCTGGCGCTGCTCGTCTACGTGATGTTCTTCGGCATGGTGCAGATGGGCGCGAGGCGCTGGATTGCGCTCAGGGTCTTCAACCTCCAGCCGTCCGAGTTCGCCAAGATCGTCGTCGCGCTGGTGCTGGCCAAATTCTTCGGCGAGAATCGGGGCGCGCCCGGAGCGACCGACCTGGCGGTCGGCGGCGCGCTGACCGCGATCCCGTTTCTCCTCATCGTCAAGGAACCCGACCTGGGAACGGCGGTGACGCTGCTGCCGATCTTCCTGGCAGTCGGATATCTGGCGGGCATGCGCATGCGCATCCTGGGGATGCTCGCCCTCTGCGCGCTGCTCGCGGCGCCGGTGGCCTGGAAGTTCGCGCTGAAGGACTACCAGAAGGCGCGCATCTCGACGTTTCTCGATCCGGCGCAGGACGCCAAGGGCGCCGGCTACCAGCAGATTCAGGCGCGCGTGACGGTCGGCTCGGGCGGCCTGACCGGCAAGGGTTTCAGGCAGGGCACGCAGGGCCAGCTGCGCTTCCTGCCTGTCGCGCACAACGATTTCATTTTCTCGGTGTTGGCCGAGGAACAGGGGTTTGCCGGCGTCCTGGTGGCGCTCGGCCTGTATTTGTTCGTGATTCTGCGCACGCTCGACGCGGCTCGGCTCGCCAAGGACCGCATCGGCGCGTATCTCGTGCTCGGCGTGCTCGCCAGCTTCACCTTCCAGGTGGTCTACAACATCACCATGTCGGCTGGACTGGCGCCGGTCAAGGGACTGACGCTCCCGCTCATGAGCTATGGCGGCTCGTCGATGATTGCCACGCTCGCCACGTTCGGGCTGGTGCTCAACGTCCGCATGCGCAGATTCACGAACTGAGACGACGCGCGGCCCGCGCCGGGCGTCAAGGAGTTCGTGATGAACAAGGAGATGATCGTCTCCACCAACGGCCACGAGACGATGGTGGCCATCCTCGAAGAGGACCTCGTCGCGGAGGTTTTCGTCGAGCGCGAGCGCCAGCGTGGCGTCGTGGGGAATGTCTACAAGGGCCGGGTCTCGAAGGTCCTGCCGGGCATGCAGTCGTCCTTCATCGATATCGGCCTCGAGCGCGACGGCTTCCTCTACGTCGCGGAGGTAATCGATACCCTCCAGGAATTCGAGAAGCTCGAGTCGGATGAGGACGCAAGCGGGGCGGGCGGCCGCTCGAGGCCCGGGGGAGGGCCTCCCGGAGGAAGCCCGGGGGGAGGGGCCCCGGGAGTAAGTCCGGGGGGAGGGGCCCCGGGAGTAAGCGAAGACGCGCGGAAAAGCGCCCGCGAGCGGACGCAGCAGAAGATCGAAGACCTGCTGAAGGAGGGCAAGGAGATCCTCGTCCAGGTCGTCAAGGAGCCGTTGGGCACGAAGGGAGCGCGGCTCACCTCGCACGTGACGATGGCGGGGCGCTTTCTCGTCTTCATGCCGACCGTCGATCACGTCGGCGTCTCCCGCAAGATCGAGTCCCGTGAGGAGCGCAGCCGGCTGCGCGGCATCGTTCGCGAGTTCCGAGAGGCGCACGGGTTCACCGGCGGCGTCATCATCCGCACCGCTGCAGCCGGACGGCCCAAGGAAGACATCGTCAGCGACCTCGAGGCCTTCCACAAGATCTGGACCGAGATCCGTCAGAAGACCGAGACGCAGCGCGCGCCGGCGGTCGTGTACCGTGAGGCGAGCCTGGTCTCGAAGCTGCTGCGGGATCTGCTGACCGAGGAGTACCAGTCAATCCGCATCGACAACGAGCAGGAGTACCAGCGCGTCATCGAGCTGGTCGAGCGGATCATGCCGAGCCTCGCGCCGAAGGTGAAGCTCTACACGAAGCCCTTTCCGATCTTCGACGAATATGGCGTCCAGGCGGAGATTGACAAGGCCCTCAGGAGCAAGGTCTGGCTGAAGTCAGGCGGCTCGATCGTCATCAACCAGACGGAGGCGCTCGTCGCGATCGACGTCAACACCGGGCGCTACGTCGGCAAGAAGTCGTCAGGGCGCCTCGAGGATACGATCGTCAAGACCAACCTCGAGGCGGTCAAGGAGATCGTCCGCCAGGTCCGTCTCCGCGATCTCGGCGGCATCATCGTCCTCGATTTCATCGACATGGAAGAGAAGAAGAACCGCCAGAAGGTCCTTCAGGCCGTCGAGCAGGAGCTGAAAAAGGACCGGTCGCCGTCAAAGGCGCTGCAGGTGGCGGACTTTGGACTGATCATCATCACGCGGAAGCGCGTCAAGCAAAGCCTCGAGCGCGTGCTGACCGAGCCGTGTCCGTATTGTTCGGGCACGGGCGTCATCAAGTCGAGCTCGACCATTTGCTATGAGATCCTCGCTGAGGTCAAGAAGGTCGGCCCTGATCTGAATGGGCACCGCTTGCTGCTGCGCGTCAATCCCGACATCGCGCGCGCGCTGAAAGAGGAGGAGAACGCCGTGCTGAAGGACTTGCGACAGTCGATAGGGAAGGACGTCACGATCAAAGCGGACGTCCATCTCCATCACGAGCAGTTCGATGTGATGGCGGTCTAAGAGAAGTTAGAAGTTAGAAAGATTTCAAAGGTTGCAGGGTGTCGTTTAGGAATCGAGGGCGGAGGCAACTGCCCGCGACCATGAGTCTTCAGCCCAACTCAGAGTCTTCAGCCCGTTTATCAGTGTGAAGTTAGAAGCCAGAACCAAGGTTTCACTTCTTAGTTCTAACTTCTAACTTCTGAGGTTCCCTAGGCGGGCGGCATGTTGATGATGTAGTTGCTGCCGCTGTGGTTGATCCACACGCGCACGTAGTTGCCGCCCTTCAGCGTTTCGACCGCCGCAGTGTTGCGGGCCGGCTTCTTCCCCTTTGCGATCTTGCCGATGTCGTCGCTGGAGACGATCGTCGCCACTTCACGGCCGACGACCTTGCCACCCCGCACAAACTCGACGTATTTTTCGGCATCAGGCGTCTGGCCAACGCCCGGCTTGGGCGTGTCGCTCGTCAGCCGCACCTGATACGTCCCGGGCGCCAACGGCTTGCCGTCGGCCAGCACTTTCTTCGTGAGATGCACCGTGCCCAGCGGACCGTTTGCCGACATCGAGCCTTGGGCGTACACACTGCTCGCGGCGAACGCGCCGACAAGGGCTCCTACGAGAACCAATCGCTTCATTTCGGGCCTCCAGGCTCTTAAACTGCCACCCCGATTATACAGAGGTTCCCAGCAAGCCGGATGCCAACCTCAGCGTTTGGCGATCACGATGTCTCCGGAGAATGTCCTCAGAGTCACGGTCGCGCTGCCGTCGCCGTAAGTCGCGCGCATGGAGCGGTTACCCATGCCACCCCGGCGGTCGCGACGATCGCGGTCGGCGGCGTCCCCGCCAATG
>DASZFS010000247.1:0-6819 GCA_035939575.1 Vicinamibacterales bacterium | reverse complement strand
CAGACGGATACGATCGTTTCGACAACGAAGGTGGCGGGGGCGGCAGCTTCGTGATGGGCCTGCTCACCGGCACGGTGCTGGGCGCGGGCCTCGGGATGCTCTTCGCCCCGAAGTCAGGCTCTGAGCTCCGCAACCAGATTTCCGAGCAGGCAGGAAGCCTGGCGAACACGGCCTCTGAGGGGTATCGCCGCGCCCAGGAGTCCGCGGGCGAATGGGCCGAGCGCGGTCGCGACGCGTACGGGAAAGCGCGCGAGGCCGTGTCGAAAGGCGCCGACGAAGCGCAGCGCTACGTGCGCGAAGTCACTCAGAATGCCCCCGCCAACCCGCCCGGCGTGCCGGGCTCAGGCGGATCTGGCCCATCGCGTGCGAGCTGACCGGGCCGGCCGGACGACGGAGATTGCATCAGAGATGACCGAGGCCGATGCTCGCAGGACGGCGAACGCAATCATCGGTCTGGTCGGCGTCGCGGCCGCGTGCGTGGTCCTGACCACGCCGTCGCTGCGGCGTCTGGCCGTCCGTGCGGCGCGCATCTGGATCTCGACAACCGTCCCCTTGTATCTGCTCAATCAGGCGCGTGAGTCATGGGTGCAGTCGGGGCGGCGCGCTGACATGATGTCGCGGTGAAGCGCGTGCGCGCTGTCGCGCGGCTGACCGGATACTCCGCGTGGCGCGGCTTCCTGGGGTTTTACGAGAGCGACAACCTGACCTACGCCGCCTCCATCGCCTACTACGCGCTGCTGTCCCTGTTTCCGTTCTTTCTCCTGGCGTTCGCGCTCCTGGGCAACGCCACGGCGGATGAACGCGATCGCACCGCGGTCTTCAACTTCGTGCTGCAGTACTTTCCGCGGCAGTTCGACTTCATCACGCGACAGCTCGACGAGTTTCGCACCCACTCGCTCGGGACCGGCGTAGCCGGGTCGATCGCTCTCGTGTGGGGCGCCCTCGGCTTCTTCGGCGCTATCAGCACGGCGGTCAACTATGCCTGGGGCGTGGAAAAGCAGCGGAGCTACTGGAAGCACAAGCTCCTCTCGTTCCTGATGCTGCTCGTCGCCGGATCCATCCTGCTGCTGGCACTCGCGCTGGTGAGCGCCTCGCAGATGGTCGGCGCGTCGTGGTTTGCGGGCGTGCTGGCGCGGTTTCCGGGCCTCGGCATCCTCCGCAGCTTCGCCGTCCGCTACGCGACGACGCTCCTGTTCATCGTCGTCGTCGGGTTCGTGTATTACTTCGTGCCCAATGCGAAGGTGCGATTTCGCGATGTCTGGGTGGGCGCGATCGTGACAGGCCTGCTGTGGAAAGGCGTGCTCGAGGGCTTCTCGTGGTACGTGCGCGACATGAACCGGTTCACCCGGGTGAACGGCTCCATCGCGGCGACGGTCGTGTTTCTCGTCTGGGTGTACGTCCAGGCGGTCATTCTGCTGTACGGCGTGGAATTCACCGCGGCGTATGCGCGTCTGCGCCGCGGCCGCCCGGACGAGGCGCCCGCAGCGCCCGCCCCGAGAACGTGACGCCCCGCGTTAGACGAGGGCTCTCGAGAGGGCCCGGATGATCGCTTCGCTGAACACCGGCACATCGTCCGGCTTGCGGGACGTGATGAGGTTGCCATCCTCCACCACCGGCTTGTCCACATAGAGCCCGCCGGCGTTCTTCACGTCAACGGCGATTGAGGGCCAGCACGTGAGCGTCTTGCCGCGCAGGACGTTGGCCGAGATGAGCACTTGCGGACCGTGACAGATCGCCGCGACCGGCTTGCCGGCTTCCATCGCGTCGCGGGCGAGATCGACCATGGCGTGGCGCATGCGCATCTTGTCCGGGGCATGGCCGCCTGGAATGACCACGGCGTCGAAGTCCTTGATTTTCGCGGCGCCAGCGGCGAGATCGCATGTCACCACCGCCTCGCCTCGCTTGCCGCGGAACTCGGCGCCGGCCATCGGCCCGACAATCGTGACCGTCACGCCTGCGGCCTGGAGCGCCTCGAGCGGGCCCGTCAGCTCGCGGTCCTCGAATTCATCCTCGACGAACATCGCCACGCGCTTGCCGGCCACCTGAGTCATGCGCGCGATTGTACTCCAGCGCGCCGCGCGCGACCGGCCGGCGGCGCGTCGACTCGATGCGCCATCGAGGATGTCATAATGTGACGATGAACCGGCTGGCGCGCGAGCGCAGTCCGTACCTGCTGCAGCACGCGGCCAATCCCGTCGACTGGTTTCCGTGGGGCGACGAAGCGTTTGCCCGAGCGCACGCGGAGGACAAACCCATCTTTCTGTCCATCGGCTACTCGACGTGCCACTGGTGCCACGTGATGGAGCACGAGTCGTTCGAGAACCACGCGATCGCCGATGTTCTGAACGCGCAGTTCGTGTCGATCAAGGTGGACCGCGAAGAGCGGCCGGACGTGGATCGCGTCTACATGACGTTCGTCCAGGCAAGCACCGGATCGGGTGGCTGGCCGATGAGTGTGTGGCTCACGCCGGATCTCAAGCCGTTCTACGGCGGGACGTACTTCCCGCCGGCGTCGAAGTGGGGACGTCCCGGATTCGCCGACATCCTGCGCGAGATCGGCCGCGTCTGGAAGGCGGAGCGCGAGAAGGTCGTCCGGTCGGCGGAGGCGTTGACCGCGCAGATGCAGAGTCTGGAGACGGCGGCCCCGACCGTGACCGTGCCCGGAGCGGACGCGCTGGCGCGCGCGGTTGATCAGTTCAAACAGTCGTTCGACGCCCGGCACGGCGGGTTCGGGGACGCGCCGAAGTTTCCGCGCCCGAGCGAGCTGCTGTTCCTGCTTCGCGAGCACGCGCGCGCACGCGCCGCCGACCCTTCGTCATCCGATACGGCGGCGCGGGATATGGTGCTGCGGACGCTGCGGGCGATGGCGACCGGCGGTATGCGGGACCATGTCGGCGGTGGATTCCATCGCTATTCCGTGGACGCCGCCTGGCGCGTCCCGCACTTCGAGAAGATGCTCTACGACCAGGCGCAGCTCGCTCTGGCGTTCGTCGAGGCGGCGCAGGCGGCGCCGTCGCCAGGGGACCCGTTCTATGCCGAAGTCGCCGAGGACACGCTGCTCTACGTCATGCGCGAGATGACCGATCCGGCGGGCGGGTTCCAATCCGCCGAGGACGCCGACAGCCTGCCGCCTGAGAGCGCGGCAGGCGGAGAGCGAAAAGAGGGCGCGTTCTATCTCTGGCGCGCCGGTGAGATCGACGCCCTGTTCCGCGAGGACGCGGACGTCGTCAAGGGCCGGTTCGGCATCATGCCCGATGGCAACGCGCCTCAGGATCCGCAGCAGGAGTTCACCGGCAAGAATCTTCTCCATGTCGCCCGGTCGGTCGACGATCTCGCGCGCGACACGGGCAGGTCGCGCGAGGAGATCGCCCGGATTCTGAGTCGCGCGCGGGTCGTGATGTTCGAAGAGCGGCTGAAGCGGCCGCGCCCGCACCGCGACGACAAGGTGTTGACCGCCTGGAACGGCCTGACGATCGCGGCATTCGCCAGGCTGGCGCGCGTACTCGAGCGTCCGGCCGACGCCGGGCGTGCAGCCGGCCGGCCCTATCTCGATGCGGCCCGGCGCGCCGCAACGTTCGTCCGCGACCGCATGTGGAACGCGGACACGCGCGTCCTGCTTCGTCGATACCGCGACGGCCACGCGGAAATTCCCGGCTATGCGGAAGACTACGCGTACCTCATCTTCGGGGTGCTGGAGCTGTTTCAAGCCGACAGCGATCCCGCGTGGTTCGACTGGGCGGTCGCACTTCAGAGGCGGCAGGACGAGCTGTTCTGGGACGACGAGAGCGGCGGGTGGTTCAGCACGGACGGACGGGATGCCAGCGTGCTGGTGCGTATGAAGGACGAGTACGACGGCGCCGAGCCGACCGCGAGCTCCATGTCGGCGCTGAACCTCCTATGGCTCTCGCATCTCGTCGACGACCAGACGTGGCGCGAGCGTCTCGAGCGGACGCTCCGTCTGTTCGGGTCGAGGCTCGAGCGCCAGGGACGGGCGGTCCCGATGATGGCCGCGGCGCTGTCGACCTATCTGGCCGGTGTCCAGCAGATCGTCGTTGTCGAAGCCCCGTCAACCCCATCTGGGGGTGACCCCGGCGGGCGCGTGTCCGGCAGCGACCTCTCCAGCGCGGTCGCGCTTCACTACCTTCCGTTCGCGGTCACGCTGCATGTCACGCCGGAGAACCGGCTTGCCCTGGCTGAGACGCTGCCGCTCATGGCTGGGTTGGAGCCGGTCGCCGGCCGGAGCGCGGTCTATGTCTGTCGGAACTTCACATGCCGGCGGCCGGCGACCACGCCCGAGGCGCTGCAGGAAGAATTGGGGTCGATCGCATGACGGTGTCTGTCGATGTCTGGTTGCGGGGAAGCGACGTCGCCACGACGGAGCATATCGAGGGGCTGACGCGCCCGCCGAGCGAGTGGACCGACGACGACGTGCGCGTGGTGCTCGAGGGGATGCTGCGCGCGATGGACCGGCGTAAGCGGCCCGGGGAGGACGACCGCGCGATCGCGCTTCGCGGTCTCAGCTGGATCGTCAACCCCTACGAGGAAGGCGGCGTCGTCATTGCCATCGAGATCACGCTCGGCGCCGCGATTGCCGGCCCGTTCGATATTGATAAGGCGAGGCTCGAGGGCATGATCGGGCGCGTCCTCACGCCGTTCCCGCCTGCGACGACGACGATTCATTAAGGGAATCGGAGAATCGGGTTATCTGGTTATCTGGTTATTTGGGTACTTCGTTACTTGATCGGAACGGAGGGCCCAGACTGGGTAGGCCAGTGCCCACATGGCCAATCAGATGCCAATAGTAGGCAACGAGATCCCACCGGGCAGCTCTCGCAAGCCCCAAGCGGCGCATGCCGCCCCGTCAGCCGTGCCGGTGCTTTCGTGACCGCTTCGTTTGACTCGCGTGGGCTATGGCACGCTCGGAGCCCTTATCTGACTTGGGGCCCCGCTCCCTGCGGGACTTTTCTCGTCCCACGATCTGCACGTGTACGCCGTCTGCCACCCTCTCCAGGACGTCGACGAATGAGTGCTCTCGAGATCCGGTATTCTTCACGTCCTGAGCCAACGTCACGGATCAATGCAGGTCTGATGCCCGCGCCCCACCGGTCGAGTTGCTCGAGCCGGTCGAGGTCGAGCGGTCGAGCTTGCTAGCGCGCAAGATTCACCGCAAACGCCGGGTTGTTGGCGACCGTCATCGGCGGGGCGAAGCGGCCGTGCGCCGATGCTGAGCCATCGCGCCCCGGATAGAACGTCACGCCAAGATACGCGTCCACGGTGCCGGTAGCAGTCGGGGTGATGAAATTCGCTGCGCCCGTGACGTCGAGCCGCCGGTTCAACGGAAACTGCAGGTCGGCCCCATACACGAACACGTGGTCCAGCCTCGTGCTGCCGGGGATGACCCACACGAGCTCCTCGTGGCCGCCGGCCACGCCCGCCCACAGTGACGTGCGCGCCCCGCTGGCCCAGGTCCTGCGCCAGTCGCCGTTCACCATGCTGATCGCGTCGAGGCGCACTGGCGTGCCTGCCATGTGCGCATCCGCGCCGCTCGCGCCGATTGTGAACCAGGCGCCGATCTCATCCGCCGCCGTCAGTTTGTAGCCTGCCTCGCCGCGCAGCTGCGAGACGGTGAAGTTGTCGTAGTAGCGCTCGAACATGATGTCGTAAGCCAGAGCCCACGTCACAGGGTGGCTGTGGCTGAACGCGCCGATCGTCACGAACGTCTGCTCACGATTGTGCGAGCCCTCGATCTGATCGAGCACGTGCACCGCTCCGTCCGACAGATTGCATGCCGCGCCGACCTGGCCGCCGATCCCGTAGTCTTCGAGAAGTGGGAAGCCAAGATTCGCCGAGAACCGGATGCCCATGTTGGCGTTGATGCCGAGGTCCTGGGGCTGCTTCGATCCGTCCGGTCCCACGAACAGGCTGAGGTTGTCGAGCAGCCCCGGCTGCTGCGCCGAGGCGGTACTCGCCGCAAGAAGGACAAACACGGCAAAGGCGCTGAGGCGTCGCAAGCGTTTCATCGAGAACTCCTTGGCATCGCGTGAGTATTGGTTATTGGCGCGTGCACTCACGCCGCCTGGTGATAGTCCTCGGCGAGGGCACGGACGACTTCGACCGCGGGCGCTTGATCGGCCCTGTCGTTCACGTCGGCAGTCAGGACCGCCCCCAGCGCTTCGAAGCACTCGCGATCGATCGCCACATCGATCTCGCGGCCCATGATCTCCATCACCCGCTCGGGCGCGAGCCCCGGGCGATACGGGCGCGTCGCCAGCAGCGCGTCGCAGATGTCCGCGGTGCAGAGCACTCTCGCGGCGGTGCTCAGCGCGCCGCTGCCGATCCGGCGGTGGTAGCCGTTGCCATCGAGGCGCTCATGATGCGACGCGGCGATCTCGGTGAGGTGGCGGAAGCATCCGACGCGATTCAAGATCTCCCAGGTGTGGCCAGGATGGTTGCGAACGATGGTCATCTCGGCGTCGGTGAGCTTGCCCGGTTTGTCGAGGATCAGATTTGAGACCGCGAGCTTGCCGACGTCGTGCAGCAACGCCGCGCGCCGCAGGTCACGCAGCTCCTCCGGCCCATAGCCGATCTTCCGGCCAATGGACGTCGCAATGTCCGCGACGCCCGTCGAGTGCCGGTACGTCCACGGCGACTTCGCGTCGATGACCTTGGCAAACGCCTCGGCAACGAGATCCAGGTATGCCTCGTCGCCGCCGAGCACGCGGTCAGGTGGCTCGAGCGCAGCGATTCGCGCCAGCTCATGACCGCGGCCGAAATCCTGCCAGAACGCGGTATCGGTTCGCATCGACAGGAGCGCGTCCA
>DASZFS010000246.1:0-1786 GCA_035939575.1 Vicinamibacterales bacterium | reverse complement strand
TGAGATGGCGACCGACACCAAAACGCTGAGGGTTATCGAGCCCGCGACTGAGAAGGTTCTGGCCGAGCTTCACGAGGCAACTGTCGAAGAGGCGGACGCCGCGGTCGCGCGCGCCAAGGCTGCCTACCCCGCGTGGAAAGCGGTGAGCCCGAAGGATCGCGCCAACCTGCTTCGCCGGATCGCCGCCACGGTGGAGAAGCACCTCGAAGAGCTCGCGCAGCTCGAGGCGCGCAACGTCGGAAAGCCGATCAGCGACGCACGCGGCGAGGTCGGAATGGTGGTCGACGTCTTCAACTACTACGCCGGCGCTCCCGAGCGCCTGGCCGGCAAGACGATCCCGGTCGCGGGCGGCGTGGACATGACTTTCCGCGAACCGCTGGGCGTCGTCGCCCTGATCGTGCCCTGGAACTTCCCCCTCCCCATCGCGGCGTGGAAAGTCGCACCAGCCCTCGCGGCAGGAAACACCATCGTCCTGAAGCCGGCCGGGCTCACGCCGCTCACAGCTGTCGAGCTCGGGCGCATCGCGCTGGAGGCGGGCCTGCCCGATGGGGTTCTGAACATTCTGGTCGGCGCGGGCCGCGTCGTCGGCGAAAGGCTCGTCCAGCACCCCGACGTCGCCAAGGTCGCTTTCACCGGCTCGACCGAGGTCGGCAAGCGCATTGGGGCACTCGCCGCGCAATCGATCAAGCGCGTCACCCTGGAGCTCGGCGGCAAGTCCGTGAACATGGTCTTCGCCGACGCAGATCTCGAAAAGGCCGGCGCCACGGCGCCGCTCGCCGTGTTCGGCAACGCGGGCCAGGACTGCTGTGCCCGGTCGCGGATCCTGGTCGAGCGATCGGCGCTCGACCGCTTCATGCAGGCAATGGAGAAATCGATCAAATCGCTAAAGGTCGGTGACCCGCTCGACGACAAGACCGAGATGGGTCCGCTGATCTCGGCCGACCAGCGGGCCAAGGTCGCCTCGTACCTGGACGACGGAGCGAAGGTTGCGATTCGCGGTTCGGCGCCGGAGGGCGCAGGCTACTGGTTCCCTCCCACCGTCCTGTCTCCGGTCGCGAACACGGACCGCGCCGCGCGCGAAGAGATCTTCGGTCCGATCGCGGTGGTGATCCCGTTCGAAGACGAGATCGAGGCCCTGCAGATCGCGAACGACACGATCTACGGTCTCTCCGGGTCGATCTGGACCAACAACGCCGGGCGCGCGATGCGCGTCGCGCGTGGGCTGGAGACTGGAACGATCTCCATCAACTCCCACAGCTCTGTCCGCGTGACGACGCCGTTCGGCGGCTTCAAGCAATCGGGCATCGGGCGCGAGCTGGGGCCTGACGCGCTGGATTACTACACGGAGCTCAAGAACGTCTTCCTCTCGACCACCCCGTAGGTCATGCGGGCGGTCCAGGTCTCACGCTTCGGAGGCCCCGAGGTGCTCGTCTGCGCGGACGTGGAGAAGCCCGTGCCCATTTCGACCGAGGTGCTGGTCCGCGTTGTGGCTGCGGGCGTCAATCCCGTGGATGGCAAGACGCGCCGGGGCGAAGGCGTGGCGCGCTGGGTGGGACCGCCTCCCTTCATCCCGGGCTGGGACGTTTGCGGCGTCGTCGAGGCGATGGGCTACGGCGTGACCCGCTTCAAACAGGGCGATCTGGTTTACGGCATGCCGCGGTTCCCGCGGGCCGCCGGCGCTTACGCGGAGTACGTCGCGGCGCCATCGCGGCAGTTCGCGCCCATCCCGAACGGGATCTCCGCGACCGAGGCGGCGGCCCTTCCACTCGCTGCGCTGACGGCATGG
>DASZFS010000245.1:0-26590 GCA_035939575.1 Vicinamibacterales bacterium | reverse complement strand
GACGAGCACCGAATGATCCTTACGCTCTACCGTCACGTTCCTGATGCCACCGGGCGCGCGATGGATCTCCATTCCGTGCACACGTACATCGTGCACCTCGCCGCTCAGGCTTCGGCTAACCTCGGCGCCATTTCGCGCGTGAATGACTGTGGCGGCCGGCCGGTTGACCGGGCTGCTTTTCACGGCGCTCGTGTGCCCTGAGACGTTGGCGGGAGTGCCGGTCACCCTATTAACCCTGGTGCCCGGGTCCATGATCCGGGCAGCAGGAATCGCCGGTGTCGTCTGCCGACCTGGCTGACTCGCGGGAGCGGCCGGTTTGGGAGTCGAATCCAATGGTGCAGAGTTCGTCGGCTGTGCGGCTGGCGCGGACTGTGGACCGGGCGGTCGACTCGAGGGCCGTGACGGCGGCGGAGTCGAGGGCTGCGGCGGCGGCGGCGGCGAGGGCCGCGGTGGTGGCGGCGGCGGAGTCGAGGGCTGCGATGGCGGCGGAGTCGAGGGCCGCGATGGCGGTGGCGGCGAGGGCCGCGGTGGCGGCGGCGCCGGAGGGGTCGGTTTGACGACTTGGGGCGCGGGTCTAAACGTTTGCGATGTTGCCGCAAGAGCTGCCACAGGCATGAGGGCAATCTGTCCCGATGCGAAGGCGGTTTGGGCGAACGAAACGAGTGCAGCGAGTGCGAGTCCGACAACGACGACCTGTTTCTTCATGACCGTTCCTCGTTTTTCTCGAGCCGTCGTTACGAAGCTCGCCGCGGCTCGTCGTTGACTTTCGATTCACGCCGCCGTTTGCTTCGTGCCGTGTGAACCGCCCCGGCGCTGGATGCGCGAGTTGGCCGCTGAGATTGCGATGGCTGTGCCGAGCGGGGTTGTCCAGATTGCCTTGGTGGCCCGATGCGTTCCAACCGCAACGTTCAGAGGCAGATAGCGCTGTATCGGGGAGCCGTTAGGAAGGCCCGGGGCACGTCAAAATGCGTCGAAAACCTAGTGTTTTCATGAGGAGACTAATAAAAGTGTTAGTGTGGGCGCGCTGACCGAGGAACCGCATCCGCCTCGAGGGAACCATGGACGTAGAAGGCCCTGAGCCTACGGAGAAGCCCAAGGAACAACAGCAGCAAGGCGGCGCACGACTGATCGCCGTCGAGGGCCCGGCCAGCGGGTTAAGTGTGGTGGTCGACCGAGACGTTTCGCTTGGTCGCGATGCCGCCAACACGATGAGCGTGAGCGATCACACACTATCGCGCCGTCACTGCATCATTCGACCCTCCGGCGACGGAGCCATCGAGGTCCAGGATCTCAAGAGCGCCAATGGCACGTTCGTCAACGGTGATCCTATCGATCGGCGTCTGCTTTGCCACCGTGATCGATTGACCGCAGGAGCGTCGACGTTTCTCGTCCTCCTGGATCGTCGCGACACACCAGACACGTCAGCGGCTGAATTCGACGATCGCGATTTTTGTGTCGTCAAGACGATGCGGCTGCTGGAGCGCGACGCCGTGCTGTTCCAAGCCAACAGAGTCGTGGGTGATGTTCAAGGAAGCTCCCGTCCAGAACGCGACCTTGCCGCTGTGTTGTGCGTTGCTCGCGCCGCCACGTCGGTCTCCGGCTCGGACGCGCTGCAACGCTCAATCGTCGATTTGTTGCTTGAGGCGTTCCCCGCGGATCGATGTGCCATCGTATCGCTCGACACCCTGAATTCGGAATTGCGCGCAGCCGTCACGAAGGACCGCCGGCCGGGCGCAAAAGGTCCCGTGAAGATCAGCCGCTCCATCGTCTGGGAAGCGATTCGCGAAAGAGCCACAATCCTCGTTTCTGGGGAGCAGCGCCCGGAACGCCTCTCCAAATCCGACAGTCTCGTGAGCTCGGGGGCGAGATCCATCATCTGCGCACCGATGCAGCTCCACAAACAGACTGTCGGGGCGATTTATCTCGATTCTGTGAACGCAGTGCCGTTCGACGAGGGGCACGTGCAGCTGGCCACGGCCATGGCGTCCATCGTGTCCGGGGCGCTTTCGCAGGCCTACCAATTGGAATGGCTCGAACAGCAGAAGGACCTTCTCAAAGCGGACTTGGACGTCGAGCACAACCTGGTTGGGGACGGCGCCAAGCTCCTCGCGGTGTACCAGTTCATCAAGAAGGTTGCGCCCGTAGATTCGACCGTTCTGCTCATGGGCGAGAGCGGAACGGGGAAGGAACTCGTCGCGCGGGCGATTCACCAACGGAGCGCCCGAGCGACGGGCCCGTTCGTCGCCATCAACTGTGCGGTCTTGAGCGAGACATTGCTCGAAAGCGAACTCTTCGGGCACGAACGAGGCGCATTCACTGGCGCGTTGGTGCAGAAGAAGGGCAAGCTCGAGCTCGCCGACCGCGGCACGCTGTTTCTGGACGAGATTGGTGAGTTGGCGTTGGGCCTTCAGGCAAAGTTGTTGCGAGTGCTCCAAGAGCGGGAGTTCGAGCGAGTGGGAGGCACGCGCGTACTCCGAACAGATGTTCGCGTGATCGCTGCGACGAATCGCAATCTCCAGGCGGCCACCAAGATTGGAACGTTTCGGTCCGATCTCTATTACCGTTTGAACGTGCTGACGATCGTACTCCCGCCGCTGAGAGAGCGCTCGGAAGACATCCCGCTCCTGGCGGGCCACTTTGCAGCAAAGTTCGCCAGAAAATGCAAACGTCGCGTCGCAGGGCTCACGCCGGAAGCCCTCGCCTGCATGATGCGATACAGCTGGCCGGGCAACGTCCGCGAACTCGAAAACGCGATTGAGCGGGCCGTCGTTATTGGCACGACGGAACTCATTTGTCCCGAAGACCTGCCAGAGGAGATCGTGGAGAGTCAGAGCGCTACAGGATTACCGTCCACGTCGACGCGCACCTATCACCAGGGCGTGAGAGAGGCGAGAAAACAACTCATCATGCAGGCGGTGACGGCGGCGCGCGGGAAGTACACGGAAGCGGCGCGCCTTCTCGGCGTTCATCCGAATTACTTGCACATGCTGATTCGAAATCTGGATCTGAAGGAAACGCTGAAAAAGTGAAGGTCTGTCCGGATTGTTCAGCCTGCTTCGACGACGACGCCGCTGTGTGCCCCAGCGACGACGCGACCCTTGAAGAATCACTTCCTGGGTTGCGAGTGATTGCTGGGAAGTATCGGATCGACCGCCTGCTCGGAATCGGCGGCATGGGCGTGGTGTTTCGTGCCCGTCATCTCGCACTGGAGAAATCATTTGCACTAAAGGTGATCGAGCTGTCACCGCCAGTCGATCCCGAGACGGAGGCAAGGTTTCGGCTCGAAGCCGCTGCACTCGGCCGGCTGAGGCATCCGAATATCGTTGACGTCACGGATTTCGGTATCGATGGACGCAACGCTGGTCTTGCGTACCTCGTTATGGAGTATCTGGAAGGCCGCACTCTGGCGGAGTACTGTCTCACCCACCGGCCGCCGTCAATCGAGACGTGCATGAGCGTGCTCGAAGGAGTGGCCGCCGCGATCGACTACGCACACGCGAACGGCGTCATACATCGCGATCTAAAACCGTCAAATGTCTTTCTCGTCGGGCTGCCAGATGGACAGAGCAAGCCGAAGGTGCTGGACTTCGGCCTCGCCCGGTTCTTCAGCCCGAACGGGATTGCCTCATCGGACGCCACCACGAAACGACGAAACGCGCAGATCGACAGGCCATCGTTTCGGCTTGCGCGGGAAGCCTTTCAGGCGATTCACGTGCGAGATGCCGCCTACATCGTTGGCACTCCCGGCTACATGGCGCCGGAGGTCTTGCGTCGTGAACAGGCGACACCTTCCGTCGACATTTATTCGCTGGGCGTCATTGCCTACGAGATCTTCACCGGACAGGTTCCACAAACGCCTCCGCAAGCGGATGACTGCCAGCCCGCAGCAGTGTCCAGAGGCGTCTTGCCGCCGTCACAGATAAATTCCGCGCTCCCAGCCGAAATTGACGATGCCGTGCTCCAGTTGCTTTCGACGCGCGTCAGCGACCGACCGGACGTTGCCGCGATTGCCGTGGATCGCATCCGACGTGCAATCGCCGCAGCGAAGGTCCGCGAGTGGCACTCGCGAGAGCGACCAAGACGGCTGGGAGTTGCGGTTGCCTGTGCGTTGGTCCTTACTTTGACAGCTGGGCTGTCCTGGCAAACGGAGCCACTTCAGCTGGTTGAACGAAACCTGATCGACGCCAGGATCGCATTGTCGGCCGTCCAGCCGCCAGATCCCCGGTTGCTCGTCATATCGCTCGACGATGCAACGCTCGCGGCCGATAACCGCGCGCTGGCACAGCGCGCCGATGAATTCGGGACAGTCGTGGACGAGATCTTTCGGCACGAAGCGCGCGCGATCGCGATCGACCTGCTGCTCCCTGAATCGTGGTCCACCTCCACGCCATTTGTCACGACCGTGTTGCGACATCCGGATCGTTTGACGCTAGCAGCCCTGTCGTTGCCGACCGGCGAAGTGGTCGGGCCGGAATGCGCCCGCGGTGTCATCACGAGCGCGTTGGGCGCAGAACGCGCGTCCGCGCTCTTCGGCCTTGTAAACCTTGCTGTTGACGCTGACGGTGTCACACGACGGCCAGTGGTCGCGTTTCGCGACGCCAGCGGTGGGCGTCGCGACGCATTCGCGGGCCGTGCGGCCAACACGTTCTTCGGCGACTCCTTCGCCAGGCCCCAAGCCGACGTTTCAGATGCGGCGTGGATCGATTTCCGCGTTGATCCAGCGGCAATCCGTCGTCTGTCGTGGATTAATGTGAGCGATGCCTTCCGCCAGCAACCAGACCTTTTTAGAAGTCGGCTCGTCCTTATCGGTGGGGACTTCGCTGGGTCGGGAGACGATCACGCAGTGCCACACCGGAGCGATTCCAGCGGGCGCGTCAGTGGGCTCGTGGTACAAGCCCTGATTGCCAATACCATCTTGACTGGATTCCCCGTCCGAGGCGTATCGACCGTCCCTGCGCTGTTGATTATGACGCCATTGACCACCCTCTTCGGCTTCTTGGTCTTATCCGGACAACGCCTCACATGGCCCCTGTCGTTGCTGTTGCTGGGTCTGGTTGTATACGCCGTGACAGCGTTTGTCGTGTTCTACTCATTTGCGCTGGTGCTACCGATCGTCGGGCCGGTTACGATGTGTGTGGCCGCAACTGCCGTCGCTGTGGCAGTGCGGCAATACTTGGGCGGGCCACCGTCGCCTGACCCATCACCCTGAATACGGGAATGACCACAATCGCGTTGTTGATCGCGCTATCAGCGTCGGGGAGCGGCAGTACGTCTCTCAATGACGAACGATCCGCACAGGTCGCGATTGTAACGGAGGTAAGGGGACAAGCATGGGTGAGCTCAGAAACGAAGCCTAGACGCGTGTTGCAAGCGTTCGAGTGGCTCGTTCCTGAAGCACTGATTGAGGTCGGCCGATCCTCGGAGACAACCGTCGTGTTCATCAACGGTGCCCGGTACAGCCTGGGCTCACAGAGTCGAGGCCGGGTCAGCGTGAACGGAATTGTCGACCGCGTCGGGCGCATCCGTGAACTCGCACAATTGCCACCGTTGCCAAACGTTGCGCCCCTTCCGCCAGGTGCGACACCTACACGGTCGGGAGCTGTCCGCATTCGGGGTAACCGCTGGCCGATGTTCCCGGCGGAATCGGCGACCGCCTTGGCTTCGGCCACCATTTTGCGCTTCGCTCCACAGGCGCGAGCCGACCGGTACTTCGTTCAGATCGTTGACTCGCGTCGATCTTCAGTCTTCGCAACGACGACAACGCAAACGGTCGTGAGTGTCCCTGCGACCGTGCTCGAGCCCGGTCGGATGTACACGTGGGAAGTGCATGCTCTTGATGCCACCGGGGAGTTCAGCCGTGGCGACGAGCGGTTCACCACGCTGACCGACGAACAGGCTGTGCGCCGTCAGGCGTTCGCCGCGCTTGTCGCAAACGATCGCGGTCCGGCGCTCTTGGCACTCCTCGGCTTTCTGGATTCGGAGCTTGGACTGCTGGCGGATGCTCGGGTGGAACTTCGGCACGCGGCGGCACGAAGGTACGATGGGTCCCGATTAAACGAGTTGCGTGCGTCTCTCGACAAACAGCTCGAGTTGATTCCGGACGAGTAGAGCCGAGAGCGTTCACTTGACACGATTTCTCCTGCGGACACCGGCGCTTGCCGTATCCCTCCTGCTCATGGGGGCGATCGCGGCTGGAGCAGAGACCAGACGGGCCTTGTTGATAGGTATTGATACCTACAAGCCAGCCCAAGCCAGATCGGCCCGTCGCTCGTCCAATCAAGGCAGCCGCGATTGGTTCGACCTGGAAGGCGCGGTCAACGATGCTGACGCCGTACGCCAAGTCCTCATTGCTCGATTTGGATTCAAACCAAGCGACGTCCACACGCTGACCAACGGTGAGGCGACACGCGCACGCATACTCGGCGAGTTTCAGCGCTGGCTGATTGAGTCGGCCCAAAGCGGCGACGTGAGCTTTTTCTACTTCGCGGGACACGGATCCCAGGTGCGAAATTCGCGCAGCATCGAGACGGACAAACTCGACGAAAGCCTTGTTCCGGCGGACTCGAGTCTTGGCGCACCCGACATCCGCGATAAGGAGCTGGCCAGGCTCTTTCATCGCGCGCTCGATAAGAACATCACGATCACTGGCGCGTTCGATAGCTGCCATAGCGGGTCGATAGCGCGCGGCCTGCCAATGGCCAGACGCATGCGGAAGCTGCCTCCCGTCGACGTCGATGTCGCAGAACCGCCGGACCCCGGTCCACGACCGGAAGATCGCGGGGCACTGATCTTGTCGGCCGCTCAAGATTTCCAGCTTGCCGTGGAAACACACGACGAAGATGGTGACGTTCACGGGTTGTTTACATGGGCGTTCGCAAAAGTGCTCCGTAGTGTGGCGGTGAATGAATCTGCGGATCGCGTGTTTCTTCGCATTCGAGCGATGATGCAGGCCGGCGACACACCTCAAGAGCCTTCAATCGCCGGGACGGTCGAGCGTCGTCGTCGCCCGTTATTCGGGTTTGAGGCTTCCGCCCGGTCAGGCAGCACCGTCGCCGCGGTTCAGCAAATCGATACCGATGGCACGGTGGTGATCCAAGCGGGCCTTGCGGCCGGGCTGCGAGAGGGGTGCCAACTGTCCAAAGTTGCTTCAAAGGAGGGCCTTCAACCTGTGTTGCAGGTCCTCAAATCGGAGGGGCTCAGCCGCAGTCGCGCGGCGGTCATCAGGGGCAACCCAACGGAGATTGAGCCGGGAGATCTCTTCGAGATTACACACTGGGCGCCGGCGGGCACGGCCCCCCTGCGCGTGTGGATCGGGCACTCGAACCTGCCGTACGGCACTGTGGCTCGGTACGGACGGGATCTCCGTCAAGCGAACGTGCAGGCCGGCGTCGCCGTATTGGACGATCCCACAATCGACGCGACCGGTGATTCGCCGTTTATCTTGGAGTGGGGCGGCACCGAATGGCAACTCCGTCGCGGTGAAGAGCGTTCGATGGACATAGGGCCCACTCCGGGCGCGACCACCATACGCAAATTCGTCGTGACATCCAGCGCCAGCCGACCTTCTTCGATCGTGAATCTGCCGTTGCCAGCCGAATCAGCCAATGCGCTTCGCCTGAATGAAAACTCCACACGCGGGTTGATTGAAATCGCACACTCAGAAACAGATGCTGACTATGTTCTGGTCGGCCGACACACTGCGTCTGGGCTCGATTACGCGTGGATTCGTCCAAACGCGAGCGCGGCCGACGACGTTCGATCGCCGCTCCCGGCACGCACGGATTGGGTTCATACGCGAGGGAGCGAAGAAGCCTCAGAACTTGCCGCCGCGCTTCATCAGTACGCTGTGAGGTTGGCGGCCATCCATGCCTGGCTGCAGCTAGAGGCGCCCCCGGAGGTTGAACCATTTCCGTACCGGCTCGCGTTGCGCAGCAAGGCGACCGCCGAGTTGAAAACCTCGGGCACGAATGTCGAGGGGGAGCAATACCGCGCGGTGCTCACGCTTGATCGAAGTGGCATTTCGACTGCATTCGGACGCCGATACGTTTACGTATTTGCGATCGATAGTGCCGGAGCGAGCGTGCTGCTCTTTCCCCCGGTGAATGCCAGCAGGGACGAGAACTATCTGCCGGTGGGCGTCGACAGCAAAGGTCACGTTCCCGAGCAGATTGAGCTTGTTGAATCGGATCTCACAATCTCACCGCCGTTCGGCGTCGATACGTTCGTGTTGCTAACAACCGGGGTCGCCCTGCCAGACCCGGGAGTCTTGACAGGAGATCCAGTCCAGAGCCAGTCGCGGGGCGCGGACTCAGACAGCGCGTTGGGACGGCTATTCGCCTTCAGGGGCTCGCCCAGAGGCGCGGTCACGACGTACGTGCCGAGCGAGTGGTCCATTGAGCGTCTCACTTTCGGCAGCAAACCGGCCGCGTCTGGAAGACCTCCCAAGTAGTCAGCGACTGAGAACTATCTTCGCAAATCGATCAAAGCGCGCGCCGAGGGCCTTGTCCGTCAGGTAACTCCCAGACAGCAGCGAGATGTTCTTCGGCGAGTCATACTGCCACGCTCCAGCTGCGCTACGGACAAACCGGCCTCTCGCGTCCTGATCACCCGCGCTCCCGATGAGAATCAGATCAACTTGACCGTCGTTGTCGGTATCGTAAAACACGTCCGTTTCGCCGCCTTCCTGATGAATGCCGACTTCGAAGCGCCAGAGTCGTTTCGTCACGAGTTCCCGCACACTCGCGGGCGGTGAGTCATTGCCGAGATCGAATAGAAGCGTCCTTGGCGATTCCGCACCGGCGACCAGCACGTCGGGCTTTCCGTCGTTGTCGAGATCGCGAAGATCCACTCGAGGGCCGAGCGTCCAGGGATCCGGCGTCAAATAACGTGGCGAGGTCGGGGCCTCGGCGAGGAACGCCCGCAGTTCGTCAACGTGAATGTGGTACGTGAACTTTGCTTCCGCCGGGTTGGCTGGCTCGCTAAAGGTTACCGCGATGACGCGACCGTCGTCATCGACGACGGGCCCTCCGGAATCGCCGGGATTGGCTCCGGCGGTCGTCAAAATGATTCGACGGCTGGGTAGCGCTTGGAGCTGTTCGGCGATCTGTGCGCGGTCGCCAGGGCTCGCAGCCAGACGGACCATGACGAGGTTGACCAGGTCGGCAGGCATTTGACCGACTGCCGATACTTCACCGGGACGAAGCGTCCAGAGCATCCCGGATGATGGGTGCCCGATGATCGCGCATGCGAGGCCAGGACGCGGCGCCACAGCGGATAGAACGAGATACGGAACAGGTTTCGACCCGCGTTCTTTGTCGTCGAGTTTCAACAGGGCGAGGTCGCGCGTGGCGTCAGTTCTGTAGAGATAGGCTCGCGCTGCTTCCGGGCGCAGCCTCATTGTGCCGTCGGCGTTCAGTTGCCCGATGTGAATGTTCGCAAACGAGGCGCGCCTATTGGCATCGTGACTGAGGCCACCGGCAACCACGTGGTTGTTGGTGATGAGCAACCCGTCGTCGCTGACAAAGAAGCCCGTCCCATGACCAGTCTCGGTGCGCACGACGACTACTGCCGGCGCGACGCGCTCGTAGATTTGAGGACCGCCGCGAGACCGTGGCTGGCGGCCAACGGCCGGCTGCCATCGTTCCGGCGGCAGACTCAACAGATCGATCCAGGAATCGGGAGTGACCACGATCGTCGCGCGGTCCCCGAATGTCATGGTCACCAGCGGCTTGAGTTGCTGCGCGGCCACAACACCAATGATGAGGACAGCGCACGCGCATACTGATGCGGTCAGTCTCATCACCATCCTCCACGACTGCCAGCTTGATCAAACACCGATCGGCTCCCGCCAGGTTCCTGCCCGTTCACGAGGCATACTGTAATCGCGTCTGGGCGTCGGCGTGTTCAAAATCGCAGGCGTTCGAACGTTTAGGGGAGGCGTGCTCCGCGCGCGATCGGACACCATGCGTGTTAGACTCTCGCCTTCAAATCAGCCGATCGAATTCCCGGAGGAGGCACCGTGGTCCCATCGTCACGAATGCCGTTTCAACTCTGGCTGCTGCTGCTCGTTCCTTTGGCGAGCGTTCACGGGCAGGAACGCTCAATCGAGCCGCCGGCTCCGGAGGCGAGTCCGGCCGTTCGGCGCCTTCTCGACGAAGCCGCGCGCAGCTCGCAAAGTGGCGCGGCGACCAAAGCGTTCGATCTGAACGAGCGTGCGCTCGCGCTCGCGCAAGAGACCGCCGACCACCCTGGCGAAGCTCAAGCTCAAAGTGCCCGAGCGACGGTTCTGACGAAGTCCACGCGCACAAGAGAAGCCCTTGCTGCGTGGCGTGATGCAGAATCCGCATGGATGCGCATCGGCGACGGCCCTGGTCAGGTCGAGGCGGTTGTCTGGCAGGCGATTCTCGAGATTCCTGACCAGCCACAAGACGCCGAGGGGTTGCTGCGGAGCGGACTGGACATCGCGGCACGAGAGACCAGGCGGCCCAGAACCATGTCTTCGATCCTTTCAGACCTTGCATCGGAGTTGGTCGACCGCTCGAGAATCGATGCGGCCAGCCAGACATACGAATTGGCGGCGTCGCTTGCCCAGAAGGTTGCTCCGGGCTCACTCGAGCACGCCGCGAGTGTCAACGGCTTGGGTCGCGTCGCCTTCAGCCGCGGCGATTTTCCGACGGCCGATGACTATTTCCGCCGCGCCCTGACGATCCGCGAGGGGTTGAATCCCGAATCGCTCGAAAGCGCCGGCAGCCTGAACAACCTGAGTAATCTGGAACGCGCCCGGGGCAACTTGGACGCTGCCCGCGATTTCGGACTGCGCGCGCTTGCAATCGCAGAGAAGGTCGCGCCAGGCTCGCTCATGGTGGCCTCGTGCCTGAACAACCTTGGCCTCGCCGCATTCTTTCAGGGCGACCTGACGACCGCACGTGATTTTCATCAGCGCGCGCTTGCGATCCGCGAGAGTGCAGAACCCGACTCGTTGCTGGTGGCGAGGAGCCTTGGCAATCTCAGCAACGTTGCAAACGAGCAAGGCGAGCTGACTCTCGCCCGCGCGTACGGAGAACGGGCCGTCGCGATCACGGCAAAAATTGCGCCCGATTCGGCAATCTACGCTTCGCAACTCGGCGACCTCGGCTCGGTTGCGGGCTATCAGGGCGATCATGCCGTCTCCCGCGCGTACCGGGAGCGCGCCTTGGCCATTTTCGAGAAGCTGTCTCCGGATTCGCTGGACGTCGCCGTCGATTTCAACAACCTCGGCATGGAATTGCGGATGATGGGTGATCTTGCCGGGGCGCGCGACTACCATCAGCGCGCGCTTGAAATCCGCCAGAGGCGCGCGCCCAACTCCCTGTTCGTCGCTTCCAGTCTGAAGAACCTTGCCGGCGTCGCCGCCGACGAAGGCAATCTGACCGCTGCGGGCGAATATGCCGCTCAGTCGCTGGCCATCCGCGAGAAGCTTGCGCCGAACTCGCTCCTGCTCGCGGAGGTCCTCGAGACGCTCGGCGAGATTGCGCAGGCTCAGGGCGATTTGCGCGCGGCCAGAGACCACCAGGAAAATGCTTTGGCCATCGAGCAGCGCATCGCACCGAACTCGATCTATGTCTTCTCGTCCCTGACCGCGCTCGGGGCCCTTGCGTACGAAGAGGGGGATCGCGGCAGAGCTCGCGAGTATCACGACCGCGCGCTGGCACTTGGACAAAAGTTGGCGCCGAACTCAATCGACATCGCGGAGAATCTGACCGATCTGGGCAGTCTCGCGTTTGACGACGGCGACGTCGCCGCGGCGGCGCAGTATGCAGGCCGAGCATGGGACATCGTCAGGACGCAGGGGGCGACTGTCGTCGGTGATGAGGCGCAGCAGGCCTTCCAATCGCGCTATCGCGCGATCGGCGGTCAACTCGTGCGCTTCCAGGTGGCTTCGGGGAAGAGCGAGGAGGGCTTCGTGACTCTCGAGGAGGGTCGCGCCCAGGCGCTCTCGCAGCTTCTGGCCGAGCGCAGCACCGCGCGCCATCTCGCCCCCGCCGACGTCTGGGAGAAATACGAACATGCTCAGGCCGAAGACAACCAGGCTGGCAAGATTCTGGAAAGAGCTGGAACGGCGGAGGCCAACGCCAAGCTCGCGCTCGATGCCGAAGTCGCGCAACAGAGCTCCGGTGATGTGATTACGGAGAAGCAGCGGATCCTGTCGGATCGCGCGCAAGCGACTGAACAGGCGCGTCAAGCTGCGACACGCACCCGAATGGAAGCGGAGCGGCGATGGGTTGACGTTCGTCACACGATTCAGTCGGCGATTCCCACGCTGACCCCGACGGCGGAAGGGCGACGGTTGCTGCCGCCGGATGCCGTACTGATTTCGTTCGCGGTCGGCGACAGGGACACGACACTATTCGCCGTACCGCGCGAAGGACCTGTGCGCGCCTTTACATTGGCGCTCCCTGCGAAGGAGCTGGCGGCGCGCGTCGACTTCGTTCGTCGCACGGTCTCGCGAGAGGCCGGTGCGCGAGGGGCTATCCTCGTGGCGTCGGAGGACGTGCGGATTCGCGCCGCCCGCGACCTTTATCAGAAGCTGTTCCCGGCTGACGCGCGAGAGATCGTCGCTGGGGCAAAGCGCGTCGTCCTGTCGCCGGACGGGGCGCTGTGGGACCTGCCGTTTGCCGCGTTGGTGATCAATAACGAAGGTGACCCACACTATCTCGGACTCGAAAAACCTTTGGTGTACACGCAGTCACTGACCACGCTGGTGCAGACGATTCAGCGTGCCGCATCGAGACGTCCTGCCGAGAAGCCGAACGTGTTGATCGTCGGAAACCCGCTGTTCGACAACTCTCTGCGCAACCGGTTGACGCAGGGCCGAAATGCGACGTCAGCCGCCTCATCCGGCACCGCGGGCCGGCGCCGCGGAGGCGAGCTCGCCTTGCTGTCGCGGGACGGAGAGATTCCCGAGCCGCTTCCATATGCCGAACGGGAAGCCAAGGAGGTTGCCGCGCTCTACGGCGCCCGTGCGTCTGTCGGCAACGAGCCAACTGAAAGCTGGTTTCGCCAGCGCGCCGCCACCGCCGACATCATCCACCTTGCGACTCACGGATACTTCAATCCGCTTCGAGCAATGAGCAGTGGGTTGCGCCTCGCCGCGCCGGAACAGGAGCCCTCTGCGACGGATACCAGCAACGACGGTGCCCTGCAGGCCTGGGAGGTGTTCACACAGCTGCAATTACGCGCGGAGCTCGTCGTGCTGTCAGCGTGCCAGACCGGCGTCGGCGCACGAGTCCCAGGCGAAGGGCTTGTGGGCCTGACACGCGCGTTCCAGGTTGCGGGCGCCGCGAGCGTCGTCGCAACCCAATGGCGTGTCTCCGATGTGAGCACGGCGACCGGGATGGTCGCCTTCCATCAGCAGCTTCGCAGAGGGACGGCAAAGGATAGAGCGCTGCAGCAGGCAATGCTCAAGGTGGCGGCCAACCCGGCGACATCGCACCCCTACTATTGGGCGCCGTTCATTCTGGTGGGCGACTTCCAGGCGCTGCCACAATTCGTGAAATAAAGTGCGCGACCGGACCGTGCGTACTGAAGCACACGCGCTGCTCTGTTCCTGATGTTTTTCTCTGCGGGAGGGGGATTCGAACCCCCGGTACCTCTCCGGTTCAGTCAGACCCGTTTGCGCGCCGGCCGGATTCGCTCGGTTTCCGGCGACTTGCCCTCGGACCAGACCCGCAGCTTCAACTGAACCGATCCTATCTGCATCACGGCCCCATCGGTCAGCCGCATCTCACCGGTGATGGGCGAGCCCTGAACGATCGTGCCGTTCTTGCTTCCGAGGTCCTGAAGAAAAACCGCATCGTCTCCACGCACGATTCTGATACGCGCATGACGCCTTGACACGCCGGAAGCGTCAAGCCACACGGTGCACTGCGGATCCCGGCCAACGGTGTTGTCCCCGTCCTCCAACACCATCGCGCGGTCGTTCCACACCAGCCAGAATCGAACGGGTGGTGTCTTCCGAGGCGCTAACCGCTCAGTCAGGTCCACTGCCTCGCCGCAGAAGGCATAGCCAATCGCATGCACCGTGCGGATGAACCTGGCGTGGCGCCTTGAATCCTCCAACGCGCGCCGGATCTCGGCGACGAGCACATTCAGGTTCGCGTCAACCACGTGGGTATCAGGCCAGATCCGCCGGTGGAGGTCGGCCTTGTCCAACACCCGGGGCCGCTGCTCGATCAACGCAGTCAGCAGATCGAACGCCTTCGGGGACAGGCGGATCTCGCGGCCACCACGATGCAGAATCTGCCGCGTAGCCGAATCCAGCGTGAACTCCGCGAATCGAACCCTCACACTCGCTATAGACCTGCAAAAACCTTGGAAATCCACAAGAACTGTGGGTGCGTCGCCTGGCACATAGTAGTCGAGGATACGGACGAAAGACGCCATGGCTCCAGCCCTGCTGAATCCGGCTCACCAGGCGCCTCGACGGCCGGCCCGGGATCTCATCGAGGCCGTCATCGACAACATGCGGAAGCACGTCGAGCCACTGAAGTATTCGACGCTCGCGCCGAGCCGATTCACGGTCTACCTGCACCCAACGGAATATGCGCGGCTCGAGGGCATCATGCCGATCATCGAGGAGCAGACTGTCCGGGCGCTTGCCGACGAACTTCAGACGCTCAACCACCGCTCGCCGATCAGGCGGTGGCTCGAGCGGCTCACGCGAGATCAGAGCCCGAAGATCGACAGTGCCGGCGCCGGGTGGGTGGTCGAGTTCCGCGCCGACCCCGACGGCGACATGAACGAGGGCGACCTCCTGATCGATTCGGAGCTCGTTCTGCCCGCGAAACCGGATCTCGGCGTCGGAGAGCGGACCCGTCGAATCACCACGATCCACGCCGGCCACCGGACAACCACGAGAGAGCAGATGGTGACTCCGACGCCGCAGGCGCTGGCGGCGCGAGTGCTCGCGCGTGTCAGCTATGACGACACCTCGGGTCCGCATGCTCATGACGTGATCAAGGACTCGGTCACCGTCGGGCGCGGTGGTATTGCGTACCCCGTGGACGTTCGCGTCATCTCCTCCGTCGACGTGTCGCGCGAGCACGCTCGCATACGCAGGGATCCGCAGACGGGCCGTTTCTACCTGATCGATCTCAGCACGCTCGGGACGACGCTCAACGGCCGCCACGTCCCGCGCGGCTACGAGGAGCGCGACGGGGCGAAACGAGAGAACGGCGTTGAAACGCCACTGCCGGACGCGTCGCAGATCGGTCTCGCCGACACCGTATTCCTCGACTTCCGGAAGGTGGACTGATGGCGCTACTCCTCTGGGCGCGGCTCGCGCTGCTGGCCGCGCTCGCGGCTCTCATCGCAAGCTACGTGTGGGCAGGGGTCACAGAGCGCGACGAGTAAATGCCATGCAGACGATGAGCGCACTGATGGCGGCGGGCGACACCGACCCCGGCCTCCAGCGCGAAGTCAACGAGGATCGGTTCCATGTCGACGTGGCCCGCGGCCTCTTCGTCCTCGTCGATGGTATCGGCGGCCAGGCAGCCGGCGGCAAGGCCGCCGACGTGGCGTTGACGATGCTGAGGACCCGCCTCGAGCGTGAAACCGGTCGCACGGCGGATCGGGTTCGCGAGGCCATCACGATTGCGAACAACGAGATCCACCGCGTCGCGTCATTGCGTCCTGAATGGGCCGGGATGGCGTGCGTGCTCACCGTCGCCGTCGTCGGCGAGCGGATTGCGACGGTTGGACATGTGGGTGACACGCGGCTGTACAAGCTGCGTGGCGAAGGAATCGAGAAGATCACGCGCGATCACTCGCCGGTCGGCGAGCGCGAGGACTCCAACCAGATCTCGGAAATCGACGCGATGCGCCACAAACGGCGGAACGAGGTGTATCGCGACGTCGGCTCGGAGCTTCACGACCAGACGGACACCGATTTCATCGATCTGCACGAGATTCCACTCGAGCCCGACGCCGCCTTGCTGCTCTGCAGCGACGGGCTCACCGACCAGGTCGAGTCGGCGACCATCAATCAGGTGGTGACGCGGCTTGCTGGCCGCCCGCATGACGTCGTCAACGCCCTGATCGAGGCGGCCAACGACGCCGGCGGCAAGGACAACGTGACAGTCGTGTACGTCGAAGGAGAGCTGTTTGCCGCGAGTCGTGCCCGCTTACGCGTAGCCTCCGCTGGCGCGCGGGAACGGTCGAGGAGGGTGATCGATCGACGGCCGCCCGAGCGGCACACGACGTTGCAACGCGTGGTGCGGACCGCCGTTGTCGCGCTACTGGCGATCGTGACCACGTTGGCGGTGCTGCGATGGCGTCCATCCTGGCCGATCCCGGCGCCGAGCACCGTCGATCCGCCCACGCCGGCGTCGGGCGTCATCATCGTTCGACCGAATGAATCGATTGCCGAGGCCCTGGGTCGGGCGCAGCCTGGATGGCGCGTCGTCGTCGAGCCGGGAGAGTACCGCGAACGCCTTGTTCTGAAGGACGACGTACAGGTGATCAGTCGTGTTCCGCGAGGCGCCACAATCCGGCTGCCGGGCGGAGCCTCCGAAGCCGACCCGGCGGTCGTCGCGGCCGACGTATCGAACGCCGGATTCGTCGGTTTCCGCATCATCGGCGACGCCGCGACGCCGTTGGGCACGGGGGTGCTCGTCAGCGGCGCGACCGTATCGATCGTGGACGTGGAGATCGCCGGCGCCCTCATCGTGGCCTTGGATCTCGGTCAAATGGCCGGCGGAGGCGTGATCGGCAGCGATATTCACGACAACCCCGGTCCGGCGTTGGCGATCCGATCGGGAGCGTCGCCTCGGATTGCTCACAACGTCTTCGCCCGCAACGGGCTGTCCGAGCGGGCCCGAGCGTCCCTCATCATCGAAAACGATGCGGAACCGTCGATTGTGGGCAACGTATTTCAAGGTGTGACCCCGAAGGCGTTCCTGTCCCTGGGCGCGGCGGCCAGGCTGAGCGTCATGCGTGAGAACTGGTTTCCGCGGTGATGACGACCGTCTTCCAGCGTGTCGGACCGTACGAGATTCTCGAGGAGATCGGCCGAGGCGGGATGGCGGCCGTGTTTCTCGCGACGGACACTCGGACGACGCGCCGCGTGGCGCTGAAGCTGGTGCCCACGGGCAATGACCGTGAGGCGCTCGAAATCCTCGAGGCCGAACGCTGGGGCGCGAAGCTGCAAGAGCAGTTCTGTCTGGCAAGCGGCCATGTTCCGGTCGTGTACGAGCACGGCACCGAGTGGGGATACTTCTACATCGCGATGGAGTACCTCGAGGGGCGGAACCTCTCCGAGGTCATCGCGAGCGGTCCGTTGACTTCCGAGCGCGCGGCCGGCGTCGCAGCCCAGCTTTGTGAGTTTCTCGAGGCGGCGCACCGTTTCGAGGTCACCATCGACGAGCGCCCTCTCCGCTCGCTGCTTCACGGCGATCTCAAGCCTCGCAACATCAAGGTGACGCACGACGATCGCGTCAAGGTCCTCGACTTCGGGATCGCCAAAGCGCTGTCGTTGAGCCGTAAGGTGACCCGCAACGACTTTGGCAGCATCGCCTATCTCTCACCTGAAAGACTCGAGTCGGGCGAGATCGATCCCCAGGCCGATTTCTGGGCGGTTGGCGTCCTGCTGTACGAAATGGTGAGCGGCGGTCTGCCGTTTCAGGCAGCGGACACTCGCCGATTGGAGCAGCGCATCCAATCGCGGCTGCCGCCGAACCCCTTGGGAGGGCGCTGCACTCCGGGCCTGGCGGCCGTGATTGGAAAACTGCTCGCGGGCCGGCCCGAGGAACGCTATGCCGCGGCTGCCGCTATCCGCGAGGATCTCGAACGCGTCATCGCCGGACGGGAGACCCAGGCGGAGCACGAGGGCTGGCCGAACCGCGCGATAGACGAACCTCCGACCCGTCGTACGCGCGCTCCAGAGACTGTCGAAGAGCAGGCGACGCGCCGCACGCGGGAGCCAGGCGCCACTCGGGAGACCACGGTGCTCCAACCGAGCGCCATCGTGGCTGCGACCCAGCCGGTGTCTGGTGCCCCCCGAACGCTCGTGGGACGAAGGTCTCTTCTTCGAACGGCCCTCCTCCTGATCGCGCTCGCGATTGCCTGCAATGAGATCTGGGTCGCGGCGGTCGCCAGCCGACTCGCGGCGAACGTGCCGACCCGGGAGCTGGACGGACTGGCCGACGCCTGGAACCAGTACGAGGCCCTGAGCCGGCGGAGTCTCAGGATCGGCGTCATCGGTCTCGAGCGGGCGCTCGCGCGGCAGACCAGCATGCTGGGCGAGCGCGTCATCGCCAACTATCGGACGGCACTGCCATCGGTCAGGGAGACTCAATGGAGATTGGCACGGGAGGCCTTGGGGCACCTGGCGAGCGCGGTTCCAGCGCCGCAAGTCATAGCCTCGCTGCGGTACTGCGAGGGACACCTGCACCGGATCGATGGCGAAGCCCGCAAGACCCGAGGAAAGACCGTCGAGGCGCAGCAGGAGTTCACGGATGCGGTCACCGCGTTTCGAGAGGCCGCCGAGCTGCGGCCGAACTGGCCAGATCCGTTTCTTGGACTCGCGCGCACGTTCATCTACGGGCTGGAAGACGTCGATCGCGGGGCCGATGCGCTCACGCAGGCGCAGCGTCTCGGATACGCGCCTGGCGATCGGGAGACGACGCAGCTGGCTGACGGCTATCGTGCCCGGGGCGACACGCTGGCGCGTACGGCGCGAACGTTGGCCGGCCTCGCTCAGGAGCAGGAATATCTCGCTCGAGCCGCGGAGGCGTATCGGCGGGCTCTCGATCTCTACGCGACAGTCGTCAGCTTCGCCGACGTCGCCCGAACGATGCGGCTGACGCAACGGGCGCTCGGTCAAGTCGAGCAGCGTATCGCCGTCCTGTCTCGACCAGCCGTCCAACCCTCGCTGCAGCCGGACTCCCCTCTGCTCGAAGGCAGACGATGACGGCGACCTACACGTCGGCCGCCGAGCGCGACACCCGGCGATTGCGACGGCGCGCACGTGTGGCGGGCGTGTCCGACCTCTTGATGCTGGCAACGTCCTGTGTGGCGCTGTTCGCCATCAGTCTGGCGTACGCGGGACGCGTTCGCGTGTTCGACGCGACTGAGACGCAACGCGCGGACACCACAATCGTCAACTTGAATACCGTTCCGGACTCTGTGGCCATCGAGCCGGCAGTGACCGCGGTTTTTGCCAACGCTGCCGAGCGGCGGTTCGCGGCCCGCGAGTTGTTCCGGTTCGTGGAGACCGAGCGAAACGCTGGCCGCGCGCAGTCAAACGTCGGCGGCATCACCCGCGCGACGGTCCGGGTTGACGCGATCGAGCGAGTGCCCGAGCTCGAGGTGCTGGCGCGTCGAGCGCAGACGGCCGGAGAGACGGCACAGACGGGCGGAGGCAATCGTCCCGAGACGATACCGCTGGTCACGGCTTCGGATCTCGTCGCGATAAAACCGTTTTTCGTCGTGCGGACACGTGACGCGTTTCGCCGCCGGCTGCTGTTGTTCGGCGGGCTTTACATTCTGGGATTTCAATCGATCGCGCTTGTCTGGCGGCTGCGAGGCACTCGCGGCGATCGCGTGCTGCTGGCGGCGGTTCACCTGCTGACGGCCGTCGGCTTCGCGGTCCTGGTGAGTCGAGTCGATCCACTGCGTGACAACCTCCTCTTTGTTCGGTACGCGGAAGGCGTCCTGGTCGGTCTGCTCCTGCTCATGGCATTGTCACTCGTCGACTTCGGAACCGCGGCGTTTCTGGAGCTCAGCTATCTGCCGTTGATCGGCGCCCTGTCGCTGTCGGTGCTGTTGATCCTGTTTGGCGATGGTCCAGGAAGGAGCGGTGCAAAGGTGAACCTCGGTCCGGTGCAGCCGATCGAGGCGATCCGTCTCCTCCTCGCGCTGTTTCTCGCGGGGTTCTTTGCCCGCCGGTGGGAATTACTCCGAGGTCTGCGCGGCAGCGCCCTCAGGACGCTGACGGTGCCGGCATGGCTGGACCTGCCGCGAGGTGAATATGCGCTGCCGGTTCTGGTCGCAGTCGCGACAGCCCTGGGGTTCTTCTTTTTGCAGAAGGACCTCGGACCTGCGCTGTTGCTGTCATGCGTGTTCCTGGCGATGTACGCCGTGGCCCGAGGCCGGATAAGCCTGGCCGCGATGGGCTTCGGGTTGTTGGTGGCTGGCTTCTATGCCGGGGACAGGTTGAGCGTGTCGCACACGGTGGCCGAGCGCGTGCGCATGTGGCAGTCGCCGTGGGACAACGTTGTCGCCGGCGGAGACCAGGTCGCGCAGGCGATTTGGGCCGTCGCGGCAGGTGGGCCGTTCGGCACCGGCCTCGGCCTCGGCGACTCACGCTATCTGCCGGCGGGCCACACCGATCTCGTGCTGGCAGCCGTCGGCGAGGAGCTCGGAGCCGTGGGGGTGATTGTCGTGGCTGCTGCGTACGGGGTCATCGCCTGGCGCGGCTTCCGCACGGGCCGCTCGGCGTCGAACGACTACGGCTTCTTTCTCGCGACAGGGCTGACGCTCTTCCTGATCGTTCCGGTTCTGGTGATGGCAGGCGGGATGCTGGGCGTCACGCCGCTCACAGGCGTGGTGACGCCGTTCTTGAGCTACGGCGGTTCGGCGATGGCCGCAAACTGCGCGGCCCTCGGCATGCTGTGCTCGATCCGGGCCGACCCTGGACCAGGACCAGTGGTTGATCTCGAGCCCTTTCGCGTGCCGATTCGGTGGCTGGTCACCGCTCTTGCCGTATCAGCGGCGGGATTAGTCGGCGTTCTGATCGACTTCCAGGTGGTGCACGCGGACGACTACGTCGTGAAGCCGCAGCTTGGCGTTCAAGCCGATGGAGGGCGGAGGTACACCTACAACCCGCGTGTCCTTGATCTCGTGCGACAGCTTCCTCGAGGGACGGTGTACGACCGAAAAGGGCTGCCATTGGCGACCGCCGAGCCGGGTGTCATTGACGCCTCCCGTCAAGCGTACCAGCGGCTCGGCGTCGCGCTCGACCGGACGTGCCCAAGTCCGACTGAACGTTGTTATCCCCTGGGGGGCCGCACCTTTCACCTCCTGGGGGATGAACGGACGCGCGTCAACTGGAGCGCGCCCAACACGTCGTATGTCGAGCGAGACTCGGAAAGCAAATTGCGCGGTTTCGACGATCGAGCAACGGCGACCCAGACGATCGATTCGTCGGGTCACCCGATGTGGACCATTCGACGGGACTACCGCGATCTCGTGCCGCTGTTGCGGCACCGCTATGAAGCCACTCATCCCGCTGTAGTGGCGCTGCGCCGTCGCGCCAAGGATGTGCGCCTGACGATCGACGCCGGTCTCCAGGTTCGAGTGACTTCGATTGTCGCGAGCTACGCCAGCCAGTCGGCCGGCAGGGCGGCGGCCGTCGTGCTCGATCCAGATACCGGCGAGCTGCTCGCGAGCGCGAGCTATCCGTGGCCGGACATGGGCTCGTCAGCGAGCGATGCGAGCATCGCCGAGGCCAACACGTCTTCGCTTCTGGACCGCGCGAGATACGGTCTTTACCCACCGGGCTCGACGTTCAAGCTGGTGACGGCGGCCGCTGCGCTTCGCCAGGGCGTCGATCCCGGCGCGACCACGTTCGCGTGCACACGGTTGCCAGACGGGCGGGTCGGCGCCAGCATCAAGGGCTGGAATCGACCTGTCCGGGATGACGTGCTCGACACGCGTCCACACGGGACGATCGATATGCACGAGGGCCTCGTCCACTCCTGCAACGCGTACTTCGGGCAACTGGCGGTCGCGCTCGGCCCGGAGCCGCTCGTCCGCACGGCCGCCCGGCTTGGGATCTCGCTGACGCCTTCGAAGACATCAGCGCAGCGGGTGCGGGAAACCCTCCCGCAGATCGGATACGGGCAAGGCGACGTCGTCGCGACACCAATGCGGATGGCTCGAGTGGCGGCGGCAATCGCCTCCGATGGAGTGCTTCGCGAGACCCGCCAGGAGCAGTCCGCCACACGATCCGCTGAACCGGACCCGTTCCTGGATCGGTACGCCTCACGCCTGCTCGCTGGCTACATGCGTGACGTTGTCCTGACTGGGACTGGCCGAAGCCTGAAGGCCCACCCCTGGCGAATTGCCGGGAAGACCGGCACCGCGGAACTGACAGGGCGTGCCTCGCATGCATGGTTTGTGGGCTTCGCTCCCTACGGGACGGCCACCAGGCGAATTGCCTTCGCTGTCGTCATCGAGAACGCCGGGTACGGCGGAGCCAGCGCCGCGCCGGTCGCTGGAGAGATCGTCACGGCGGCCGCACAGAGCGGACTCGTGCAGTGAAGTGAACACCATGGACCTTCTTGGAAAGGCTCGAAGGCTGGAGTCGACCATCGCCCGCAGACTTGACCGCGCCGCCCGCGACGCCGTGGGAGCCGTCGCGCGCGAGCCGCTGGAGATCGTCCATCTGATCGTCGAGGCGGTCGAGCACGAGATCCAGCCAGGCAGTCGCGGCACGCGCGTGTTTCCGTTCAACAGCATCACGCTCTCGCTTCTGGCGTCGACTGCTGAGGGCCGAGCCAGGTTCGACGCCGTGATTGCCGGCGCGCCACCGTTGCGGGATCGAATCGTCGAGCGGTTGCGATCGAAGTCGTGTCCGATCGATGACCTGACGTTGGACGTCGCCTATGTGCACAGGGCATTGGAAAACTGGCGACAGCCGGAATTCAACTTGGCCTTCGCCCGGATCGCGGGCGCGCCGTCGAATGACGCTCGACGCGATCCGGTTTTCGCCCGTATCGACCTGACGGTGGTGCGCGGCACCGCCGAACGGAGCACCTACTCGTTTGCTGCCAAGCGCATCGACCTCGGACGTTGCAGCGAGGTGCGAGACGCGCGCAACCGCCTCATCCGGACGAACCATGTGGCGTTTGTCGAAGGATCGGGAGAGGTCAACCAGACCGTGTCCCGCCGGCACGCCCACATCGCACACGAGGCCACCTCCGGAGGGTATCGCCTGTGCGACGACGGCAGCGTGCACGGCACGAGCGTGGTGCGCAATGGAACTACTGTTGCGGTTCCACCGGGGGCACTTGGGGTCCGTCTCCGGACGGGGGACGAGCTCATTCTGGGAGAGGCGCGCCTGCGAATCGAACTCGACGCTGGAGATCCGTTGTCAGGCTCTGCACCGTCAGTCTCGACTGCATCCTGAGCGGGCTCCGAGCGGAGCTCACGCGCCAATCCTCGACAGCGTTCTCATCACTGGCTCCTGTTTTTACTATGATGTTGCCCTGCTGGAACAGCGAGGAAGCCCATGTCCGCTCGCACACTGGAAACAGACTATCTCGTCATCGGCAGCGGAGCGGCCGGCATGGCGTTTACGGACTCGCTCATCTCTGAGACGGATGCCCAGGTCCTCATGGTGGATCGGCGAGCCGCGCCGGGCGGCCATTGGAACGATGCCTATTCTTTCATCCGCCTGCATCAGCCGTCGCTCTACTACGGCGTCAACTCGATGCCGCTCGGCAGCGACGCCATCGAGCTGAGTGGACCCGAGGCCGGCATGTATGAGCGCGCGAGCGGTGCCGAGATCCGTGCGTACTACGATCGGGTCATGTGCAAGCGCCTGATCCCCTCCGGGCAGGTTCGCTTCTTTCCGCAGTGCGACTACATCGGCGACCACTGCTTCGTCTCTCGCCTCTCCGGTGAAACCTTCGACATCAAGGTCCGCAAGAAGCTCGTCGACGCCACTTACCTCTCGCCCTCCGTTCCCGCCAATACGCCTCCGCCGTTCGACATCGGCGCTGGTGCGCGCTCGATCCCGGTCAACCAGCTCGCACACGTCACCGAGATGCCAGAGCGGTTCGTCATCATCGGCGCCGGCAAGACCGCCATGGATGCCTGCGTGTGGTTGCTCGAAAACGGCGTCGATCCGGGAGAGATCCAATGGATCAAGCCGAGGGAAGCTTGGCTGCTCAATCGCAGCTATTCCCAACCGGGCGAGCTCGTTGGCAGGATGCTCCAAGGAATCGCTTTGCAGATGGAGGCCGCGGCCCAGGCGACATCCCCCGACGACCTCTTCGATCGGCTCGATGCCAGCGAGCAGCTCAGGCGTGTCGATCAGGGCGTACGACCCACCATGTACAAGGCCGCCACCATCGGCGACTGGGAGCTCGATCTGTTGCGCGGCATAGAGAATGTCATCCGTCTGGGGCATGTGCGTCGCATTGAGTGCAACCAGATCGTCCTCGAACAGGGCACGACCCCTACCAACCCCGGCCATCTGCACGTCCACTGTGCGGCGGACGGTCTGCGCCGGCCGCCGGCGCTTCCGATCTTCGGCGCTGATTGCATCACCTTGCAGCCCGTCCGTACCGGCCTCGTTCCGTTCAACGCAGCGCTCGTCGCGTTTGTCGAGGCTCACAGGGATGAGGACGCGGAGAAGAATCGGCTGTGCCCGCCGAACCCATACCCGGACGCCGCTCTCGACTGGGCGCGGACCGCGCTAATCCAGATGCGAGCCGACCGTGCGTGGTCGAAGGAGACGGACATCTCGGAATGGCTCGAGCGGTCGCGGCTGAATCCGATGCGCGGGCTTCGCGGCCGCTTCGGGGATCCTCAGGTGCAGCAGGCGTCGCAGCGATTCGCTGAGAACGTTCGTCGCGGCCTCGCCCGCCTCACCGAGCTGATCGAGCAGGCGACCGCGTAAGCTCGTCGATCGGCTCATTCGCGGCTGTTTCACCGGTGCCGGGTTCTTGGCCTGCTGGTTGAACTCGCTGAGCTCGCCAGAACTCGTGCGAGCGGAGGCGGATGGCGGAGGGAGAGGGATTCGAACCCCCGGTACCGTTGCCGGTACAGTGGTTTTCAAGACCACCGCCATCGACCACTCGGCCATCCCTCCCGCCTTCGCAAGCGTACACCAGTGCGCTTGCTTCGGCGCGGCAGGCCCGCATCGAACATCTGGCCTGAATCTGAGCAGCTCCAGTGTGATCGGCCTGCAAAACTGACCCCGTGTCACCGGAAGTGTAACCGTCGGCCACCGATCCCGGATGATTGATCTCGCGCGATCTCGTGGTCGACCCATGCCAACTGCTGTTGAATCTCCTCGCCTTGTGCGATCAGACGGTCAGCGTCTCAGCCGCGGCTAATTTTGAGCCAGGACTGATGGTCAAGCGTCAATTCCGGGCGCTCCTGCACACTGAGACCGCGCCGATGGCATTGATCGAAAATCCAGTCACGATCGTGCCGAACCACCCCGACGACGTTCGAAGCATGGCTTGTGCCGACCCATGTGGACCCGAGATAATCGGGGCCGAGACCTGAGCCGGCAGGCAGATAGCTCGCCAGCAGCACCGTCTCTTCATGAGAGACGCGGCGCAGCGAGTCCAGCATCGTCTCGATCTGCGACTTGGCCGCGTGAGTCCAGATGGAGTCGGCCATGACAACGTCAAACGTCTCGCCGAAGACCGTCAGGTCGAAATCGGGGTTCCCGTCGAAGCGCGGTCGCTTCGCTGCGAGCAGACCTGCCGGCAAGAGGCTCTTCCCGACGGCCAGTCGTCCAGCGTGTGGCTCGATGCCGCAGTAGCGATCGGCGTCGAGAAACTGGATCGACCAATAGCCTCCGCGGAGCACCCCGCAGCCGACGTCGAGCAGCCGGGAGCCGGGCTCGAGACCCGACTGCACCAAAGCATCGAGCTGCAACCTGCCACACTCGGCAAAGTTTTCGATCGGCACGCCCGTGAAACCGTGACGCGCGACTGCCTCGAATTGCTCCTGCAGCTTCGTGCATTCGAGCTGCGTGTTACGTCCCGCAAGGCTCGTTACGAGCCCATGGGCCACCAACCGGGCAACCGAACGCGTGGCAGGTCCCAGGATCGGCACGGACAGGAGCAGGTCGCGCAGGCGCAGGGTGGGCAGCGCCCGGTACGCATCGACGACGCGCTCCAGGCTCTCCGCGCGACGACGAGCCACGGTGAGCTCTGTGAGCACGCGCCCGGACTCCACCTGGCTCGCAGCTCGAACGGCGTCAAGCGCGTCTGCCCGCTCCGCGGCCTCGTGCACACTGTCCGCGAGCTGCGCCCCCTGGTTGCTGAATGCCTCCTCCAACCTGGCGACCTCGCCCCTGAGGGCCGCGCGTTCGTTCCCGACCGCGTCGCGTTCCAGGCGCGCCTGCGCGAGATCGTGTTCCAGTCGTCTCATCTCATCGTCGGCCCGCAACGCCATCTTGAGCTTAAATGCGATCTTCCCCAGATGCCGCGCGGCCTCACGCGTTCCGTCCCGATCGTCTGGAGAAGGCGCGGCAAGCGCCGCATGGTAAATCTCGAGCAGGCGGTCGATTGCGGACTCGAGTCCGGCATCCGCTCGGGCTCGCGCGCTCACGCAGGCCGCCGCCCGCGGTTCATACCGGGCAATCTGCTCCGCATACCAGCCCGGATCGTGCGCGTGCTGGAGCTCACGAACCCCGAAATTCCGAGGACGCAACCGGCCGAAGTTGTCCGGGGTCACGAGTGGCCCGCAGCCCACGCGATCGGACAACACGACCGCACAGCCAACGGCCATGGCTTCAAGAGCGGAGCGCCCCTTTGCAAACACCACGTCGAACGCTGGTAGAAGGCGTTCAGGTTCCGTCGTCGAG
>DASZFS010000244.1:0-17015 GCA_035939575.1 Vicinamibacterales bacterium | reverse complement strand
TGTCGGGGATGTTGAAGGCCCAGTCGGGGAGTCCAGCGGGGACGATGAGCGCTGGCTGCGCCTTGAGTTCTCGCACGATGAGGGAGGGCGGAGCGAACGCGCAGACGACAACGGCGATGCGAACGAACAGGTTTGCTCGGGCGAGTCGGTGGATCACGGCGGATCTCCTCTTCCGTTCGCGACGAGGGCTGGACGCTGCGCCGGCGGTGGTGACGAAGTTTATCAGAACCGCCAGCGGTATGCTGTGCTGCACGTTTGTCAAGCGCGCATGGAGGATTAATGAAGGCGACGTTCCTAATGGTCGCGGTCCTGGCCGCCGCGCCCGCGGCCCACGCAGACGACACGCTCAAAACCGCGAACATCCAGCGCTACTACACGCCGGTGAAGTTCGACCTGATCGGCGCGGCGTCCGTCATGCCGGCCGACAAGTACGGCTTCAAGCTGGATCCGGCGCAGATGAATTTCGGGGAGTGGATCAACCACTCGACCGAGCGCAACTACCTCGACTGCTCGACGCTGCGCGGCGAGACGAATCCGATGCCGAAGACCAAGACAGACCTGCTGAAGACCAAGGCCGACATCACGAAGGCATTAGCAGAGTCGTTCGACTACTGTGACGCGACGTTCGACAAGCTCGACGACCAGAGGATTCTCTCGTCGCAGCAGATGGTGGTCGCGTTCCTCCATACCACCGTCCACAACAACGAAATCTACGGCAACGTCGTGGGCTACCTGCGCGCGAACCACATACTGCCACCCTCGACCGAGCTGATGCAGGAGATGCGGAAGGGCACTGGGACATCCACGGCCGACCTCATGAAGGCGATGCTGGAGAAGTACAAGAAGTGACGAGGTGATGCGCATCGCTACTTCTTGCGGCGGATGTACGTCACATGGGTGACGCCCATGATCTTGCCGTCCTTGTCCATGCGGATGTACTCGTTGTTGATCGTGTTATTGTCGTCCGACAACGTGTTGATCACGACCTGCTGCAGCACACCGTTGCGCTTGTTGTAGATGCGAATGCTCTTCGGGTTGACGATCTCGACCGCGGTCTCAGCGCCGTCCTGGCCCTGGACCGGTCGATACACTCCGTCGAACAGCGTCACGTAGCTCCAGTCCTGCGACGGATTGCTCGGATTGCTCACCGTCAGCTTGCTGCCGTCCTTTTCGTAGGCCTCGTACGTCATGACGTTATTGGGATTGGTGGAATTGTCCCAAACGCCAAAGCGCGCGGTGCGCGGGTTGGTATTGTCGGTTTTTGCCTGCCCGCGAGCCTGCGCCCAGCTCGGGCCGGCTGAAAGAGTCGTAACGATGAAAACGCCGGCGGCAATGAAGAGACTCTCCACACGCATCGAAGTGCTCCTTTGAAACGGAGTTTGAACACGGTCAGCATAGTTCACCTGTGCCTCGATGCGAAAGAGCAGCAAGACCCGGCCGCATGTTAGGCGGCGGTGTCGAACGCAGGGAAGCTCAGTTCTCGGCGGTTTGGGCTGGGACGGTTGACCTGCGAGCAGTATTACCGTCGCCGGCGGATCGATCGGCTCGGCCCCGCGCTCCGGCGCTATCAAGCGTGTTTGTCTGAAGAGGAGAAGCTGGCCGTGGGGATCTCCCGTGGTCACGGCGCTCTTGAAAGATCGTGGCCTGAGTCCAACAAGTTCTTGCGATGGACGTCGCGGCGCAGACACCTGTGCAGCACTGCGCAGCCTGCTCGAGACTGCGCCCCCGCGCCACGCCGCCTGGCTCCTCCCAATCGAGCCGTTTTTCGTTGAACCCTTTCGCGCACAGACATTTGCGGCCGTCTGCAGAAGAGTGGCCGATCGCGCGCGCGAACATCCGATAACTCACTCAGCGTTTCTCAGCGTTTCTGAACGTCCGCTCAGGACACGGCGGGCCGCCATCGCCTATCGTGTCCCTCAAGCGAAAGGGAGACGATGCTCGAACAAAGAATCAACGAGATATTCGACGACAAGGCCCCGACGGGGTTCGGAACGGGCTGGTGGAGCGGGGTATTGTCAGCCTTCTTCGGGCTCCTCGCCTTCGGGGCCGTGGTGTGCCTGCATTTTCCGGAATTGCTGACTTCGCCCGAACTGCGGCCCTACTACCCCATGTACCTCATGCGCCTGCTGATCCAGGCAGTCATCGTGGGCGCGATCGTTCTTGGAGTCGTATCCGCCATGCTGCGAAGAAGGAAAGCCCTGGCGTTGACCGGAATGCTGTTCTCCCTTGCCGCGACTCTGCTGGGCGGATCGAGCGTCCCCATCAATGGGCATCTTGGCAACGGGCCGGCCATCGGTCTGGATTGGTTCCTGCTGGACATGCTGCTCATGACGCTGATCTTCTCGCCGATCGAGGTCCTGTGGCCGGCCTATCCAAAGCAAAGCGTCTTTCGGAGCGAGTGGGTGACGGACATCGTGTACTTCCTGTCCACGCATCTGCCGGTTCAACTCACGTCCTTTCTGATCCTCCTTCCCGCCACGCAGCTCACGGCGATCCTGAACATCGCAAGCGTCACCGCGGTCATCGGCCGCCTGCCGTGGGTGCTGCAGTTCTTCCTGGCGGTCGTCGTCGCAGATCTCGCCGAATACGTCATTCATCGAGCGTTCCACGAGGTGCCATTCCTGTGGGGATTCCATGCCATTCACCATTCGTCCAAAGCGCTCGATTGGATCGCGGGCTCACGCTCGCACCTCGTGGATGACGTTGTGGTGCGGGCGTTCATTCTCATTCCGATGATGCTGGTGTTTCCACACAACATCAACGTCGCGTACCTGTTCTTTGTCACGCTCCATGCCACCTGGACGCATTGCAATTTCGGCCCGACGGTCAAGTGGTTGGAGCCGTTCCTGATCCAGCCGAGATACCATCACTGGCATCACACGTCACAGAAAGAGGCGATCGACAAGAACTATGCGATTCACTTTCCGTGGATTGACAGGCTGTTCGGCACCTACTACCTTCCCGAGGACAAGTGGCCGGAGACCTACGGCCTGAACCATGAGAACATTCCGGCCGGCTTCTGGGCGCAGTTCGTTTATCCGTTTACCCGGAACAAGGCCGTGTAGCGATTCGAATTCACCGCGCGGAAGGCTTAGAGGAGTCGCGATGAGAATCTACAACATGGTCGGGTATTCGCTTCTTGTTGCCTATACGGTGGCGTGCCTCTATTTCGCGCCGCCGCAGATCGGTCCATGGTCGGGCTTGTTGATTGGCGCGGCGTATCTCGTCGCGTGCTGGTTCGTCGGCGGGTTGTATCTCTCCTCGGTCATTCACATGGGGATTACCCATGGGGCACTCGCGTACAAAGAATGGTTCGTGAAAGGCCTCACGCTCGTCAACAATGCCTTCGGGATCTACGTCAATCCCGTCAGCTGGGTCAACCGGCACCGCCTGCACCACACGTTCTCCGACCAGCCCGGGGATCCCAACAAGCTTTCTTCCGATGGCTTCTGGCGAACGATGTATCTCTGCCTGTTCCCGTACAAGTCCATCGCCGATGTCGCGCGCGACCCGATCCTCAAGTCCTGGTCGTTTCGCCTGGTCGCAAGTCCAGTTTTCGCCGTGGTGGCTCAGGTCATGAATTTCTGGCTGCTATGGCTGCTGGTGCACGATGTGGTCTTCACGGCCGTCCTCTGGCTGGGGACACGCGCCTTCGCGCTGTGGGTCAACATGATCCAAAACTACTGGACCCACGATCGCCGATTCGGTTATCGTCGCCACCACGACGAACACGACAACGCCATGAATATCGGAGACTGGCTGCCTGTCACGGCGACCTTCAGCGCGTGCCTGCAGAACAACCACCACCATTCGCCGGGCTTCTTGCGTTTGAGCCACGACGAATCGGAATACGACTTCGGATTCACCACCGTCAAGATCATGAAAGCCCTTGGCCTCGTGCAAGCGACACGAAGAGGTGCGGAAGTGCCGAAGGAAATTCCGCTGAAGTCGCTGAACTTCTAGCCGCCATGGGAAGCGATTCCAGAATTCCGCTCGTCCCGGTTTCAGGCGCAGTCCCGAAGACAGCGCGCATCGTCGCGCCCCCGGCCCGTAGCGCCATTGAACCCTATCGCGCCTACAAGCCGCGGCCGTTTACCCGCGAAGAACGCGACAAGGTCACCATCCTGTTCGGCGGCCTGCACTGGCGCGCCGAGCGCGTCATCCAAGGCACGATGGAGAACCTCGGCTACCGCATGCAGGCGCTGCCGACGGCGACGCGCGAAGATCTGCTCACCGGGCGCGAGATCGCCGACATCGGGCAATGCTGTCCGACGAGCTTCACGACCGGCAACCTGGCCAACTACTTGCGCCGCAAGGCGGCGGAGATCGGCGCGGAAGACGTCGCGGAGCGCTACATCTATGTAACGGCGGGCTCCTGTGGCGCCTGCCGTTTCGGCCAGTACCATCAGAGCTACGAGCTCGCGCTGCGCAACGTCGGCCTCGATGCGTTCCGCATATTTCTGCTCGGACAGGACGGCATCGACCAGGATCCCTCGGCAGGCGGAGGCCTCGAATTCAATCTGCCCTTCACGCTCGGCGCCGTGTGGGGCATCGTCCTCACGGATGTCGTGCAGGATCTGGAATACCAGGTGCGCCCGTACGAGGTACGCAAAGGCGACGCCGACATGGCCGCGCGCGAGTCGGTCGAGTATCTGTACGAGGTGTTCCGCAAGCGTCCCCGGCGTGGCGACAAACTCGGATCGCTTGCGTGGCACCTCGCCACGCCGTACTTCGTGAACGCCATGAAGGAAGTGCGGCGTCGCTTCGACGCGGTTGAGGTCGACCGCCTGCGTGTCAAGCCGACCGTCAAGATTACGGGCGAATTCTACCTCCAGACAGTCGAGGGCGATCCCAACCACAACATCCATCGCTGGCTCGAGGCGGAAGGCGCCGAGGTGTACCCGGCGGCGATTGCCATCTGGTTCGACTACCTGATGCGACTCGCAGGCCAGGATTTCGAGGACCACATCGGCATCCAGAGGCACGCCCGCTTCAAGTTCCGCGGCATCCGGACCGCACAGGCGGTGCTGCGCTGGATCTACAACCGCGCGCGGCGCGGCTTGTGCGACGTGCCGCACGCGATCCCCGACCAGTACGAGCTGCGCCGGCTCGCCGCACCGTACTTCCACAGCCGCCTGAACGGCGGCGAAGGCGACATGCTGGTGGGCAAGGCGTTGTGGGCGTATCACCACAAAAAGGCGCACATGATCTGCGAGCTCTCGCCCTACTCCTGCATGCCGAACACCATGAGCGTCGGCGCGATGGCGGCGGTGATCGGCAGGTATCCGGATCTGCTCTATGCGCCGCTCGAGATCAAAGGCGACGCCGAAGTGCACGCGCTGTCGCGCTGCCAGATGATCCTCAGCGAGGCGAAGAAGCGCGCGCAGCGTGAGTACGACGAGGTGTTGGACCGCATCGGGATCTCCGCCGACACACTTGCCGGGCGTGTCACGCCGGAAATGAGGAAGGCCATGTATAGGGTGCCGCATTCGGGCGTCGCCGCGGGCACGGCGGCCAACTTTGCCCTCCACCTCGCCTCATGCTGATCGTCGGGCTCGACGTCGGATCGACGACGGTCAAGGCCGCAGTGCGTGAGAACGGCGAGGTTCGCTGGAAAGACTACAAGCGCCATAACACCAGGCAGGCGGAGATGGTGCTCGAGTTGCTCGGCCGCATGAAGGCCGAGTGCGGCCTTGCGGCGGAGCGTGACCGCATCTTCCTCACTGGCTCCGGCGCCGGCATGCTCGCGCCGCTTCTCGGCGGCAAGATGGTCCAGGAAGTTGTCGCTGTGTCGGCCGCGGTCGAGAAGCTGCATCCGCAGGTCAACTTCGTCTCCGAGATCGGCGGCGAAGACATGAAGACGCTGTTCTTCACCCCCTGCGGCGACGGCAAGGCCAAACAGGTCTACATGCAGTCTGCGTGCAGTGGAGGCACCGGAACCTTCATCGAGAAGACCGCTCGCAAGCTGCAGATCGCCCCCGAGCGCCTGGCGGGCATGGGCTACTCCGGCTACGCGCTGCATAAAATCAGTTCGAAGTGCGGCATCTTCGCCGAGGCTGACGCCAACACGCTCGTCAAGGCCGGCGTGCCGGTCGAGGAAATCATCGCCAGCCTGTACGAGGCGGTGGTCTGTCAGAACCTCGCGACCCTCACCAAGGGCAACACGCCGACGCCGCAGGTGCTGCTCCTCGGCGGCCCGAACCTGTTCTTCAACGGCTTACAAGAGGCCTGGCGCCATCACCTCGGGACGCTCTGGCGTGAACGGCGCATTGACGCCGTCCCCGCGGAGGTGATTCAGGTGCCGAACGAGGCGCTGTACTACGCCTGCCTGGGCTGTATCGAGATCGCGGCCGGCGAGGCGCGGACAGTCGGTCTCTATGCGGGTGACGAAAAACTGAAGTGGTGGATCGAGCAAGGCCAGTGGGAAGCGAAGGCCAAGGACGGCGCGAGAGGCCTCGTGCGCGACGCCGCAGACCTCGAGATCTTCACTCGCAACTACGCGGCGCCCGCGGCGCGGTTGTGCCCGTCGGTCGACCCGGCGCATCCGGCGCTCGTGGGTTGCGACCTCGGCAGCACGACGGCCAAGGCTGTTGTCCTCCGTCCGTCCGGGGAACTGGTTGCCAGCATCTACGTGCAATCGAACGGCAATCCGATCGAGGACGCAAAGGCGCTGTTCCGCGAGCTGCACGGCCGCGGGTTTGCAAATATCAGTGCCCTCGCGATCACGGGCTACGGCAAGGACCTCCTCAAGGACATCCTCGGCGCCGACGTCGCCATCGTCGAGACGGTGGCCCACGCGACGGCCGCGCTGCATTACTTCCCCGACGCGGACGTGATCTGCGATGTCGGCGGCTGCGACGTCAAGATCATGATCCTCCGGCAAGGCACGGTCGCCGACTTCCGTCTGAACTCGCAGTGCTCTTCCGGCAACGGCGCGTTTCTGCAAGGCGTGGCCGAGCGCTACAACGTGCCCCTTGAGCAATACGCCGAGCAGGCCTTCCGCGCCAAGGCGATCCCTGCCCTTGCCATGGGCTGCGGCGTATTCCTGCAGTCGGATATCGTCAACCAGCAGAGGAAGGGCTGGTCCTCCGAAGAGATCATGGCCTCCCTCGCGGCGGTACTGCCGCTGAACGTCTGGGTGTACGCCGGACAGCTGCAGAACCTGGCCGCCGCCGGTCGCAAGTTTGTGCTGCAGGGGGGCACGCACCGCAACCTCGCGGTGGTGAAGGCGCAGGTCGATTTCATTCGCGGGAAGGTGCCCGACGCTGAGATCGTGGTGCATCCGTATCCCGGCGAGGCGGGTGCCATCGGCGCGGCGCTGTGCGCCGGCGACTGGCTGAAATCCGGTGCGATCACGCGCTTCCGCGGCTACGACGTGATCGAGTGCCTCGAGTACACGAGCACAACCAATGAGCACACGACGTGCAACTGGTGCCCGGTTGACTGCCGGCGCACCTTCATCGACGTGTGCGTGCCCGATGGCAAGGGCCGTCCCTGGAGCAAAGTACCGCTCGCCGCCGGCTGGGTGCGCGTGATCAGCGGCAACTCCTGCCCGAAGGGACTGCTCGAGGATGTCAACGAGATGCTGGTGGTGAAGAAGAACCTTGAGGCCGTTAAGGATGCCCACCCAAACATTGCTGAAATGGTTCGCGCGACAGCCTTCCGCCGCGCCAAGACCTTCTCCTGAGTCAGCGGCGAAGCCGCGGTCGCATCTGCGTGTCGGCATCCCTCGGGTGCTCAACCTGTGGTCGACGCATCAGTTCTGGATTGGCTTCTTCGACGCGCTCGGCATCGACGCGCGGCGACTCGAGTTCTCCTCTGACAGCTCGGAGGACCAGTCGCGTCAGTTCGGCAAGGGTCGCGGCGTCGTCGACTGCTGCTACCCGGTGAAGTGCATCAGCGGCCATTACGGCGAACTGCTCGCGCGCGACAAGCACCACAAGATCGACGTGCTGTTCTCACCCATGATCTACTCCCTGCCGTCCTACCTCAACGGGCACGTGCTCGCGTCGCTTGCCTGCCCGCGCGTCATGGCCGCGCCTGAGAACATCAAGGCGGGTTTCCTCAAAGAACGGGACGTCTTTGCCGAGCACGGCGTGCGCCACGTGGCGCCGCTCGTCTCACTGGCAGACGCGCCGCTCGTGCCGAAGCAGCTCTACGCGGGCCTGCGCGATGCGCTCCCCGACCTCACGCTGATGGAGACGCGGCACGCAGTGCAGGCCGGCTACCGCGCGCTCGAAACCTTCGGCGCTGATCTGCGCGTCCGCGCGCGCGCAGTGCTCACGCGCTGCGCAGCCGCGGACACCCCCTGCGTTCTTGTGCTGGCGCGCCCCTACCATATGGACCCTGGCATCGGCCACGAGATCGAGGTCGATTTGCAGGCGTACGGTTATCCGGTGCTCTGGACGCAATACCTGCCGATCGACGCCGATGTGCTCGAGTGGATGTTCCGGCCGGATATCGACGCCGGACACATCAACTCGCCTTTCGACCTCGCCGATGTCTGGCCGTCGTCGTACAGCGCCAACACGAACGAGATCCTCTGGGCCGCCAAGTTCGCCGCGCGCATGCCGTGGGTGGCCTGCGTAGTGCGGTTATCGAGCTATGAGTGCGGCATGGATCAACCCACTTACTCACCGGTGCAGCAGATCGTCGAGCGCTCAGGCACGCTCTTCTTCTCGTTCCAGGATCTCGACTCCACCAAGCCTGCGGGCTCCGTGAAGATCCGCGTCGAGACGATTGCGCACTATCTGCAGAAGCACGGGGCGGACATCATCGACAGGAAGAAGGCGGTGGGACCGAAGGGTTGTCCCCTGCTCGATCGCTGAAGTCTTCAGACTGGCAGTGTCAGCCCTCGGGACGCACGGCTACATCAGGCCGAACGGTCGTGTCGGGTGGGACAGGAAGAAATCGAGTTCAACCCGCAAACCAATTGCAGCTCGAGCTGGAACTTCGCACGGCAGTATACCAGCGAATTCCCAATAGTGAGCTATAGAAGTCCGCGCCAGTTCCGCGAAATTCAATGCGGCTGATTGCCGCCAGTGCCGGCATTCAGCCACCCGTCATCCGTGCTCGTCACGAGCTGCAGATCGACACCGTCGGGATCGGTGACGTATATGGACCGGTTGTAGTTGTTCTTCAGATCGGGGCTCGGTTGGCCCGGCGACCGGACGTTGCTGTCCGGGAACGCGGCCTTGAGCTTCGCGCGCAGCGCATCGATCCCGGGAATGTCGCTTGGGTAATCGATGCCAACGCCGAGATGATGAAGATTGCCCGGTTTGACCGATGATCTCGGATTCGACTGCAACAGGCTCAGCCAGGCGTTCGCGCCCGGCAACGTCATGTTGATCTGTCCCCTGTTCTGGTCGCGCACGGTCGCGCCTAGCAGTTTCATGTAGAAGTCGCGTGAGCGCTCCCGGTCGGTCGTGGCAATCGACAGATGATTGAGCGATCGAAAGCGCACGAAACCCTGCGCCTGCGTGCGCGGCACCGCCGGCGTCTTGTCCGCCGTTGGGAGATGCCCGTCGTCCGTCATCGAGATCAACTGGATGCTGAATCCCTCTGGATCCGCCAGGTAGATTGAGCGATCGTAGGTCTGGTCTCCCGGTTTGCCCGGCGAACGGACGTTCGCCGACGGAAACGCGTCCTTCAGGGCCTTACGAAGAGCCTCGGGATTCTTCGGCAGGTCGATGCCAATACCCGCGTGATCCAGCGTCCCCGGTTGCGCGTCGGAGCCCTCACGAATTTTCCCGAAGCTCACCCACTGCGCGGAGTCGCCAAGCATCATCGTGAGAGCGCTGCCGTTGCCACCAGTGTCGATGGCGTGGCCGCCGAGCAGCTTCCTGTAGAACTCGTACGACTTCAGCGGATCCTTCACGCGGATCTGAAGATGATTGATGGTCCGCACCGGCGCTACTGCGCCAGACGAGGACTGGGCATCCCCGACCGTCGGGGACGTGACGAGCGCCGCCATCGAGGCGACAACGAAAAGAGAGAAGATGGCCACGCGTTTCATCGAGACTCCTTGGGCAGTGTTCCTGTCATGAAGCACGGAGTGCAAAGAGTAATACCCTGACTGGGGCCAGAGATGTCACACCTTGTGACATCAGTGCAATCACAACCGCGTGCGATCAGGTGTCACTGCCTGACAATGATCCGACTCGGGTGGGTCGGGATCGCGTTACGCCATCGAGATGACGGTCACACTGAAGTGACCAAGGCGACTGTTATCCTTTGAGAGCACGTGAAGGGCGGCGAGACCCTGGGCGCTGTCGCGCGGAGCAACGTCCCGAGGACCTCGTCGCTATCGTCTCCACCCGCGTAATGTCCTATCGCTTAGGGATTTCACGCTCACACGTTAGCGGTGAGCGGGTCGATCATCGGTCTTCCCGCCTCCAGCGCCGTGAGAATACCGTCGAGATTCACAGGCGCCCGGCGGAACACTTCGTCTCCCAGAGCGGCAGAAATCGCGTTCAGAACCGCCGCGCATCCGCCCGCAACTGGAGGTTCGCCAATGCCTCGCGCGCCAACCGGCGTCTCCGGATCCGGAAGCTCGACCGCCGCCCAAGCCATGTGCGTCGGTGCATCGAGGATTGTCGGGGGTTTGTTGTAATGGAACCGTTTGGCAAGTGCCACGCCGTAGTGCTGGTCATACACCCACTTCTGGCCGATGGCATGTGAGATACCCAACATCGAACGGCCGAGGATCTGGCCGCCAAGGGCCGCGGGATGGATGACGGTCCCGACGTCTGCGACGGCGAGGAAATCGACAATATGGTACACGCCCGTTTCGACGTCCACCTCGACTTCAGCGAAAGACGCGACGAACGACAGCGAACTCCCGTCGTGAGGGTACGCGTCGCGTGCCACGCCCATCAGGCCCTGCCCTGCAAGCGCTGCGGCCGACCGCTTGGTAAATGCATTGATCTCGTTGGGCAGTTCGTGGCCGTCGTAGATGCCTCCGAGCTCGATCGCCCGCTGCGCGGCGTGCGCGAGCGTCATGCCGGCACCGCCGCCCTTGCGCGACACGCGCTCGTTGGCCACGACGTAGTCTTCGGGCCGGCCGCCGAGATCCTTCGCGGCGATCTGCTGCAGCTTCTTGATCGCATCGCTCGCCGCGGCATGCGCGGCGCGCGTCATCGCGTGCGTCGTCTGGCTGCCGCCGGAGACGCAGCTCCACGGCAGATTCTTGGACGTGTTGCCCCACGTGATGTCGACCTTCTCCCAAGGCACGCCCACCATTTCCGCCGACACCCGCTGGCAGTCAGACCACGATTCAGTGCCCAGATTGCCGATCCCCGTCTGGATGGACATCCGGCCGTCCGGCTTGATGACAAAGAGGCCGTCGAAGCCGATTGAGCCGGCGCTATACGAGCTGACCGCCACGCCACTGCCGCGCACCTTCGAGCCCTGACGCTGCCCGCTCCGGGTCTTGCGTTCATCCCAGTTGAAGAGCTGCGCTCCCTTATCAAGCGCCTCTTTGATGAAGCAACTGGTCGAATACGCCCGGTCGCCCCGCGCGTTCGCCGGGCCGAACCTGGCTTTGCCCGCAGGCGCATTGATCTTCCGGATCTCGACCTGATCGATCCCCAGCTGGCGCGCCGCCTTGGCGATCACCGGCTCCATCAGGACGATGCCCTGCATGCCGCCGGGCTGACTCTGCGCGCGGCGAGGCGGCGTGTTGGAAATCGCGGTCACGCCGCGCCAGCGCATCGCCTCGGGCTGAAACATCAGCGACGCGAAGCGGCTGGCGGTGTTGCCGTCGCCCCCGGGGCCGTACGGCCCGCCGTCGACGACGGTGTACATGTCGAGCGCGGTGACTCGGCCTTCCTTGGTAAACCCGACCTTCATTCGCCCGTGCAAGGCGGGACGCGCGCCACCAAGGCCGTGCTCTTCCTCACGACTTATCCGCATCTGCACTGGCGTGCCCGTCTTCTTGGCCAGGAGCGCGGGGATGATATCCGTGACCGAACCCGTCCCCTTGCTTCCGTAACCGCCGCCGCAGTACTCGCTGATGACCACGACGTTCTCCGGCTCGAGGCTCAACCAGCGCACCACCGACATGACGGTCTGCACGACGCTTTGGGTCGACAGGTGAATGAACAGCTTGCCGTTCTGCCAGTACGCCATCGACGTGCGACTCTCGAGACACTGATGGCTGGTGTTCGGGGTCACAAACGTTTCGTCGAGGATCAGCGACGCCTTCTTGAAGCCGGCCTCGATGTCGCCGTACGACCAGGGTGCATCGGTGTCCTTGCCCATCGGTAGACGACCCGCCTTGTACTCCTCGACCTCGGCTTCCGTCCATTTCAGGTCCTGAACCTCCGGAAGTGGCGGTGGCTGGCCCGGCACTGGGGTCGGACGTATCCAGACGTTCCCCTCCACGCGGGGATTCATCGCACCCGGCAGCAGCGACGCGACCGGATCCACGCTGAACGGCAGCGGTTCCCACTGAATCTTGATCCTGTCGATCGCTTCGACAGCCGTCAGTTCGTCGACTGCCGCGACAGCCAGAATCGGTTCGCCCTGATAGAGGGGCTCGTTGGTCAGCGCCTTCTCACTCCTTGGATTGGCTTTGATGACCTGGCCCGCGTCATTGACCTGATCCTTGGGACCGGGCACGTCGTCGGCCGTCAGAATCGCTTTCACGCCGGGCATCGCCAGCGCCGCGCTGGAGTCGATGCTCTTGACACGCGCGTGCGGGTAACGGCTCAGAAGGAGCCGCGCGAACAGCATCCCCGGCGCGCGGAAATCTTCGGAGTACCGTGCGCGACCGGTGACCTTGGCGTGGAGATCGGGGGTTGAGTAGTTCCGGCCAACCAGCTTCTGTTCAGCCATCTCGGGCCTCCACGCAACTTGAATTCTGCGGGATTGGGTCGCGTCTAAACGCGAAAAGTATACACCTGCATCATTCTTTCCTGCGGGTTCCAGGTCTGGCGCCCTTCTCGACGAGGAGCTTGACGACAGCGTCGTACTTGAGAGCCCTGGCGGCATCGAGCGCTGTGCGGCCATCGGTGTTGGCGCCGTTTACGTCGACACCCAGCTCCGCGGCCAGCGTGACCGCCTCGAGCGTGAGCGTTTCGCGCTCGGCCCGGCCAAGCTGAACCCACGCCGTCCCCCCGCCCATTCCCGTCGCAGCCATCAGCGCGTTCGTCAGCTCGGTACGATGCTCGAACGCCTCACCGCCCCGCGCCTCCACCACATGGTCGCCATGGTGGACGAACAGCGGATCAGCGCCGTGATTGACCAGAAGACGCATAACGCCGGGCTCGCTGAAACGCGCGGCCAGCCAGAACGGCGTCGCACCAACCAGCTCGGGACTGAAGTTGAAGTCATGTGACGAGCGGCGTGTCGGTGTCCAGGTTCGAAGTGGCGCGTTCGCATCCGCGCCGTGTGCGAGGAGCGCGCTGACCATGCTGTCGTCCCGCCGCAGGATGGCCACGTGCAGCGCGGTAAAGCCGGCCGCAGAAGCGTTGGGGTCCGCGCCGTGCTCGAGCAGAAACGCGACCAATTCGCCATAACCGGCGTGCGCCGCCATGGCCGTGGCGCTGACGCCCCAGGCATCCGCGTCGTTCACGTTGGCGCCGGCGGACACCAGGAGCGTCGCCGAAGCGACATCGCCCACGCGCGCGGCGAACATCAACGCGGTGTCGCCGCCGTGCGGGATCGGGCGGTTGTACTCGAGATGGCCGTGCGGCGGCACCGCCATCACCTCGCTCCATGCGTCGGAGCGGGCATGGACGTCCACGCCGTGCGCGAGCAAGACCTTGACCACGTCGGCGTGCTTCTGCGCCACGGCCCACATCAGCGCCGTCTGGCCCCGCGTCGCATGTGCGTTCACGTGAGCGCCCTTCGCGAGCAGCTGTTCGACGGACGCGGGACTGCCCGAGCGGGCGGCAACCATCACCGGCGTCTCCCCCGACAGGAGGGTGGCGTCCGGATTGGCTCCGGCATCGAGCAGCCTGCGGACCATCGCCGCGCTGCCATTCAGGCTGGCAATCCAAAGCGGGGTGGCGCCAAGATCGTTCGCCGCATTCACCTTGGCGCCGGCGCGAATCAACTGGTCGGCGACTTCAAGATCATCCCGATAACTCGCCCAGTGAAGCGCCGTCGTGCCGTCGGCGTCGGCGGCGTTGACGCTCGCGCCATGCTGAACGAGCGCGCGCACCTGATCCTTGTCGGCGTTCCTGGCCGCGTCGACGAGCGGCGATCGCTGCGCCGCGGCGGCACTCGCCACGATGAACACACATGTTGCGAGAGGCGCAAAGAAACGCATGGGACTCACATCCCTGAGAGCGTATCGAGCGGAAGCTTCCCCGTGCTGCCGCCAACGCGCTCGACCGGCACGTTCATCTTGTCCATCAGCGTCACCAGCAGGTTGGCCATCGTCGGCTTGCCGGAGTAGGTGAGATGCCGGCCGCCCTTGAGCGTCCCTGCCCCGCCGCCCATCACCAGGAGCGGCAGATTGTCGCCCGAGTGCCGCGTGCTGTTCGAGATACCCGAGCCGTACAGGATCGTGGTGTGATCGAGGAGCGAGCCGTCACCGTCGGGCGTCGCGCGCAGCCTCTCCAGATACTTCGAGAACAGCTGCGTGTGATAGCGGTTGATCTTCGACATGTGCGCGATAAGCTCGGGCACGTCGTTGTGGTGCGACAGCGGATGGTGCGCTTCGGGCACGCCAATCTGGGGATACGGTCGTGCGCTCTGTTCCTTGCCAAGCATGAACGAGATGACGCGCGTGAGATCGGACTGAAACGCGAGGAGCTGCAAGTCGAGCATCAGCGCCAGGTGATCTTCGAAGACCGGCGGTGCGCCCTGAGGCTGCTCGAGCGCGGGCAGTTCGAGGCCGCTCTGCTGCTCGGCTTTCTCGATGCGCCGCTCGACGTCCCGAACCGCGTCGGCATACTGATCGACCTTGGTCTGATCCTGGGGTCCGAGCTCACTCTTGAGGCTCGCCAGCTTCTCCGTCACCGAGTCGAGGATGCTTTTGTGCTGCCGCAGCCTCGCCTCGCGCGCGGCCCGATTCGTGCTGCCGCTGTCGCCGAACAGCCGTTCGAACACCGCTCGCGGATTCCACTCCATGGGCAACGGCTGCGTCGGGCTCCGCCATGAGAGCGTGTGCGTGTAGACGCAGCTCAGGATGCCCGTGCACGCTCCGGCGTTGGCCGGGGCGTCCATCGAGAGTTCGAGCGATGCGATCTGCGTCTCGCCGGCGAAGTGCCGTGCGAGCAATTGATCCACCGACACGTCGGCGATGATTTCGATTTCGTTTCGTCCACCCCGCGTAGTGCCCGTCAGAAACGATCCGGAGGCGCCGGCGTGGATGTAGTTCCAGTTCGCTTTGAGGCCTGACAGGACGAGCATCTGCTCGCGGAACGGCGCCAGCGGCTCCAGAATCGGTGAGAGCTCGAACGCGGTCCCCTCACCCTTCGGCAGCCAGTACTCCATCGCCATGCCGTTCGGCACGTAGAAGGTCTGGAACCGGTGAACCGGATTGGCGGCGGCCAGCCCGCGCATCGAAAACGCGGGGACCATCGCGTCGAGGAACGGCAGCGCCATGGTTGCACCCAGCCCCCGCAGGACGGTGCGCCGCGGCAGTGATTTCGTGAGAAACGCCATGGTTGTCGTCTCCTTCGTCAGTGCGATGCCGCCTGCGATGCCCGCATCAAAAAGGCGGGGCTTTCCACAACCCCCAGAATGAGCGCCGACCAGCGGTAGTCATGGGCCGCCGCGTCCCTGACGATCGTTCTTACCGTCGGTCGATCGTAGTACTCGAGCCTCCGGCCCAGAGCGTAGGCCAGAAGCTTTTCGGTGACCGTGCGGGGAAACTGCTGGGGCTCGTCGAGCAGCAGCGCCCGCAGTCCCCTCAGTCCCTCGACCTTCGCACCGCTCGCCGTCGTGCCAGTCGCATCGACGGGCTTGCGCGATTCGTCGAGGGTCCGCCATCCTCCGATGACGTCAAAATTCTCGAGTGCGAACCCCAGCGGATCGATGACGGAATGACAACTGTTGCACGAGGGATTCTGCCGATGTTCGGCCAGACGCTCGCGTATGGACGAAGGCGGCGCGCCGGGATTGACCTCCGCGAGGTTGGTGTCCACGCCGGGTGGAGGCGGCGGGACCGGCAAACCAAGAATGTTGTTCAGCAGCCATTTGCCGCGCAAGACGGGGGATGTCCGATCCGGGTACGACGTGGTCGCGAGCAGCGCTCCCTGGCCGAGCAACCCGCCGCGCTGGTCGAGGTTCGGAAGCGTCACGCGACGGAACCGGCTCCCGTAGACGCGGGGAATACCGTAGTGCCGCGCCAGCCGTTCGTTGACAAACGTGTAGTCGGCGTTGAGGAGTTCCACGACGCTGCGATCCTCGCGGATCGTGCTGCCGACAAACAGTTCCGTTTCCCTCTTGAAGGCCTGCAACAGGCTGAGGTCGTAGTTGGGATATCGATCCTGATCGACCACGACTTCCTCGACGCGACGCAGATTCAGCCATTGCGCGGCGAAATCGTCGACGAGCGCATTGGTGGCGCGCGGGTCCGCCAGCATTCGCCGCACTTCAGCAGCAAGGATCGGCGGGTTCGTCAACTGCCCGCGCTCGGCCAGCGCGAGCAGGCGATCGTCGGGAATGCTGCTCCAGAGAAAGAACGACAGGCGCGAGGCGAGTTCGATGTCGTCGAGACGATACGCCGGCTGCGACGCTTGAAGGGTCGACTCCCTGTGGATGCGCAGAAGGAAGTCCGGGTCGACGAGCATGCGTTCGAGCGCGAACTGAATCCCGGCATCAAACGTCCCGTCGCGTCGGCCCTTGTCGAAGAACTCGACGAGCGTTTGGACATCTCGGCTCGTCACCGGCCGCCGATACGCGAGCCGGGCGACCCGTGAAAGAATCTTCGTCGCACACGCCCGCTCTTCAGCAGGAAGCCTGGGCTGACAGACGAAGATCACCCGACGGCTGTGCGCGTCTTTCGCCTGTCCTGCCTTCGTGTAAGGGCCACCGATCAGGACCGAGCCCACGCTCGC
>DASZFS010000243.1:0-7840 GCA_035939575.1 Vicinamibacterales bacterium | reverse complement strand
TCTTATGATCCCCATGCGGCCCGAGGATAACCCGATCTTTGAGGAACGACCACCTTGATTGAGCGGCTTGATTCAGAGTGGGCTGCCGGACCTCTCAGCGTATGCAACTCAGTGATGGAATCGCCAGCTGGCGGCCGGGCGGCGACGTTCTGTGGCGGTATGTCGATCTCCTCCGGCTGCTGATCGACCCCGGTTCGCCGCGGCCCTCAACTCGCATCACCTAAGTCAGCGGCAATCTATCAAGTCGGCCTAGGTTCAATGAGACACAATGAGACACGTTGTCCAGGCCCGCGTCGCTCACGCCCGCAGCCCACCACACCGACCCGATCAAAACCCTCAGCAAATCGTGCAAACCGACGCCCACCGACGCCTCTACTCCGCTCTTTTAATCACGGTGTCCCGGGTTCGATCCCCGGGGGGCCCACCAACCTTCGCTCACGCTTGCAAAGAGAGCGTGAGCTACGGTTGGCAGGCCAAGCGAAGGTTGCCCGCCGTAGCCTTGGCGAAGGCGGGCTGTCTCTATCAGCACGCGCGAGCTTCGGTCGGCTGGCCAATCAAATCAGTGGGTTACGGGATGTGAGTCGAGCGGCGAATTCTTGAGTGGGACCGAAATGGGAGCGGCCGATCTTGCTTGAACGCCTCGTTCCGTGACGCGCCTCATAGCCTCCAGGCTGCACCACGGTGGGGATTAAAATGGCATCCTTGGTGGCTTACCTGTCCTTGTCGAGGCTTACCTCGCTTTTGTCGTGGCGAGGTCGAGCCCGAGTTGCCGCTGATACGCGACCGTGTCGAGGTATGTGTCCTTGCGAGCGATGCGGCCATCGCGAAGCTGGAACACGTCAACACCATCGCACGCGAACGGCACACCGTCCACGGTCCCTGACACGACGTATTCGGTCACGATGTGCCCTTCGCCGAAGTACGCCGTCTTGCGCTGGAATCTAATGTCCGGCGCTTGAACAAACAGTGCGGCGATGGCGTCGCGCGTGGCCGCCGCTCCGATTGCCGGCTCGGCCATGCCGTGCATGTGGAATACGGTGTCCTCGGTGTGCATGGCGACGATCGCATCCGGGTCGTGACGAGCCCACGCGGCGGAGTAGTGTGTAGCCAAGTCGATCTGTTCAGCGCTCATCTAATCCCTCTCTGCCGTTGACGGAGGCGATACCGCTGCGGCGACTATATCACTACGATCTCTACTACCGCGTCGTCGAAGCGCCCCCGACGACTGGAGAATTCTTGCCTTGTGGCCCGCCAGCCGCGGAGGCCATTCGCCAATCTGAAGAGCTCAGCCGGACGAATCTCGAGATAAGACGTGGCGCAGACCGATGGCAGGTGCTGGCGGGACTTCAGCCCGCGTCAGAGTTCATGGTGCTCGCTCACGAGTTCGCGCACTTATGTGCTGCAGTTGGTTATGTCAGTCAGGCCGCCGGGGATCAATCCCCGTAGGGCCACGCTGAGGTCAATTCCCTCGAGTGTCCGCTCGTGGGCAACTCAGTGCGACTTTTCAAGGGATCCAGTAGCATCTCGCGGAGGGGGTGACGGATGACTGGCAGGACGTGGGTCGTGATGGGCGCTCTGACGTGCGCGGTGATAGGGACCAGCCGCTACGTGACCGCGCGACGTCTCCAGTCCGACACGCCTCCGACCGCGTTCGATCGTGTCGCCTATACGACGTTCCGTCCGGACAACTGGGACATCTACCTGCTGTCCACGTCAGGGGCTCCGCCGAAGCGTTTGACGACTGGTCCCGGGCTCGACTACGACGCCGCCGTCTCGCCAGACGGGCGATGGCTTGTGTTTTGTTCGGAGCGCCGAGGCAATCCCGATCTGTACGTCCTCGATCTTGAGCGCGGCGGCGATCCGCATCTCCTCATCGACAGTAGCAGCATGGAGGACCAACCGGCCTTCTCGCCGGATGGCACGCACCTGGCGTTCGTGAGCACGCATGCAGGCAACGCGGACATCTATCTGGTACCGTTTCGGCCAGGCGAAACGTTGTCGATGACGAATGCGAAGAATCTCACGCATCATCCAGGAGGTGACTTCCGACCGGCGTTCTCTCCTGACGGTCGCAAGCTCGCATTCAGCTCCGATCGCGATGCGCCCATCAACGCCATCAATCCGATCACGAGGCTGCGTTCGGGCGACATCTACGTCCTCGATCTGATCGACGAGCGACTCCAGCGGCTCACAGACGCACCGGGATGGGATGGGTCGCCAGCATGGTCCCCAGACGGCCACACGATCGTGTTCTATTCGCAGCGTGGTCTGACGGCGACCTTCCGCGATCCACGCGCCCGGATTTGGGCCATGGACGCTGATGGCGCGCATCAACGAGTCCTCACCGCGGACGAGACACTGGCGTTCTCACCCGCATTTCTGTCAGACGGAAGGGTCGTCTACTCTCGCAAGGGCAGCCGCGGTCTCTGGGAAATTGTCTCGATGAACGCCGATGGATCGAACGCGCGGGTCGAAAGCGGTACCTCCACGGAAAGCTTCTGGAAGCCATCCCGTGGGCCATCGGCTGGGACGATCGTCGCTCACGGCACGGCCGCGAGCGCGTCCCTATCCCCTCAAGGGCTCGCTGGCGGCTTCGGAAACGGCAACTTTCTCGTCGAGGGCGCGCCGTTTATAACCGTGCTACCTGATAGAACGATCGGCTTGTATCCGCTTCGATATTTCACGGCGGCGCTCAATCCGAAGAGGGATCTGGTGCTTCTGACGCATCCTGCCGGGGGGACGGAGATGTTGGTGTCTCGTACAGACGGGAGCGAGCCACGCACCGTATTTCACTACGATTCGACGCAAAACACCTTTGCGGGCCTGAGCTGGTCAAGGGATGGCGAATGGATCGTCTTCACTCGTGGGGCCTCCCGCACACCAGTCGCCGAGGCCGACATCTGGAAAATGCGCGCGGACGGCTCCGAGCAGCAAAACCTGACGCCACAGTCCGCCGGGAACGACAGTTATCCGAGTTTTTCCGGCGATGACAAGCGGATTGTGTTCCGCAGCGGTCGGAGCGGCCAGTTCGATCTCTACGTCATGAATGCGGACGGCACACAGGTCCGACGCCTGACGAACGACACGGCGGAGGAGATCTTTCCGGTGTTCTCGCCCACAGCTAATCAGATCGCGTTTGTGTCGGATCGCGACAAGCCTGGATCGGGACTTTTCGAGGTGTACCTGCTCGATCTCAATGCCGACGACGCTCCGGGCCGGCTGCGCCGCGTCACCCACAATGACGTGCAAGAGGGCCATCTGGCATTCTCATATGATGGCAAGTGGCTGATATTTTCATCGGAGCAAGGCGGAATCAATGACGAGGAGCCGCTGGTGCAGTCGGTGGTGTTCGGACCGCAAAGTTACGGCGACATGTACGCCTACCGCATTGCGGATGAGACGGTCATTCGGCTGACTCACAATAAATGGGAAGAAGGAGTGCCCTCGTGGGAGGCACCGCTGAAACAATGATGTCCCCCAAACCGCTCGTTCAGAGGTTCAAATGAATCCCCAAATCCGACACGGCGTTCTCACGGTGGCCGCCATGATCCTTCTGGCGACAGCTCTAACCATAGCCGCTCAAAAACGCTCTGATGCCGACGACGTGAAGCAGGTCATCGACACGTTTTTGACCACGATGAGCGCCGCCGATGCCACGCGACTCGGCGAGATGTTCGCAGACGACGCGACGGTGTTCTATCCTTCACCACCGTTTCCGATGCATCGAATCGTCGGACGCTCTGACATTGAGGCGGCTTGGCGAGAGGGCTTCGCTGGCATTCCCAATCGCGGGGCTGCGCCCGCTCAGCAGATTCAGCCGAAGCGCGTGCAGATCCAAACCTACGGGGACACCGCCATCGTCACATTTGAGTTGGAGAGCGGCCCCCCGCGTCTCGGACGGCGGACATTTGTCTTGGTGCGTCAGCGCGCCGGGTGGAAGATCGCGCATCTGCACGCGTCCAACCGCACCGACTAGACGTACACGTCGGTGGTCCGCCGAGGCGTAAGTGGACGTCAATGTCTCGACATCGATCGGACCACTCCCGATTAACGCCTGCAGTGTTTAGCAGAGCAGTATCACCTGCCCAGTCGAGGGAATTCCGGTTACAAAACCCGGTTGCGAAAATGACGGTTCACACAGGGCCCCGCTGGACCAGGCCGTCGAGGATTCGAGTACCGGTCGCCGTCACGGCCCGCTCCGTAACATAACCTGAAGACCTTACAGGCTGCGGAGGAACTGCATCAGCGACGGGTCGTCCCGCCAGCGCCGCGTGGGCGCCTTGCCGGAGGTGAAGGATCCGCACGCGGTCAGCATCTGAGCCTTCGCCTCCAGATCCACTTCGGCGTACACGTTGGTCGTGTCGATCGAGACGTGACCGAGCCACGCGCGGATCGAATTGATGTCCACGCCGGCGCGCAGTAAGTGTGTCGCGGTCGTGTGTCGGATGACGTGCGGGCTGATCGCTTTCTTGGCGATCGATGGGCACGCGATGGCGGCATCGGCCAGGTACCGTGTGACGGTCGCGTGGACGACAAACCGCGTGATGGGCGCTCGCCGCCGGTTACGGAACACGGGCTCGTCCAGCGACCGTCCCTGCGTCAGCGCCCGCAGCGACGTCACGGTCGTGGGCCAGAGCGGACAGTGTCGTGTCTTGCCTCCCTTGCCGACGAGCCGTACCGAACCGGACCCATCCGGTCGCACGTCGAGATCGCGGATGGCGACGGCGGCAGCCTCGCTGGCGCGTGCTCCGGTGTTGTAGAGGAACAATAAGACGCTGTGATCACGACGGCCTTGCTCGGTCGTCCGATCCGGCGCTGCCAGGAGCGCGTCAATCTCGGGCTTGTCGAGGTAGCACAGGCCAGGCCGGTCATAGCGTTTGAACGGTACGGCGCGGACCTCGCCGCACCAGGGAATCAACTCCGGGCAGCGCTCCCCGATGAACGTCGCGAGCGCATGGATCGCGGCTAATCGCTGGTTGCGCGTCCTGACACCACAGCCGCGGCGCTCCTCGACGTGTCGGAGAAAGCCGCGCACTACATCCGCCGACACCTCGGTCACGACCAACCGATCGACGGCCGTCTGATGATGATCGACCGCAAACGGGATCAAGAGTCGAAGCGTGTCACGATAACTGCGCTGGGTATTGCGGGAGAGATTGCGTTCCACGACGAGATGCTCGAGGAGGAACCGACGAACCCAGCTACCCAACAGCACACCGTCATGCGTCTTCATGTGGTCCTCCCGGAATGGCGTACTTCAAGAACCGGAGCCCAGCCTCCATCGTCAACTCGGACGTCATACACAGATACCGCTGCGTTTCCTTCACGCTGCAGTGGCCAAGGTACGTGGAGAGATGCGGCAAGAGCCGCTGCACGTTTTTGCCCTGGCGGTACCAGCTGACCAATCGATTCATCGCGAACGTGTGCCGAAAGTCGTGCAGCCGCGGGCGGAACGTCCGGCAGGCTGGGCGCTCCAAGCCGGCCTGCTCTCGCACGCGTTTGAACACCAACTCCGCGGTCTGACGCGAGATGGGCCGCCCGTGGCGATCGGACAGAAACGGAGCGTCCGCCCGGCGAGCCCTCGCGGTCTGCCGAGCGCGATGGCGTACGAGTACATCCAGCAGGTCGGCGCCAATCGGCACGAGCCGGCTCTTGTAGAACTTCGTCTCGCGAATCGTGAGGATCGCCTCGCGAAGGTCCACGTCGGCCATCGTCAACGCCAACGCCTCGCTGATGCGCAGGCCCGTGGCGTAGAGGAGCAGGAGCAGCGTGCGCACCGTCTGTGGAATCACGAGCCAATCCTCCTCGTGCCGCGCGTCGACGGCCGTCAGCAAGGCGCGCACGTCTGTCTCGGAGTAGATGTACGGAATGAACTCCGCAGGCGGCTTGGGCGGACGCGGCGGCAGCGGCGCGCGGGTGGTGTACTCACGTGCGACCGCGAATCGATAAAAGCCGGCCACGGTGTGAAAGCGAGAGAACCAGGCGCGCGTGACTGGCCCCTTGCCGTCAATGTAACGCCGGATGGCCTCAGCATCGACCTCTGTCAACGCGATGTCGCCGACGACCTTGACGAAGGCGCTCAGTTGTACCTGCTCGCCGTGAAACTGGACGCCCAGAGATCTACGGTGCCGCACGTACTCCTTGATGCAGGTCGACAGCGTCATCGCACGCCTCCCAACGGGACGTCTGCCACCTCGCGGAGGGCATCCAGATCGCCGACGTTAAAGAATGGCGTCGCACGCGCGGCGCAATCGCGCTCGTGCGCCACCAGGCTCGCCAAGTCGACGTCACCGACCTGTCGGAGCGACACGACATCGACCTTCGCGTAGATCTCCGTCGCGCGGACCATCGTGTGACCCAGGTGATCGCCGATCTCTTTCAGCGTAAAGCCCTCGCCGAGCAGGTACGTGGCGTTGGCGTGACGGAGCCCGTGTGGGCCGTATCGCTGGAGTGTCTGGCCGAGGCGCAGCTGTGCGACGCGCACCTGCGTCGAAAGACCACCGCCAGAGAGGGGTCGATAGGGCCGGCGCAACGTCACGAACACCGCACGCGACGCGCAGCGCGGGCGCACCCGCGTGAGGTAGCGCACGATCGCCTCGGCGACCTCGCCGACCAACGGGTACTGTCCAACTTTCCGCTGCTTTGGTCGCGGCGGATGGATCCGCTCGTGCTCCCAGTCAATGTCGTCGAGGGTCAGTCCGCACACCTCGCCGGAGCGGAAACCGTAGACGGCCAGCAACACCAGCATCGCGTAATTGCGGATCTGCGCGGCGGCGTCGCCACGATTCGCGTCGAGAAGCTGCTGAACCTCGCTCCACCGGGGACCCTGCGGCAGCCGCTCATGCGTGTACAAACGCGGCGCATCGATGATCTCGGCCAGCCCCGGACGGACCCAGCCACGCATCGCCGCGTGTCGGAAGAAACTGCGCATGCACTGCACGTGACGTGAGATCGTCACGCGGCTCCAGTCTGGCCGGCTGGCGAGGTACGCCGTCACGTCCTCGAGCGCGGCGTCCTGCCACGCCCGTCCGCGCGCGACGAGCCATGCGAGGAATGGCGTCAGCGAACGCCGCAGGCCGAGCAACGTCGCGGCAGCCAAACCGCGTTCGTCGCGCAACGCCCGCACCAGATCATCGAGCGCGTCGTCGCCGGACACGACTCTGCAGGCTGGAACAGCCGGACGCTCCGCGTCACGGACACTGCGCTGCCCAGCGGCGAGGCGAAACTTTCTGTGCTGGTCGTGAAACATGATCGGACCTCCTCCTTGAACGCGGGGAAAGTCCGCAGTATCGCCGACGCTTATGTGCGGTGGATCACGGACGCTGACGCCGTAGGCGAGCGGTCACCAAGAACCAGCGCACATAACCGCTCCCCGTACATAAGTGGGCTTATGTTCTAAAGGACATAAGCGCACGAATTGCTGCACTATGGCGACGATCTAAAATCATTCCGCCGCTGCGTTTGCCTTCTCTATCCATCGTTCGGCGTTCACACCCACCACGAGTAGCCATGCCATCAGCGACAACTCTCCGAGGCCCGCTAGGACCTGATTGTACGGCGACACATAGTGAGCGAACGGTGGCCACAGAAACGTGAGCCAACACAGCCCAGCAAGCGCCTCCAGCACCCCGATAAGGCGCGGAATGAAAGTCGACTTGAAGATGAGATACCCGATCAGGACGCACCAGAACCCAAACAATACCAAGTAGATGTAGAAAGCATCAGCGTTGAATCGGAAGAAAATGAGCGCGAGCGCGTCTAACTGTTCGTGGTTGAAGGCGCTCAGTGACGAGCCGCCTTCTAAGACGGCGAGCGGGCCGAGTTGGAAGACGCTGCTTAC
>DASZFS010000242.1:0-25817 GCA_035939575.1 Vicinamibacterales bacterium | reverse complement strand
TGCCTCGCCCCAAGAATCAAGGTTCTCAACAGTTGGACAGGGTGGTCAGAAATCGAGGGGCGTAGGCAACTGCACGCGGACCATGAGTCTTCAGCCCCGTTCTGAGGAAGCAACCACACGCGGCCATGAGTCTTCAGGCCCGTTCTGAGTCATCAGTGTCGCTTCACCCGCCACGCCGTTGCGAGGGCCACGAGCAGCGCGCACCCTTCCACATACACCTTCTCCGCATCGATGAAATCGACCGGCCGGTTCTGCAGCAGCGGATCCGCGAGCGTGCCGTGCAGGTAGAACACCGCGGCCGCGGCGTAGGAGGTGTAGTGCAGCTGCTTCCAGCGGTGATGGCCGAACACCCGCCTGAAGTACGACGTCAGGATGACGAAGGCTGCCAGGTAGAGCGCCGCCGCACCGAGGCTGTTCTCGAACGGCTGCGTCGGTGACCAGAGAGGCACGAAGACGTCGAACAACCTGAAGCCGGCCGTCGACGAGAACAGCAGGATCAGCGGATGCGTGCACGCGGTCGCGAGGGCGGTGTACCCCAGCCAGTTGTGCAGCGTGAACAGCTTCACCCGCCGCCGCGGCCACTGCCGCAGCGGGTTGTACCCGACCGACAGCAGCAGCCCGAGCAGAATCTGCGCCGTGAACATGCCGACGGCCACCAGGCCCACGACCGACGAGACATCGATGGCAGTCGGCAAGCGTCCAGAAAGCGTTTAGAAGTTGAACCGGACCTGCAACTGCACCATGCGCCCCGGATCGACGTTCGCCAGGCCCGGGCTCGCCTGTCCGAATGTCGACAATGGTGTCGTCGCGTCCCCGTACGTGCCGTTCCGGCCGAGCACGTTCGCATGGTTGAACAGGTTGAAGATCTCCCCGCGCAGCGTGAAGCGATGCCCCGCCAGCGCCACCCCCCAGTCACCAAACACCGCGACATCCGAGGTCGGCGTCCCGCGGAACGCGTAGCGGCTCACGACCGCGCCGTCGATGACCGGCCGATCGTTGTTGTTGCCGTCGCCGTTGTTGTCCACGCCGGTGGTCGCGTTGAACGGCCGCGCCGAGGCGAGTTGCACGACCGTTCCGGCACTGACGTGGTAGGGCAGCCGATAGGTGAACGTGAACACGCCCCGGTGCCGCTGGTCGAGCAGGCTCGGCCCGCGCTCTTCCTCACCGAGCTGGTTGAAGTCATTCTGCCCGGCGCCATTGCCGTCTGGCTCCGTCGTGTTCGTCGCCTTGGACAGGGTGTAGCTGACCGACACGGACGCATGGTCGTTCTGCCAGCGGACCATGGTCTGCAGACCGTCGTAGTCAGCTACGCCCAGGTTCTCGATGACGTTGATCTGACGGTAGCCGCCGTTGACCGGTAAAATCGGCCGCGTCGCGTCGGCCGCCGCTACCGACCGCACCTGCCCCGGAGCGGACCGCCCGAAGAAGCTCGGCGCGTTGAGATCGATCGTCCGGTCGAGGCCGTCCCAGTGCTGCTTCACGTAGTCAACGCTCACGAACAGCCGCGGCCTGACCTCCCGCTCGACCCCGATCGATCCAACCTGGCTCTTCGGGTTGACGAACGTCGCGCTCGAGTAGCCCGCAAGCTTCGTGATGTCGAAGAACTGCGAGTAGTACGACGCCATGCCCGGACGGATCGTGATGTTCCGCGCCGGCAGCGTGCTCAGCGCGGCGTTCGGATCAAGGCCAACCGGCGTGCACGTGAGGCAGCTCGGAAATCCGGTCTGCCCCGGCGCCGCCGTGTACGTGAAGATGCCCTGCGGCCCGCCGAGCGTAAAGCTCGCGTCGTTGTTCGCTCGCAGTAGCGTGTAATACACACCGTAGCCGCCGCGGACCGCCGTCTTCGGATCGCCATGCGGGTTCCATCCGAAGCCTACGCGCGGCGCCAGGTTCTTCGTGCCGTCGCTGAACGTCTGCCGGTCATAGCGGAGGCCCAGGTCCAGCGTGAGATCGTTGCGCAGGCGGTAGCTGTCCTGCGCGAAGGCCGTCACCATCCACTGACTGAGGTCGTAGGTGCTGACGCCGAAGTTGAAGCTCTGCTGGTAACGCTGCATGTCGGAGAGCAACAGCTGGTCCGGTGTCTTCGTCGAGCTCGAATTGACGGTGTACTGGCCCAGGACGAACGCGCTGCCGAACTCCGTGCCGTCGCCCCCCGACGTGTTGCGCCCGACGGATCCCCCCATTCGGATGGAGTGCTTGTCGCGCGTCCACGTCACCGTGTCTGAGAACTGTGTCACGCGGCTGAAGACGTGCACGAAGCGCGACTCGCCGGACGTGAACGGCACCGACCCGGCGCGCGTGTACTGCGTCGACGGCGTCAACGGATCGAACGACGTCACCGGATCCGCGTCCTGGAATTCGAAGCGGCCCTCGTTCACCATCGTGGGCGACAGGATCACGGTGTCGTTGACCTGCGCGCCCCAGGCATGTCGCGCGAACTGCCGCCCCGCGCTCGGCAGCACGTTGCCGGTCACCACGTCCTGCGGGTTGGTATCGTAGAAGCGGTCGACGTTCAGCCGCGCCATCAGCGAATTGTCGGCGCTGACCTTGTGATCGATGCGGCCGTTGAGGAGGAATTGCCTGTAGGCGCCGACATACGTGCTGCCAGGCGGAACCAGCGGCGTGGTGATCGGGGCCGTCCGATCCTGCGCCGTCGCGTCGCTCGCGACGAAGTACTGCGATCGGTCCTTCACCAGCGGCCCTCCGATCGCGAACGATCCCTGGATCAGCGAGTCCGGGATGTCGGGTGCGATGATCGCAGCCGGCCCTCCGTTCAATGTCGGCGGCACGCACGTCGTAACGGACCCCGGGCACTGCTGGTCGGCGGAGAACGAGTCGGTTTGCAGCCCGCCCGGCCGTCCGGCGAGGAGCGCTTCGCCGCGCACGGTGCTGGTGCCCGACTTGGTCACGATGTTGACTGCGGCGCTCGACGTCCAGCCGAACTCTGCCGACGCCGCCCGGGACATGACGTTCATCTCCTGCACGGCCCCGACCGGCAACGTCGAGAACAGGGTCTGACGTCCCCACGGCTCGTCTCCGGTCGCGCCGTCCACGACGTAGTCCGCCTGCCGTCTCCCGCCGGCGGCCGTCACGACATACACCGAGTTCATGAACAGGTCGCCGGTGCCCTTCGCCGGACGGAACGCCGCGTTCAAGAGCGGAAGATACGAAATCTTCCGGCCGAGCAGCGGCGTTTCTTCGATCGTCGCGCTGTCGAGGCGCGTCCCGAGTTCTGGATCGTTCCGGACGCCTTCCACGGTGCCATAGACCGTCACCTCGCTCGTCCCGCCGCTCGCGACCAGCTTGACGCGGACGCCCGCGGTCTCGCCCGCACGCAGGACGATGGCCGTCGCGTCCTGGGCCGTGAAGCCGGCCAGCTGGACGCTGACGCGGTACGCGCCGCTCACCGGGAGCGCCGCAATCAGCGCATACCCGTCGTCGCTGGACGTCACCGTGCGCGTCGTTGACGTCTGGCTGTTCACGACTGAAATCGTGGCTCCGGGTACGACCCCGCCAGTCTGATCGACGACGAGAACTCCGATCGACGCCGTATTGGGTGACTGGGCGTACGCAGCCGTGGTCGCGACAAACAAGAGCGCGACCAAGAGCGCGACGACGCCGAATCGCTTCATTTGCCGGGACTCACGACGTAGTCCTTGAAGTAGCTCGTGGTGTCGGTCTTGGCCCACAGTCCGATCTTGCCAGCGACCGGCGGTCGCAGTACCGGGTTGTTCGCTGGAATGAGATCAGGATTGGGGGCGGCGCCGCCGCGCCCGGGGCCTGGCGCGCTCCCCAGCGTGTACTCCAATGCGATCTCACCGTCCAGCCACGCCCTGAAATTGGCCCCCTCCGCCCCATCCACCGTCATCTTCAGCTCGTGCCATTTCGCGCGATCCAGCATGAATGGCTTCGTGCGATCGCTGAACCGGATGTTGCGGCGGATGCCGTTGTGGAACTCCCACAGCGCGACGTTGTTTTCCGTGTCATTGTAACGAATCGCGAGCCAGTCGCCGTTCGGCTTGACGTTGAACAGGATCCCGGACGCGCGGTCCGCATCGCCGCCGATCGTCTTGAACTTCAAGGCAATCGTCCCGCTCGAGAAGTTGTCGACGCCTTTCAGCACGGCGACCGGAAAGTACGCGAACTGCTTCGCGTTGTCCATGAGCTCCTCGTTCGAGGTGCCGTACAGCCTGCGGGCGCTCTCGATGAGGAGCTTGGTCGGGTTGTCTTTGCTTGCAACCCAGGGGCGGCCGTCGACCATGATGACCTTCTCCGCTCCGTCCCGCACGACCGTCCAGGTCCCCACCATCGGCTCGAACGTCGCCGGCGGCTTTCCAATGGTTTCCTTGCTGAGATCGACTTTGATGTCGGCCGCGATTGCCGTGATCGCGGTGATCGCCGTGATTATTATTACGGCCGCTGCGACCGCGATCGCCGCTGCGAGCGCGGCCGGGCAGCGACGTGAGAACGCGTTCATGAGTGCCTCCGCTCAGTAAGAAAAGCCGCGGCGACGACGATCGCCGGCCAGACCCCGTAGTAGACCGTGGCGGCCCCCGTCGGCGACGCGGCGAGCGGGTGTCCCCGATAGACCCTGTCGACACTGTCGACATCGTCGGCATCGTTGACGTCGCCGCCGCCCTCACCCGGTGGCACGATACCGGCGAGTGAGAAAACGGTTTCGAGCGCGCTCTCCGCAGTCGTCGCGCGGCTCATCGCGCGCCGCCCTCCGACCTCGTACCAGATTTCACCGTACTGCGCCGCCGTCTGCTCGAACAGCCCGGTCGTCGTTGCTGCGATGTACCGGACCTCCAGCGTCGGCAGGATGCGCCGCAGCTTGGTGATGACGCGCCGATCGAGGTCCGCCCGGCGGGGATCCTCCGGCGCGAGGTGTACCTCGATTCCGAGCGGCGTCCGAATCTGCCTTAACGCGGCTTCCTCGGCCCGTGAAAAGGAATTGGCCCGGTCTTCAGACACGTCCCAGCTCGGTCTGACCGATATGGATGCTGCCACCGCCAGGGCGGCCAGCGCCGCGGCGGCGGCTGATTCGCACGCACGCCTGCGGACGGTGACGCCAAGCCGCGTCCAGATCGCGGCCAGCGTCAGGCCGAGCATGGCAAGCGTTGCCGCAACGAGGACCGTCGAGAGGCGCACGAGACCGTGTTGGAATTCAGCGACCATCGCCGTCGGCGTGTAGCCAGCCGCCCGTTCCCAGATCCCGCCCTGCACAGCCGCAATGAAGTTGACGATCCACGTCCCGACGGTGACGGAGAGCGTCACGATGGCGGCCGTGGACGGATGCTCGGTCAGCGCCGCGGCGGTCGCCGCGAGGCCGATCGTCAGCCCCGCGTTCAGCAGGTGCCCGGCGATCACCGCGCCAATCTCCGGCGCATGGATCGAACCGCCGTACCAGCGCCAGAGGACGATCGCGATCGCCGCAGGCGCCAGGGCGACGATCCATCCGGCGACGAGCACGCTGGCCTTTGCCGACATGCGCGCGAACGATGATAGCGGATGTTGCAGCTCGAGCTTGAGCGCGCCGCTCTGTCGATCGCCGGCGACGAGTCGGATCGCGACAAACGGAAGCATGAAGGCGGCGGCCAGCTCGCACGCGCTGAACGTCGGCGCCCAGATGCCGATGAGCGGCGAAAAGGCTTCGCCGACGCCCGCGGCCGTGCCGTTGAGGCCGCTGAGATCCGCGTACGTGTGGACCGCGCCGATGAACGAGACGCCGACGAGCGGTCCCATCGCGAAGAGGAGCACCCACCAGGCGCGCGAGCTCACCAGCTCGCGCCACTCCTTGGCCAGCAGCCACAGCCAGGCCCCCCTAGGTGAGCGCAAGAAAGACCTCCTCGAGATCGGTGACCGGCGACCCGCCGGGAGATAGTGGCCCCCGGAGTGACGAAGCCCGCGCCGACAGCTCGGTCAGCGTGCCTTCGCCCCGCGTGCGCCCCCCGCTCAGCAGCACGAAGCGGTCGCAGACGCGCGCGGCGTCACGAATCTGGTGAATCGACAACAGCATCGTCCTCCCCGCCGCGGCGTAGTGGCGAAGTGTCTCGGCGACCTCGCGCGTCTGGCGAAGGTCGAGGCCGTCGAAGGGCTCGTCGGCGAGCAGGACCGGCTGCGGCGTCAGGAGTCCGATGGCCAGCAGGACGCGTTTGAGCTGGCCCTTGGAGAGCGTCCCAATCCTCGAATTGAGCAGTGGATCGAGCTCCAGCCTCTTGACGACGTCTGACCCGCTGCCACGCCAATAGCCAACCGTGAACCGCAGCGCCCAGCGGACGGTCTGGTGCGGCCACGGCGCGATCAGATCCGGGAGGTAGAAAACGGTCGCAACGCGCTCGGCAGGCGTCAGTGGCCGCGCGTCGCGCAGCATCGCCCCGCCGTCCGGCGGAAGCGCGCCCCCGAGGCACTCGAACAGCGTCGTCTTGCCCGACCCGTTCGGGCCGATGACGCCGAGCACTTCGCCGGACCGGATGGAAAACGACACCTCACTGAGCGCCGTGAGGTGTCCGTAACGCTTGGAAAGGTTCGCGACCTGAAGCAACACGCGTCAGCGCTGGTCTGTCGCGGTCTTGGGCGCGGCGTTCTTCACGTACTTGTCGAACCAGGCAATCTTCTCGGCAATCAGGTGCAGGTGCGTCTCGCGCGCGGCATAACCGTGCGCCTCGTACGGCAGCGTCATGTACCGCACGGTCGCCCCGTGGCCCTTGAGCGCCATGTAGAACCGCTCGGACTGGATCGGGAACGTTCCCGAGTTGTCGTCCATCTCCCCGTGCGTGAGGAGGATCGGATCTTTGATCTGGTGCGCGTAGTAGAACGGCGACATCTTGCCGTAGAGATCCGGTACCTCCCAGAAGGTGCGGCGCTCGCTCTGGAACCCGAACGGCGTCAACGTGCGGTTGTACGCGCCGCTCTCCGCGAATCCAGCCCGGAAGAGCCGCGAGTGCGCGAGGAGATTGGCGGTCATGAACGCGCCGTAGCTGTGGCCGCCCACGCCGATGCGATTCCGGTCCGCCACGCCCATCTCAACGACTTTGTCAATCGCCGCCTCCGCGCTCGCCACCAGCTGCTCCACGTAGTGGTCGTTTGCCGTCTCTCCCGGCCCCACAATTGGCATCGTCGGGCCGTCGAGGATGGCGTAGCCGGCGAGAAGCAGATACATGTGCGAATTGCCTGGCGCGACGACCGTGAACCGGTTCGGCGATCCCACGACCTGACTGGCCGTATCTGTGTCCGAGAACTCGCGCGGGTACGCCCACATGATGACCGGCAGACGCTCCCCCTTCTTGTAGCCAGGCGGAAGATACAGCGTCGCCGACAGTTTCACGCCGTCCTTCCGTTCGTACGTGATGAACTGGCGCTCGACGCCGCGAAACAGCTCCTGCGGATCCTTGAACGTGGTGACCGCGCGGCGGCCGCCGCCAGGACCGAGCGTGCGCGCGTAGTAGTTCGGTGTGTCGGTCAGCGACTCCGATCGCGTCAACACCGTCTTGCCATCATCGCTCAGCGGTACGACGACGGATTCGTAGGATGTGGTATCGCTTCTGAACAGACGCTCGGTGGCCAGCGTCTTCAGGTTCAGGCGATCGAGGAACGGCCGATCGCCTTCCGGCGACGCGCCGTCGCCAGTGAGGTAAATCTGGTCGCCGGTCTGCATGATCGGTCCGGCAGCGCCGCCGCGGCCGCCTCCTGTAGCCAAAGCCCCGTTATCGTGCCGGATAACCGGCCGCCCGGGATCCGCGTAGCGATCTTCCTCGCGCCGCTCCCAGAGCTTGCGCGGCCCGGCGCCGGGTTCGAGGATCCATGTGCGTACGCGCCGCGTGGCGCGATCCGATTCGCTCAGCAGGCCGATGCCCCTCTCGGTGAAGGCGAGGCTGGTAAATCGGTATTCGGTCTTGGCCAGTTCGACCGGCGCCCCGGAGAACGGCGCGGCGAGCGTCACCACTTTGTCGCGGAACGGGACTTTGTTTTTCAAGCTGCCGCCGTCCAGCGCTTCGACCCAGACAACCGTCGCCGGCTGATCCGCCCGCCAGTGGTAGTCGCGCGGACCGGTGTGCACGCCGGTCAGCGGCACGCCCTCGCGCGACGGGACATCGGCAACGCGGCGCGCCAGGTCCCCTCCGCGGCTCCAGATCTCCACGTCCTGCGGGAATCCGTTGATCGGGATGAGATGCGAGAAGGGCCGCTTGACCTTCGAGACCAGAATGTAATGGTCGTCCGGCGACGCGGTGACCTCGTCGAAGATCGCAGCGCGGCCGATGGGGGTCTTGCGTCCGGTGGTCGAGTCGATGGCAGCGAGTTGGCTCGAGACGTAGTACTCGAAGACCGTCTCGTCGTGCCCCGTCCGGATCATGTCCTCGTAGGTCGGTGCCGGCGCCGCCTTGTCGTGGTTCTCCAGGATCGTCGGCCCCGCGGGGACGACCGGCTCGACCGGCGCCGCGCCGCGGTCAGCGGGCACGAGCCGGCACAGGAGCGTGACGTTGTCGTGCAGCCAGTCACACGGATCTCCGGTCGCGGCGTTCAACCGATCCGCGCCGCTCACCAGTTTCGCCTGCCCCGTTTTCGTGTCGGCGACCCAGAGCTCGATGCCGGCGTCTCTCGTGTTGGTGAACGAGAGGTGCGCTCCGTCCGGCGAGAAGCGGATGTTCGACACGTTGGCCTGCGGCGGAACTACGACCGGGGTCTCGCGACCGTCGGCGATCGTTCGTAGCGTGATGGCGTAGCTGCCCCCGTTTGCGGCCGACCGGTGCGGACCGTTCGTCTTCGGGTCGACGCGCAATCCCGCGAGGCGAAGCGTGGGCCGCGCCAGTTCCGCCAGCGGCGGGCTGCCCTTCCGCGCCGCAACCGCCAGCTGCTGGCGCGACGGGCTGACGATGACCTGCGGCAGCGGCGGCGCGTCGAAGGTCGCGACGATCTGCGAGGGCGGAACCAGGTAGGCCTCCTGGGCCGTCGTCGGCTGGTGCAGAGCGAGCGCGGAGAGGAGCGGCAAGGCTGCGAGCCAAATCAGCTGACGCATCGGATGCTCCTTGGAAAACGGCTACGGCTTGGGGCCGAACACGTCGTCGATCGTCAGGACCTTGACCGGACCGAGATTCAGGGCGCGGATGCCCGGCTCGATCGCTTTGCGGTCGCCGACGACTACGACGGCGAAACGCGTCGGCAGGATGTATTTCTGGGCCACGCGCTGCACGTCGGCGGCGGTCACGGCCTGGATGTTCTGCACGTACTTCGAGAAGTAATCATCAGGCAAGTGAAAGAGGAGCATTTCCTCGAGGCGGCGCGACATGTCGCCTGTCGTTTCGAACGTGCCTGGAAAGCGGAGCGCGACGTAGTTCTTGGCGCGCGCGAGCTCATCGGGCGGAATTGGCTTCAGGATGCCGTTCAGCTCGTTGAAGAACTCGACAAGCGACTCCGATGTCTTGTCCGTCTGGACGCCGGCCGACGCGGCGAATGGACCTGTCCCTGCGCGCATGTCGAATCCGGAGCCGGCGCCGTACGCGTAGCCGTGCACCTCCCGCAGGTTGTTGTTGAGTCGCGACGAAAACGATCCACCCAGAATCGTGTTGAGCACCTGGAGCGGAAAGTAGTCAGGGGTCGACCGCGCCACGCCGATGCCGCCGATTCGGATTTGCGACTGCGGCGCGCCCGGTTTGTCGATGAGGTAAATCTCGCGCGCGGTCGGCTGTTGCGCGGGCGGCAGTGTCTGCGACGTCTTGGAGCCGGCCGGCGCCTTCCATGTGCCGAAGCTCGATTCGAGCTGTGGCAGAAGCCGATCGGACGTGATGTCACCCACGGCGATAATCGACGCGTTGTCCGGGCGGTAGACCGCGGTGTAGAACGACTTCAGGTCGTCCGCCGTGAAGGTCTTGATGACTTCGGCGGAGCCAACGGCGGGCGTGCCGTACCGGTGCGTTGTGCCGTACAGCACGCGTCCGAAGGCCGCCGACGCGATGGTCGGCGGGTCATCGCGCGCCTGCAGGATCGAGGTCAGGCGCTCCTGGCGCAGGCGATCGAGCTCGTCCTTCGGAAAGCTCGGGCGCATCGCGACATCCGCCATGATCGGCAGCGCGGCGTCGAGCCGCGCAACCGGGACGTGCAGACGCAGGACGGATGAATCCATGCCGCTGCCCGCCGTCAGATCCGCGCCGAGGTAGTCAATCGCGTCAGCGACCTGCAGCGCCGAACGCGATCCAGCCCCCTGCTCGAGCATCGACGCCGTCAGGTTGGCCAGCCCGAAGCGCCGCGGCGGATCGTCAGCGCTGCCGCTCATGACGACCAGGTTGACCTGCGCCACCGGCACCGCGTGGACTTCCACGATCCACACGGGGAGCCCATTCGAAAGCTGACGCTTCTGGAGCGGAGGCAGCCGCAAGGTGGGCGGTGGACCGGATTGCGGCGGGCGCGCCCGATCCGGTGTCTGCCCCGGCGCCTGCGTCTGGGCGCCGGTGACCACTGTCAACACCGTCGCTACCGTCATCGCCACGACGACCGTCGCGACCGTGCCCTTCGTGGTCTTCGTGCCTTCGTGGCGCGTCATTTCGCCGGCTCCACCGTCAGCTCGACGCGCCGATCGAGTGGCAGAAAGCGCGCGGCGACGGCGCGGACGTCGGAGGGCGAGAGCGCGCGGTAACGCTGCAGGTCCCCATTGAACCACGCGGGATCGCCGGTCTCCACGAAGTACGAATTGATCTGGTCCGCTTTGCCGCTGAATCCGCCGACGCGCTCGAGCCGGTTGTAGAACGAGGCCTCCATCTGGTTCAGGGCGCGTTCGAGCTCGCGCGGCTCCGGCCCGTCGCGCTGCAGCTTCTGCAGCTCCTCGTCGACGACCTTTTGCACCTCGGCGATCGTGTGGCCCGGCCGCGGCGTGACGCTGATCTGAAACGTCGACGCGAGCTCCGCTGATTCCTGGGACGCGCTGACGTTCTGCGCGATCTGCATGTCGTACACGAGCCGCTTGTACAGCCGTGAGTTCTTTCCGTCGGACAGGACCGATGCGACCATGTCGAGCGCGCCGTCGCCCGGCTCGAAGTGCCGCGGCGTGATCCATGCCAGGTAGATGCGGGGCAGCTGAACGCGATCCGTGATCGTCTTCTTCTGCACGCCCGTCAGCATCGCCGCGGGAATCGCCGGTGGCCCTGCCGCGGGCCCCGGCTTGACGTCGCTGAACCATTTCTCGACCATCGCGCGCGTCTTGACCGGATCGATGTCGCCGGCGACGACGAGGCTCGCGTTCGACGGCGTGTAGTACTTCTTGAAGAAGTCGACGACGTCTTCATAGCTTGCGGCGGTCAGGTCCGGCATGTAGCCAATCACCGGCCAGTGATACGGGTGGCCTTCCGGGAAGAGCATCTCGCCCAGCACGACGTCGGCGATGCCGTATGGCCGGTTCTCGACGCTCTGCCGCCGCTCGTTCTTGACGACGTCACGCTGAGCGTCGACCGTCTTGGGAGTCATCGTGTCGAGCAGATACCCGAGGCGATCCGATTCGAGGAACAGCGCCAGCTCCAGCGCATTCGAAGGCACGTTGATCCAGTAGTTCGTGCGGTCGTTCGCGGTAGACGCGTTGTTGTCGCCGCCCGCGGACTCGAGCCATTGATCGAACTCGCCAGGCTTGACGTGTCCCGACCCCATGAACATGAGGTGCTCGAAGAGGTGGGCGAAGCCCGTCCGTCCGGTGCGCTCGCGCGCCGATCCGACGTGGTACCACATGTTGACCGTGGCCACGGGGACCTTGTGATCCTCGTGGAGGATCACGTTCAAGCCGTTCGGCAGCGTGAATTGGGAATAAGCGATCTCGAGCGGCCGGGGAGCCGGGGCCGTCGTCTGCGCTGCAGCGGGAACGGCCGTTGTCAGTGCGAGCAAAAGGACCGCGCGTTTCATGCTGCGATTCTACTCCTGATATCCTGAGGCAGAAATGTCCACACCCTTAGTCGGCGTCATCATGGGCAGCAAGTCCGACTGGGACACCATGCGCAAGACCGCGGAGATCCTCACCGAGTTCGGCGTGCCTTACGAGCGCAGGATCGTCTCCGCGCACCGGACGCCGTCGTGGATGTCCGAATACGCGACGACGGCGGCGGATCGGGGGCTCGAGGTGATTGTCGCGGGCGCCGGCGGCGCGGCGCATCTGCCGGGCATGGTCGCGTCCCACACCGTGCTCCCCGTCATTGGCGTGCCCGTACAGAGCGCGGCGCTGAACGGCCTCGACTCGCTTCTCTCAATCGTGCAGATGCCGACTGGCGTCCCGGTCGCGACCGTCGCCATTGGCGCGTCCGGCGCGGCGAACGCCGGGCTGCTCGCGGTGGCCATTCTCGCGACGTCTCGCCCCGAGCTCCGCGCCAGGCTCACGGCCTACCGCGATGCTCTGGCGGCCGAGGTCAGGCAACAGGAGCTCCCCTAAGATTTTCCGTTGTCCATTTCCCCCATCTCTCCCGGCTCGACGATCGGCGTGCTCGGCGGCGGGCAGCTGGGCCGCATGTTTGCCATGGCCGCGCGGCGCGTGGGCTACCGCGTGCACACCCTGGCGCCCGAAGACGACACGCCGACCGGCCAGATCGCTGACGTCGAGATCAATGCCCCCTACGACGACCTCGACGCGGTCGAGCGCTTCGCTTCGGCCGTGGACGTCGTCACATTCGAGTTCGAGAACGTGCCGGCCGCCGCGGCGGCCGTGGCCGAGGCGCACGCGGTTGTGCGGCCGAGCGCGCGTGCGTTGGCCGTGGCCCAGAACCGCCTCCGGGAGAAGGCGTTCGTTGCGTCGCTTGGTATCCCGGTGACACCGTTTGCCGCGGTGCGGACTGACGCGGAGCTCGCAGCTGCTGCGGCGGCGATCGGCGTTCCGTCCGTGCTCAAAACCGCCGCGCTCGGCTACGACGGCAAGGGCCAGGTGGCGGTCACGAGTCTGGGAGACGTCGGTGCGGCGTGGCAGACTCTGGGGCGGCGTGAATCCATCCTGGAGGCGTTCGTCGATCTCGAGCGCGAGATCTCGGTCGTTGCTGCGCGGGGCGGCGACGGCGGTCGGGCGGCGTTCGAGCCGATCGAGAACGTCCATCGCCACCATATTCTGGACGTGTCGGTCGCGCCGGCCGATGTGCCGCCGGTGCTCGCGGCCCGGGCGATCGAGGCGACCTATGCCGTCATGGACGCTCTCGAGTACGTCGGCTTGCTGTGCATCGAGTTCTTCGTGACGCGTGACGCACAGCTGCTGGTGAACGAGATTGCACCGCGTCCGCACAACTCAGGGCATCTCACCTTTGACGCAGCCCGTACGAGTCAGTTTGAGCAGCAACTGCGCGCCATCTGCGGTCTGCCGCTTGGCGCCACGACGCTGCTCCAGCCCGCCGCGATGGCCAACCTGCTCGGCGACATCTGGGATCGTGGCGAGCCGAACTGGCGCGGCGCGCTCGCCTTCAGTGATGTCAAGCTCCATCTGTACGGCAAAGCGTCGCCGCGCCGCGGTCGCAAGATGGGGCATCTCACGGCGCTGGCGGCGACAAGAGACGAGGCGCGGCGCCAGGTGCTCGCCGCGCGCGACGCGTTAGCACCCTCAGCGAAGCCGTAGCACCCTCAGCGAAGCCGTATAATTCCGTCCATGCGAGTCCTTTGCTGGGCGCTGATCGCGCTCGCTACCGCCGCGTTCGTCGTTGGCACCGCGACCGCGTTCGGCCATCAGGTCTTTCTCATCGAGCCAGTCGGTTACTGGCGCGGGGCCGTCGGATTCCTGTTGTTTGCGATCGCGCTTCAGCTCATGGGCCGCCGCGCGTGATACTTGCGCGCGCGATCGCGGCGATGGCTGTCGCCGGGGCGTTGTGGCCGGCCGCTCCATTCGCCGCTCAGGAACCCGCTCAGGAAAAAGTCCAGCCGGTGGCGCTCGGGCCGGAGCGGACATCCGTCCTCGACAACGGCACTGTGGGTGTGACCCGCCTTCGCTTCGCACGCACCGCGCGCGAGGCCGTTCACACGCATCCGTTCCCGGTGCTCATCGTCCTGGTGACGCCCGGTCAGGTATCCGTCGCCGATCGCGAGATGTTGCGCGTAGGCAGCCGCGCGGGCGAGGTCTGGTTCATTCCCGCCAACACGCCGCACGCGGCGGCCAATCAATCGACCGGTCACGTCGAGATGCTGAAGGTGGCAATCAAGACCGACCGCCCGCGGGCGCCCGCCGCGCCGCTCACCCAGGCGCCGGACGGCATCACGCGCAGCACGCTCCTCGACAACGCCGACGTGCGCGTTGTCCGCGTCCGCTTCGCGCCGGACAGTCGCGAGCCGTTGCATACGCACCCGAACGACCTGCTCACCATCCAGATCTCCGCGGGGAACGTTGACATCCTGAATGGCGCGGAGCACGCGACCCGCGTCCGCGAGCCCGGCTTCGTGCAGTTCCTGCCCCGAAACGTCCAGCACGCCTTTGCGAGCGCCGACACCAAGCCGTTCGAACTGCTCAGCGTGTCGATCAAGTAACGTGGCTGAGAACGGGGCTGAAGACTCATGGTCCGCGTGCAGTTGCCTACGCCCTGGGTTTCTGAAGTCCCTGTCCAACTCTTGAGAACCTTGGTCTTGGGGCGAGGCAACTGCACGCGGACCATGAGTCTTCAGGCCCTGCACGCGGCGGCCATGAGTCTTCGGCCCTGTACGCTCGCGTCTTGAATCGCGCTCAGGCCGCCGCGACGTGCGCGAGCGTTTTCTCCACCAGCCGCAGGTACGCGCGGATGCTCTTCTCGAGATGCGGCTCCGGCGTGTCTTCCTCCTTGCAATGCGACAGGCCGTTCGACGAGTACGCGAACATCATCACCACCGGCATGTGAGGCACCATCTCCGCGGCGTCGTGAAGCGGTCCCGAGGGGAGCCTCGGCGCATCGCCCGTCTCCTCGCGCACCGCCTCCTCGCACAGGCCAATCAACGTCGCGTCGAACGGTCGTGGGTCGATCCGCCACAGCTCTCGCCAGTCAACCTGAACGTGGTTCGCCCGCGCGGCATGGTCCGCCGCCTCCCGCGCATCGCTGAGCATCGTCGCCAGGACACCCGCATCGAGTGCACGCTGATCCAGCGACATCTCGCACACGCCGGGGACCGCCGTCACGATCTTCGGCTCCACGTTGACGACGCCGACCGTGCAGACGACGTTGTGGCCGGGCCCCGGTTTGGAATGGCGTATGGCGATCTCCCGGCAGGCGAGCGCGGTCTGCGCGGCGGCGAGAAACGCGTCGCGTCGCATCGGAATGGGCGTCGACCCCGAGTGCGCCGCCTGTCCGGTGAACCGAAGCATGTGACGCTCGACGCCGAACGTCCCCAGAACAACGCCCGTCGCCCGGTCCATTGACTCGAGCACGGGGCCCTGCTCGATGTGCAGCTCGAGATACGCGCGAGCGTCGATCGCCTTCAGCTCGCGGCGTGCGTCGAGCATGCGATCGACCGCGACCCCGTTTTCGGCGAGGGCGTCGGCGAGCCGCACTCCCTGCCGATCCTTCAGGTCACGCACGTCGTCGATGCGCAGAGCGCCGGCGGCCGCGGCCGATCCGAGAAGGCTGCGGCCGAACCGCGCGCCCTCTTCGTCGGCCCAGTCGACGAGCGCCAGCGTCACCGGCGGCGTCGTGCCCACGCGCATGCGCAGCGCTTCGAGCGCCGCCGTCACGCCCAGGCAGCCGTCCAGCCAGCCGCCATTCGGAACCGAATCGAGATGGCTGCCGACAATCACCGTCCGTGGCGACGCGCCGGGCAGCGTGACCCAGTTGTTCCCCGCCGAGTCGGTCCGGATCGAGAGGCCGAGGCCGGAGACTTTCTGGCGAAACCATTCGCGCGCGTCGCGCCAGACCGGCCCCCACGCCAGGCGCTGCGCGCCGTCGGACGTGCCGGTGCGCGCCGCAAGCTCTTTGAGATCGGCAATCACGCGTCGAGCGTCCATGTCAGCCATAGCACGGTCAGCGAAGCCGTGAGCACCCTCAGCGAAGCCGTAGCACCCTCAGCGAAGCCGCAGCACGTGGATGTTAACATCTGGCCGTGCGTATTCTCTTGTGTGTCATAGCAATATGCTCGGTCGCCGCCGTCGTCGCCCAGCAGCCACCCGCGCCTCAAGCCTTCATCCCCGTTCACGTCATCGCGCCTCCAGACACGCCGCTGCCGCCTGAGGCCGAGACTGCCGGCATCTCCAAATTCTCGTTCATCGCGTACGGCGACACCCGGAGTGGCTCGGAGCCCGGCGTCCCCGGCGACGGCCAGATCCTGCATCCGCGCCACAGCGAGCTGGTCGACGCCATGCTCGCGAAGATCAAGGCGCTCGCGTCGACGCCGTATCCGGTGCGGTTCGTCGTGCAGTCGGGCGACGCGGTGCTGCGCGGCCAGAACGGCGCCATGTGGAACGTGAGCTTTTCGCCGACTATCGAGCGGCTCACGCGGACGGGCAACGTGCCGTACTTCTTCGCCGTAGGCAACCACGACGTGACGACGATGCCCCCCGGCGATCCCTCGCGGGCCCTTGGTCTGCACAACACGCTGACCGCGATGTCGAGGCTGATTCCACCCGAAGGATCCCCGCGTCGCCTCAGCGGCTACCCGACGTACGCCTTCGGCTACGGGAACCTGTTTGCGATCGCGATCGATTCCAATATCGCGGCCGACGCGCTGCAGCTCGCGTGGGTCACCGACGAGCTCGAGCATCTCGACCGCTCGCGCTATCCGCATGTCATTGCGTTCTTCCACCACCCGCTGTTTTCGTCAGGACCGCACGGCGGGCCGACGCTCGAGCCGCCGTCCGTGGCGATCCGGAATCTGTACGCGCCCCTGTTTCGCAAGCACCACGTCCGGATGACGATTGCCGGTCACGATCATTTGCTGGATCACTGGATCGAGCGGTACACCGACCACGAGGTCACCTATCGTCGTGACGATGTGGTGACGGGTGGGGGAGGGGCGCCAGTCTACCTCTACACGGGCGAGCCCGATCTCTCGGAGTATCTCGCGGCCGGCGCCGCGGAGAATGTCCGCGTCGAGCACCTGGCAAAGCCCGGTCGCAGCCTCGAAGAGAACCCGCACCACTTTCTCATCGTCCAGGTCGACGGCGGCAAGTTGTCGCTGGATGTCATCGCGATTGGAGATCGGCCGTACGCGCCCTACCGCGGCCGGTCGCGGGTTGAGCTGAACGATCGCTCCGGAACGAGATAGCGACCGCTCCGCCGGAAGCCCCGGGTAGTAGAATCGTCCGCTGAAAGAGGACTCGTTCCAATGCCAATGCGCCCGATGCGAATCCGTCTGTCGATGCCCCCGCTGATCGTCGCTGCCGTCGCGCTCGCGATGGTCGCCCGGAGCGGTCCTGTGCCGCGCCTGAGCGCCCAGGCCAATGCGAACACGGTCGTCGATCAGAAGACGTATCAGGATTTGCGATGGCGATCGATTGGGCCGCACCGCGGCGGCCGTTCGACCGCCGCCGCCGGCGTCAGGACCCAGCCACACGTGTTCTACATGGGCGCAACCGGCGGTGGTGTCTGGAAGACGGAAAACTACGGCATCACGTGGACGCCGGTCACCGACGGACAGATCGCGACCGGGTCGATCGGCGCGATCGACGTCGCCGACTCCGACCCGAACATCGTGTACGTTGGCACCGGGAGCGAGGCAATCCGCTCGAACGTGATCCTCGGGCGCGGCGTCTACAAGTCCAGTGACGCCGGCAGGACGTGGCAGCACGTCGGCCTTCCCGAAGTCGGCCAGATCGGCCAGTTGAAGATCAACCCGAAGAATCCTGACATCGCGTACGTGGCCGCCATAGGCAAGCCATTTGGTTGGGGCCCCGACCGTGGCGTCTACCGCACGAAGGACGGCGGCAAGACCTGGCAGAAGGTCCTGTTCATCAACGACCAGACCGGGGTCGTCTCGATCGCGATCAACTGGCAGAATCCAAACGAGCTCTACGCCGGTGCATGGCGTGCGCAGCGCAAGCCGTGGACGATCGTCAGTGGCGGGCCCGCCGCCGAAGGCGGCGTCTACAAGACCGTTGACGGCGGCGACCACTGGACGCACATGGGGAGCGGCTTCCCCGACGATCTCATCGGCAAAGTCTGGGTAGACATCGCCCAGTCGAACCCGAAGGTCGTGTACGCGCAGGTGGAAGCGAAGGGCGCGAAGGGCGGGCTGTACCGGACGAACGACGGCGGCGCGAGCTGGACGCTCGTCAACAGCAGCCAGTCACTGCGCGCGCGCCCGTTCTATTTCAACAAGGTGTACGTCAACCCGAAGGACGAGAACGAAGTCTACGTCACTGAGCTCGCATTTCATCACTCCACGGACGGAGGCAGGACGTTTGCCAACGTGACGACGCCGCACGGCGACAACCACGTCATGTGGATCAATCCGGACACCCCGAAAGTAATGATCGAGACCAACGACGGCGGCGCGAACATCACGCAGGATGGGGGGCGCACCTGGTCCACGCAGATGAACCAGCCGACCGCCGAGCTCTACATGGTGGACGCCGACGAACAGTTCCCATACCGCCTCGTGGCCCCGCAGCAGGACAACAGCACCTACGTCGTCGCCAATGTGCCGCCGTTTTCGTGGCCGATGGACGAGCCAACGCAGACCTGGTTCCAGGCGTCAGGCTGCGAGAGCGGACAGATACGCACGGTCCCCGACGGCAAGATCATCTACGGCGACTGCAAGGGAGAGTTCGGACGCTACAACATCGACACCGGGCAGGAGCAGCACTACTGGATCTACCCGCAGCAGCGTTACGGCAAGGTCCCGAGCGATATGAAGTACCGCTTCGTGCGCCAGGCGCCGGTCGAAATCTCTCCGCAGAATCCGAAAGTCGTCTACCACGGGTCGCAGTACGTGCATAAGACGATCGACGGCGGCATCCACTGGACCCGCTTCAGCCCGGACGTGACCGCGAACGGCCCCGAAGGGCAGGTAACCTCGGGGGAGCCAATCACGCGCGACATGACCGGCGAGGAAGTGTATGCGGCGCTCTATTCCATGCGCGCGTCGCGGCTCGACCCCAACGTGTTCTGGACGGGATCGAACGACGGCCCGGTGTGGGTGACGAAAGACGACGGTAAGACATGGAAGAACGTCACGCCGAAAGGTCTGCCGCCCGGCGGCCGCGTTCACACGATTGAAGATTCCCCGCATCGGCGCGGGTCCGCGTACGTCTCCGTGTACCGGATGTACCTGGACGACTTCAAGCCGTACCTCTACATGACCAACGATTTCGGCGAGCACTGGACGCTGCTCACCGACGGGACCAACGGGATCCCCCCCGATCAGCCGATGCATGTCGTCCGTGAGGATCCCGAGCAGGAGGGCCTGCTGTACGCCGGTACGCTCGAGGGCGCATACGTGTCGTTCGATCAGGGCAAGCACTGGCAGACCCTGCAGATGAATCTGCCGGCGACGCCCGTCACGGATTTGAAGGTGCACCACGGAGACCTTCTGGCGTCGACGATGGGACGGTCGTTCTGGATCATGGATGACATCGCGCCCCTCCGCCAGATCGCCGCGAGCGTGACGAAGCCCACACGCCCGCGCGCGACCGACAACCCGGCGAACCAATCGATCGTGGTGTACTCCGGCGCGAACCCGGACCCATCGAACCTCGTGAACCCTGCGAATCCGGTCAGAGGTACATCAGGCCAGTCATCGACGCCGCCTGCCAAGCCTGCCATCATGGCGCGGCCCGCGATCAAGCCATTCGACGGCGCGAGCGTGTTTCTCTTCACCCCGTCGGCGACGTATCGCACGCGCTACGTGCCGTCGGCCGGCCGGCCGGACCTGCCCGAGTACCCGCCGGTCGGCGCGCGCATCGATTACTTCCTGGCGAGTGCCCCAGGCGAGAATGTCGAGCTCAAGCTCGACATTCTCGACGCGACAGGCAAGACCGTTCGCTCCTTCTCGAGCGCGGCCACCACGCCGGCCAGTGGACGCGGCGGCGGTGGACGTCGTAGCGGCGGGCTGCCGAGCACGCTGCCGGTCAGGATCGGGATGAACCGATTCGTGTGGGATCTTCGATACTCCGGTGGACCGCCAGCAAGCGGTGGTGAGGCGGAAGGCGGCGGGTTCAGCGGGCAGGGTCCGCTCGTCGCGCCAGGCGCGTACCGCGCGAGGCTCACCGCCGGCGGCGTGTCAAAAACGGAACCGTTTGCGGTGAAAATCGACCCGCGCGTGGCGAAAGACGGCGTGACCGTCGCCGATCTGGCCGAGCAGACGCGGTTCTCGTTGAAGGTTCGCGACGCGCTCGCCGATGCGCGTCAACTGCAGCAGCGCGTGCGTCAGGCGATGGACGCGAAGCGCGGCGATCCGTCGAAGCTGCAGCACGTCTGGGAGCGGCTGACGACGAAGCCCGGTCCATACGAGGACGCGATGTTCGTCGATCAGCTGTCGAACGTGAACCGGGAGATCAACCAGGCCGACCAGAAAGTCGGCGCGAGCGCGTACGAGCGGTTCACCGACCTCATGAAGGAATGGACGGCAATCAAGGCGGACGCGGAGGCGGCGCTTCGGTAGCGAGCCATGGCAGACAAAGCAGAACACCTTCGCGCGCTCCACCACGGCCCGCCCATCCTGGTCCTGCCGAACGCCTGGGACGCCGTCAGCGCACGGATCTTCCAGGCTGAAGGCTTTCCGGCGATCGCGACCACCAGCGCGGGCGTCGCCAACGCGCTTGGCTACCCGGACGGCGGCGTCGTGCCCGAGCGCGAGATGATTGAGGCCGTCGCGCGAATCGCCCGCGCCGTGACGGTTCCGGTGACGGCGGACTTCGAGCATGCCTACGGCTCGACGCCCGACGCCGTGGCCGACAACGTGCTGCGCGTCATCGCGGCGGGCGCGGTCGGCATCAACATCGAGGACTGCTTGCCGGGCACGCCCGCGCTGGAACCGCTGACGCTCCAGGCCGACAAGATCGCGTCGATCGCCAAGGCGGCGAAGACCTCCGGCGTCCGGGTGGTGATCAATGCGCGCACCGACGTCTTCCTGAGGGCGATCGGCGAGCCCGAGACCCGCCTGGGCGTCGCCGTGGAGCGCGGCCGCGCGTTTCTTGCCGCCGGCGCCGACTGTGTCTTCGTGCCAGGCGTGCGGGACGTCGAGACGATTCGCGCCCTGGTCGCCGGCATCGGTGGTCCCCTCAACGTGCTGGCGGTGAAGGGGACGCCGAAGATCGCGGAGCTCGAGGCGCTCGGCGTGGCGCGCGTGAGCGTCGGGTCTGGCCCGCATCGCGCCACCCTTGCCCTGGCGCGTGACATCGCGCACGAGCTCAAGTCGAAGGGCACCTACGCCTCGTTCACCGCGCACGCGCTGACATTCGACGAGGCCAACGAGCTGATGCGATGATCGCGCTCGGCTTTCGCGTGAAGTCCGGTTCCGCGATCGCCGTCGTGCTGAAAGGCCCCGCCGAGTCCCCGTCCGCAATCGGCCGCCACGTCGTCGAGCTGTGCGATCCGGACATCAAGGAGACGCGGCAGCCCTATCACTCCGGATTCGGTACAGCAGAAGAGGATTCGAAGACCATAGCGCAGCGCGTGAGCATCATCGAGCGTGCCACCGCGCGCGCGGTTGCCACGCTGCTCGATCCGCACGGGCCCTCCGGAGGGTTCGCGGGCTGCCGGACCGCCGGCCTGGTTGTCGGCAGCGTCATCGATCCAGCCTCCGTGGGGAACCCGCATATCCGGGCGCATGCGAGCGAAGGCCGCCTGTTCAGGACTGTGCTCGAGGCGGCGCTGGCGGCGCACGGCGTCACAACTGCGGTCGTCGTCGAGAAGCGGCTGGCGGAAACGGCGCGCCAGCGGCTCCAGCGGAATGCGGCGGACATCAAGCGCACGATTGACGCGTTCGGCAAAGTCCTCGGAAGCCCGTGGCGGTCGGACGAGAAGGCCGCCGCGACCGCCGCGTGGATCGCGCTGAAAGGCGGGGGTGAAGGCTGAGCCTCCTTTACTCGACCGACCTGGCGTACATCCACAACGCCGGGTTTCGGGAGTTCGCTGTCCGGGTCGCGCCCGAGCTCCATCGAATTCTGCGAGCGCACGGCATCGGCATGGGGCGCATCGTCGAGGTCGGGTGCGGCAGCGGTCTCGTCGCGCGGTACTTGAGCGATCGCGGCTACGACGTCCGCGGGATCGACGTGTCGCCCGCCATGATCGCGATCGCGCGGGCCACGGCACCCGGCGCGCGGTTTCGCGTCGCCTCGCTGATGGACGCCCGAGTGCCTGTGTGTAACGCGATTGTCGGCGTGGGTGAAGTGCTGACGTATGTGCCCGGCGGCTTGCCGGCGCTTCGGCGGTTCTTTCTCCGCGCGCACGCTGCGCTGCGGGACGGTGGCGTGCTGATCTTTGACTTCCTGCACACGGGGCGCGGGCGGACCTATCCGGCCAAGACCATGCGTGGGACTGGCTGGTCGATTACCGTTCGGGCGCACGTCGACCCGTCCGGCCGGACGCTCACGCGCCGGATGGCGATCGAGCGTTCAATGGCAGGCCGGACGCGTCGCTCGTATGAGACGCACCGCGTGCGCGTTTACGAGCGGCAGCGGTTGGCGGCAGTGCTCGCGCGCTGCGGCTTCGAGGTGCAGATGGCGCGCGCCTTCGGCCGTCTGCGGCTCATCGCCGGTGACACGGCGGTCGTCGCGCGCAAGACCGGCCGCATATAATCTCGGCCATGAAAACAGTGCTGCTCGCCCTGGCCCTTGCCGCCGGGGTGACAACGTTCCAACCCTTGCCTGCGCCACCGGCCGCGTCGTTCTCGGTCGTCGAGGCAACGATCGGAGACATGCGCGGCGCGCTGGAGAAGGGCCGGACCACGTCGAAGGATCTCGTGCGCCAGTACCTGATCCGCATCGCCACGTACGAGGACGTGTTGCACGCCGCCATCACGGTGAACGCGAAAGCGCTCGAGTTGGCGGACGAGCGCGATCGCGAGCGGGCGCAGGGGAGGATTCGCGGCCCGCTCCACGGCATCCCGATCGCCCTGAAGGACAACGTGCAGACGACGTTCATGCGGACGACCGGCGGCGCGCTCGCATTCGAGCATCTCGTGCCGCCATACGACGCCACGCTGACGAAGAATCTGGTGGACGCCGGCGCGATCATCATCGCCAAGACCGGGCTCACCGAGCTTGCCAACTGGGTGGCCGGAGCGCCGACGCCCATGCCAGGCAACTACAACGCGGTGGGCGGACAGGGTTACAACCCCTTCGATCCCAGGAAGGACCCGCGAGACGCGACCTTCGATGGCCGTCCTGCGCTCGGGACCGCGGGGTCGAGCTCCGGCGTCGGCACGTCCGCAAACCTCTGGGCGGGGAACGTCGGCACGGAAACGTCGGGCTCGATCCTCAGCCCCGCCAACGCCACCATGCTCGCGGGGATCAAACCGACCGTCGGGCGCATCAGCCGGTACGGCGTGATCCCGATCACGGCTGACCAGGACACTGCGGGCCCGATGGCCAAGAGCGTCAGCGATGTGGCCATCATGTTCGGCGCCCTGGAGAGCGCCGCGCCCGATCCCAACGACGCGGCGACGAGGAGGTGCACGCCGGCGCCGGGCCGTGACTACACCAGGTTCCTGAAGCGCGACGGCCTGAAGGGCGCGCGTATCGGCATCCCGCGCGCCTTCTTCTACGAGGAGCTCCCGGCCGACGGCAACGCCCAGCGCGGCGGATTGAACGCCGATCAGAAGAAGGCAATGGCAGACGCGATTGCGGTAATCAGGCAGCAGGGCGCCACAGTCATCGATCCCGCCGACATCCCGAGCGTGGTCGATCCCGATCCGGGCAACAACTTCAACAAGTGGGGTCAATGCTCGGGCGTCAACAACGCCAGGGGCAAGGACCAGGATTGCTCGGTCGTGTTGAAGTACGGCATGAAGCGTGACTTCAACCACTGGCTCGACTCACTCGGGAGCGCGGCGCCGCTTCGAACGCTCGGGGCGCTCGTGGCCTGGAACAAGGCTCACGAGAAAGCAGGCGCAATCAAGTACGGCCAGTCGAACCTCGAGATCTCCGATGAGATGGACGTCGAGAAAGACCGCGCGCGGTACGAGGCCGACCGTGCGAAGGACATCAGGCTTGGCGGCACGCACGGCATCGACGAGATCATGAAGGCCGAGCGGCTCGACGCGATCCTGTTCCCAGGCGCCGGCGGCGCGGCCATTGCCGCGAAACCTGGCTATCCAACCGTCATCGTCCCGTTCGCGCTCGTGCCCAACGCGCCGACCCCGCCGTTCCCGGTGGGCTTCGACGCGAAGCCCGCCCCGATGGGCGTCAGCTTCACCGGGATGGCCTGCAGCGAGCCGCGCCTCATCGAGCTCGCATTCGCGTTCGAGCAGGCAACGAGGCGGCGCGTCCCGCCCCCCGGCGCACCCTAGCATCGGGCACCATGGCCCGGGCCGCGCGCGGACGCGTGCTGACGTTCGCGTTTCTCCTCGCTGTAGTCACCTACCTGGATCGCATTTGCATCTCGGCGGCGGCGCCGGCGATCATGGCTGACCTGCAGCTGTCGTTCCTGCAGATGAGCGTCGTCTTTGGCGCGTTCACGCTTGCGTACTCGCTGTTCGAGGTGCCGTCAGGCTGGCTCGGAGACGTGAAGGGACCGCGCCGCGTGCTGACCCGCATCGTGCTCTGGTGGTCCGCGTTCACGATGCTGACCGCCGCGGCGCGGGGGTTTCAGTCGCTGGTCGCGATCCGGTTTCTGTTCGGCGCGGGCGAGGCGGGCGCCTTCCCGAACGTCGCGCGGAGCTTCTCCCGCTGGTTTCCGCGGCGCGAGCGTGGGCGCGCGAACGGCGTGTTGTTTCTGGGCTCGCGGTTGGGGGGCATGCTGTCCGCCCCAATCGCGCTCGTGCTCATCGCGCGCTGGGGATGGCGGACCAGCTTCGTCCTCTTTGGCGCGCTCGGCCTCCTGTGGGCGGGCGCGTGGCATGCCTGGTATCGGGATCGCCCCGAGGATCACCCCGGCGTCGGCCCCGAGGAGCTCGCGTGGATTCAGCAGGACGGCGCGCCCGCGGTCGAGACGCGGACGCCGTGGCGGGAGCTCCTTGGCGGACGCAATCTCTACGCGATCTGCGCGATGTATTTTGCGTTTGGCTATGGGCTCTACTTCTACTTCACCTGGCTGCCGACCTACCTGCTCGTCGTGCTTGGCTTCTCCCGGTTTGGCAGCGGGCTCTTCGCCGCGCTGCCCTTCCTGCTCGCCGGAGTAGCCGACGTCGGCGGCGGGTGGCTGACCGACCGGCTGGCGCGCACGCATGGTCTGCGCGTCGGCCGGTGCCATCTCGGGTTCGCGGCCTTCCTGACCTGCGCGTTGCTCCTGCTTGCGTCCACAATCGCACCGGCGGCCGTCGCCAAGGCGGTTCTCATCGCGCTCGCGCTTGCGTCAGCGGACCTGGCGCTCGGCGCGTGCTGGGCCGTCCCGCTGGACGTTGCCCCCGACCACGCGGGCGTGATGACGGGTTGCATGAACACGCTCGGCAACCTCGGCGGGCTCGTGGGGCCGCTCGTGGTCGGCGTGGCCGTCGATCGCTGGCACTCGTGGACGTTCCCGTTCTACGTGACCGCCGGCGTGTACGCATGCGGGGCGTTTGCGTGGCTGGCGATCGACCCGACCGAACGGCTGCCTGAAACCGGAGTTTGAGAATGCGACTGGGGGCTCATGGCTCGTGGTCGCGTGCAGTTGCCTCGCGAGCCGGGCCGAAGACTCATGGCCGTGTGCAGTTGCCTCGCCCAAGAGGCTGAGAACCGGCCTGAAGACTCATGTCGCGTGCAGTTGCCTCGCGAGCCGGGCTGAAGACTCATGATCCGCGTGCAGGTGCCTCGCCCCAAGAATCAAGGTTCTCAACAGTTGGCA
>DASZFS010000241.1:0-8199 GCA_035939575.1 Vicinamibacterales bacterium | reverse complement strand
CCATCGTTGTCATCCTTCTGGTGTGGTCGTCGCGATCCAGCGATAGCCCGCGCGCCTGTCGCGCTGCAGCTTGGTATTCCGCGCGCGACAGACCTGTCCGTGGCGAATTCCCAATCGTGAGCAGCAAGGACGTGCGGACGAACTTCATGAACTCGCATTACGTGTTCCGCGCTGGTTCACTCACGAACGAGGATACGACTGGGTTCAATTCCTCGACAGTCCCGACCGCCTTCGCAGGGTGCCGGCCGCATGCGTCGCAGACTCATCTCACGCCGCCATCGGCGTGTGATAGAGCCCACGACAGTGCGGCACCGTCTTGATCTCTTCCACGTCGAGGATGCGCAAGTTCGCCTGCCATCGGTGGTACTGGTACAGCCGGTCGTGGTCCGAGCTGAGGTACATCGGTGAGATGTGGCCACACGTCGCTCGGTTGAACATGCGACACACCCCCACACCATCCACCGCGCCGCAGTGTACGCCAAAGCCCACGATTTGACGGGTGCATTGGTCCATCACCACGACCACCCCATGGGCGCAGAGGATGGCCGATTTGCACCGAAACAGATCCACGCTCCACAGAAGGGAATGCCGAAGGCCAAGGTGATCTGTTGCGCGATTCGCGGACACCCCCACGTCGGATTCCGCTGTTTCATGTCGACAACGGCGGCGATAAGCTCCTGGCTGGGGCCCTTCGGGCCCGGCTTCTTGCGCGTCGGCGATGAGAACAGCCGTCGATATTTCCGCATCGTCAGCGCTCGATGGAGGCGCAGGAGGGTTGACGGTTTCAGGGCGACGGCGGCGCGGACCAGCCGGCTCGGGCGGAGGTTGGGTGAACGTCGCCGGGAGCGATTGAGCATCAGCAGCTGCTGCTTCCCCAGTATGGACTCGGCCACCACGGCACGCGCCCCGCCCGGACCAGCGAGCCGGGCGACGGTCGCGAGGAGGTGGAGCACCAGGACCGCCAGCTCGCGCATGGCACATCGTAACAAGCTAGCGAAATCCAGAAAATGCTGAGGAATCAGGAATTCGCCATGCACAGGTACATCGATCTCGCGTGGCTCGACAACCGGCAGTACAATTTTGCCGTGCTCACTGACGTCTATCGCCGAAACCGACCCACAAGAACAGGCCGCACGCGATGACATCTGTTAAAGTCCCCAGATCGAATCTCCGCTTACGTTGGCACACTGCGGTCGCCCTGTTCCTCGCCGTCACCCTGGCAGCGTCGCTTCGTGCGGTTTCCGAGCAGGTCACGATCATGCGATACGCCCAGCAGAGAAGCACACCGGTGAACTACGGACTCCCCGATATCCAGCGCGGTTTTACGTTCTGTCGCCTGCGGTACGAGCGCACTCGCCGGCAGCGCAAGACCGGATGGTGGGACGACTACCCCGCCTCGGACTTTAACTTCCTGAGTCGCTTGGAGGAACTCACCACGGTCTCGCTCAGCCGCTGGGCGAACGGCGACCCCGGATTCGCCCAGGTCACGCTCCAGGATCCGGACCTCTTCCATTGTCCGTTCCTGAAAATGCAGGGGGCTGCGAACTACGATTTCACTCCAGAGGAGACCGTTACGCTACGCCAGTACTTCCTCAAAGGCGGCTTCCTCTGGGAGGATGACAACTGGACCGACGCCGACTGGGAATACATCAGGGCGAACCTGGTCAGGATTCTTCCGGAGTACCCGATTGTGGAAATCACGCCGGGTCACCCCCTCCTGTCAGTGCTTTACCACGTGTCCGAGATCCCGCAGATCCCAAGCATCGAATCGTGGCGCCGAAGCGGCGGCCGCGCCGACGAGTTCGGAGCCGGTCCCCCGCACCTGTACGCGATCGTCGGGGAGAACGGCCGGCTCATGGTACTAGTGAGCCTCAACTGCGACACGTCTGACAGCTGGGAGCGGGAGGGCGACAATCCCGACTACTTTCAACGGTTCTCACCGATGGGGTACGCGCTCGGCGTCAACGTCGCGGTCTGGGTGATGAGCCACTGACACCAGCGCCCGTCCCGCGTTCACCCAGCGCGCGGCGGTCGACTTGGACACGCCCCAGGTCGAGGCGCCAGCCCGCGGAAACCTTGCCTGCGACGGTTGCCAGGAGCGATGATTTGGTGTCGATGACCTGTCCCCAACGCGGCGGCGACCGCTGTGGACATTTCGCCACGGCCGCTGCGGCTCTGCGACCACACGCCAGCGCGACGCCCCCAATAATCGGCCCCGTCCCCATCGGCGTTGGTCGTGGTCTCGCTCTTGCTGGAGGCACGTTGCCGATATGCGACGTCAACCTCGCTCACTTTGGACGGTGTTCACGATCTGCTGGGTGATCGCAGCCGCCGCGTGCAGTTCGCCGACTGGGCCGGGCGTCTCTGTTGCTGCGGCCCAACCCACGTCGCCGTCGAACGGTAGCAGCTTCTCCTATTACAGCCAGCCGGTGACGCTCGTCGTTACGACCGGCGTGGCGACAGGTGGGGCGACATCAACGAACACGCTCGAGGTGGCAACCGACGCGGCGTTCGCAACTCTCGTCACGACGCAGACGGTCGCCGCAGGGGCGACTGGCCAAGTCACTCTCACGCTTGACCATCTCAGTCCCGCGACGACGTACTACTGGCGTGTGAAGACAGCAGCCGGCAATAACCCGGGCCTGTACTCGTCGCCGGCGAGGTTCAGCATCGGCCCTCAGCTCGTGATCCAGGCGCCGGTGCCCATTCAGCCGCTCGCGGACACGTTTCCCCACAAGCGGCCGACGTTCACCGTGACGAATGTAGCCCGGACAGGGCCGCCGGCCAGCATCACGTATCGCTTCGACGTTGCCACGGACGCGGCGTTCAACAACCTCGTGGCCACCGGGATCGTACCGGAGGCCGCCACGCTGACGTCCTTCATTCCGAGCGTCGATCTGACGTCGGGGGTCACGTACTTCTGGCGGGCGCAGGCGAGCGATACCATGAAGGGCGTGACGAGCGCGTATTCGTCTGCGCAAGCATTCACGACCGTATTTCCTGAAGCCGGGACCTATCGTTACACACTCGTCGTCCGTTCGCCCTCGTGGTGCTTAACCCACTATGTGAATAACACCCCCTGCTGGGACAACGGATGGACCACGGCGGGTTTTTCGTATGACGGCCCTCTGGCGGTAAACGACGCTGGGACGCTACGGTTCACGCTTCTGAGGGCTCACTATGATTTCTCTGGCCCGCTCGTGGTCGAACTGCAACGAACAGGCCGTCTGCTGGTGGGCAGCATTTCTGGCACGGCCGACGGACTGGAGACGCTGACGGCGAACAAGACGCAGGTGGCGTCCGTGATCTATAGCCGCGGTGTGATCTCTGGCCAGACCGACAACCAAGGGAATTTCCAGGGCACGTTCGACGGTGCCATGGGTCTTTGGAAACTCGGCTTCCCGTGCGACAGCCTTACCGCGTGCTCAACAACCGGCTTCACGTGGACGCTGACGCCCCACTGAACGCGTTTTGGGTGACTGCGCGGGTGCGCGCGACTTGGAACGCCTGCGACAATGACCTGTCCTCGCTGCAACGGCCAAGGGGCTGCCGAGGGTCGGGCTGCCGGAATTGCTGATCATGCTGGCGCTTGTGATCATTCTTTTCGGCGTGAACCGCCTTCACCCAAAGTAGGCGCCTGACTAAGGTCACGCTCTGGTAGCCGGACAGAATTGAACTTTGGGAGCAACCGCCAGTCGTCCGTTGTCCAACCCTACGCCGATTTGCCTCCGGCCGAGCCACAGCGGGTAGCAGGCAATTGAGGAATGGGTTCATGAGCAGACCTGTCGGCGTCGGTCTACTGCTGATGCTCATTTTTGGTGCCCTTTGGACACTGCGTGACCTGCGGCGTCCCTCATTCGCTGAAATCAACGGTCATGTGTACGAGCGATTCGAGAGAAACGGACGCTGGCACGCGGTGGGCCCCGTCAGCGGGGCCGCGGTTTCCAACGACTGGGACACAACGACCGCCGTCACAGCCTTGAAGTCGTTCAACCGCGCGTCGTAGTCGCGGCGGTAATGCTGCAGGGCCTCGAGGCCATGGCTGGCGACGGGTCTGGCCGACGACGTACGACGACGTCCGGCACCACGGAACGGCGAGCGGCCATCCGGCATGGAATCGCCAGTATTTCCAACTCGTTCAGAAGGTCTCCGCGGCCGAGGCCGAGCTGAACCCGCGAACTCTTTGGGTGGCTTCGCAGGCGCCAGACTTCGTACAGCCGTTTGCTTCGAACCCAACGTGCTCGGCCTCTTTGGCGGTTGACGCCGGTCAAGCGACTGCCGTCGCGGCCCTCTCTTGCGCTGCGCGCCGGCTCGTTGGGAGCTTTCGGCCGACTTTAGCGGGGTCAACCTGAACCCATCTTCCCGCCTGATCAGCAGAGGATTTCCAACTCCTTTTTCCGAAATCGTTTGCCAACATTGCCCCCACAATTCACGTCGACGAGCACGGAGACACCTGGTCTACGTTTCGTGCCACGAACGTCACTCGGGATGCACCTCGCCATTCGTGTCCACAAAGAACGATCCGGAACTCTGGTCGGCGAATGTCCCTGCACGGAGCCATTCGGCGGTCGCCCGCAACAGGATCATGTGCTGATTCTCCCACACGAGCTGGTGCGCGGCACATTGGACACTCACGAAGACCTTTTGGTCAGTGCCCAGATCCGCAAAGAGGTCGCGTTGCAGCGGCTCCGGCGCCTGGGTATCGAGTTGACCGTGAATGATGAGTGTCGGCGCGACGATCCCCTGTGCAGCACTGAAATTCCAGCCCCACAACGTATTTTGAAGTGGCGCTCGCGACAGACTCCCGTCGCCCCATGTGCTCCCGAGCGGATCGAATGCCAGGATGGTGTCGGCAATCGTCTCCCGAATATCGGGTTGAAACTGGTTCTCGCAATGCACTTGCCCATCCCAAGTGGCGAACGTATTGGCGATCGAGGCCAGTTGCATCAGAAAGCCAGGCTCCGGCAGCGGCGGTGGATCGCTTGGCCCTGTCCGGTTATACATGGCCGGCGAATACAGCACCAGCTTCTCCACTTTCTCGGGATGCTGCGAGGCGTAGCCTCCTGTCCGCGGGCCTCCGCGCGACCACGAGACCAGGTTGACCTTGTCGACACCTCGATACTGGCGCACGTAATCAACGACGCGATCAATTTCATCCCAGTCCGACTGAATGGCCATCTTGAACGGGTACGGCGGCTTGCACGGTGTCGCCAAGGGATATGGGATCAGTAATGACTGTTGAGGCGGTTGCGTATTACACGGGTCGTCCATTCGGGGTCGCGCCGATAAGCCATAGCCTTGCAAATCCATTGCGAAGACATCAAAGCCGGCTTTGGCGAGAAAACCCATGAAGCTGTAGTTCTCGAACGGCAGATCAAGGCTTGGCACCACCGGCGTCGTCGCGCCAGCGACCATCAGGACAACGCCTCTGAAGTGACGTCGACCGCGGCGGAATTTCTCCCGCAGAAACAGATGCGCCTGATCACCCTGATTGGCCAGCGATGTCGAAAGGAACGGGACAAATCGATCGATTGAGACGATCTGATCATGATCGCGATTACGATCATGATCATCCTCACCCCAAGAATCCTGTGCGTGCAGGACTTGGTGCCGCACAGGGCCAAGGACGATCACACTGACGGTCAAGGCTCCCAACGCGATTGCAATCCTCTTCATCGTGGCACCCTCCTCCTTGCGCTTCTGCGTGACGATTGACGTAAGAGACGTTAGGACGCGCCTCCCCCTGGCTCAACTGCGGCATGTTCGTCAGTGTGCGATTCGAGGCTCAGCCTAGGCGCTCGCCTCGCCCCAAGACACATCAAAACACCAGATCTGATACTGGATTTTTCTACAGGTCGATTCAGTCGGGGCCGATGCCGTGCTCAACGCCCGAAAACGGTGTGGAGGCGATTCCTGGACTGCGGTGTGCGAGACCTGCGGGCACGCGCCTCTCGAGACGACGATTGACGGCTATGGGGCGACAAGATATGAGCAGACGATCATGAAGCGTCTACTTTTGGTCGTGATATTGACGAGAAGACGGAAGCGCGCTGGGACGGGACCACCCTCACCCTCAAGACGACACCGTTTGCAGAGCAGAGGAATCCCGCGACTGGCGTCACAAGCATCCCTGCCGGGTCCAACACGTCGGTCCAGATACTCCGTTTGGCACCAAGCGGAACTCAGATGGCCCCGCCGCCACGGGCATCGAGGACTCAGTGTGGGATGGGCGCACCGGATTACGCGTTCATTCGCGACCACGTGCAGCCCGGCGGGACTGGCCCTTATCCCTGGCCAGCGGCTGATTACGAGCTGCGGTGATGTGGTCGATATCAGCAGCTTTACGCGCGTGACCACCGTTACGGGCATAGGTCCTGCGGACGAGATTTGGTACAACTCCGGAGACGAGCGCGTGTATTTTGGTGGGATTTTCGGGACCCCGGTGGTCAATGGAGTAGCTTCCTCCTCAGCACCGTTCTACAGTGTGATCGCTACACTCCCATGGAGCGGCCACTTCACGCCCCCGCCGGCGCAGTTCAGTCACTCCGTCGCTGCGGATAGCGTTTACAATCACAGTTTCGTGCCGGTTAGCAATGTCGGTGTGTTGGTCTTTACAGACGACAACGACTTCGGTAACGGACAGAACGGTCAGTAATCGGGCGCCCGCCCGTCTGACGCGCCACACGGAGAATGAGAGTTCTTCGTTCGAAGGCGTGAGCGCCGCTTCTCGCGCGGGCCTCGACGATCGCGTCGGGGCCCGCGCGCACTGCGACCTATCGCTCGCCGACTGCAAAGAGAATTCCGTCGTTCTCGGTGTAGATCCTTCCGTCTGGTCCAAGCGGCATTCGAGAGGGTCTATTCGCGGGTTTCCGCCTGCGCGTGACCGTTCAATTTGTCGGTAAAAAACGGGTAATAACCAGTAGACCGGAGGCAACGATGCTTTCGTTCGGCACGACGAGACGACCGGCGGATCGCCGCCGGTCGTCTTTCTCTCAGAAAGTGACCTGCGCGCCGAGCTTCAACAGGCGGCCGCCCAGCAACTGCGTCGGCGTGAGAAACGCGCCGGGTGTGCCGATGGTACCCAGGTTCGCCTGCGACACACGGTTGTTGAAGGCGTTGTAGAGATCCACGATGCCGAGGATCCGCGTGCTCCCGCGCTTGATGGCTTTGGTCAGCCGGAGATCCGTTTCGTAGAGCCGGGAATCGAACTGCGTCCCGATCGCCGCGCCGGCGGCGGCATTCGGAATGAGGGCCGCCGGGAGGAACCCGTACTGCAGTGTCGCGCCCTGAGGCTGGAACGAGTACTGCGTCGCGGTGATGGGAATCCCCGGCAGCGTCTTGAACGTCCCGCTCACCTGGAAATCGAGCGGCAACGGATACACGGCCTGGAGCTTCGCCTGCGAGCCAATCCCGTCCCACCAGGACGAGGTGATGTGGCAGTAGCTGGTGCCGTTGGTCGTTCCCTGGGGATAGACGGGGAACCCGTAGATCGCGCCACCGTAAATGAACACGCCTGGAATGTTGGCTGGCGACAGCTCGGGATGGCCGTTGGCATAACAGAAGTCGACTGTCTCACGCCCGATGCTGACGCCGCCCTGAACGAGAGCACCTTTGCCCCACCGCGCGTTGAACCCGATGTCCACGCCGTTGTAGCTCTCCGTCGGCGTGCCGAGGCCCAGGTCCGTGGCTTTGCCGATCTGATAGGTCGGGGCCGCGAACGTCTTCGGTGCGTAATACCCGCAGACCTGCTGTCCGGAGACGGACCCGAGCAGCGGATCGCTCGGCGCGGTCACGCACAGATTGTTGAAATTGGCCGCTGTCGGATCCGTCAGGTTCTGAATCACCGTCAGGTTGCCCCACGACGTATGGAAGTAGCCGACGGCCAGTCCCACGCCCGGCCGCAGCTCCTGCTGCAGTTGGATCGACGTTTGGTAGTTGTACTCGCGGTTGAACCAGCCTTGGCTCGCGTTCGGCGAGTAGCTCAGGAGAGGGGTGGACTGGCCGAAGTTGGTGTTGTTCAGCGCGCCGCATTCGCCGTTGGCGGTGAAATTGGCCAGGTTGCAATCGGGCACGTAGTTGTGGTTCGCATCGTTCCACGACCGCGAGGCCTGCGTCGTGATGGCGGTCGAGGGGTCGACGTTCCGGGCCGCCCCGCCGCCCTGACCGTAGAGGTAGCGGCCCCAGGCCGCCTTGATGGCC
>DASZFS010000240.1:0-23048 GCA_035939575.1 Vicinamibacterales bacterium | reverse complement strand
AATCGAGGGCGTAGGCAACTGCACGCGGCCATGAGTCTTCGGCCCGTCTCAGAGTCTTCGGTCCGTCTCAGCGTCTCAGCTCCCGCGTCAGACTTCCTCGACCTCAACGCCGGCACGTTCAGCCTTGAACACCGCAACGATCTTCGCCTGGAGGTGCGCCGGCACCTCATCGTAGTGTGAGTACTCCATGTGGTACGAACCTCGGCCGCCGGTCGCCGAGGTCAGGTGTTGCTCGTAGGTGAGCATCTCCGCCATCGGCACCTGGGCTTTAATCACTGTGGTGGCGCCGCGCGTGTCCATCCCTCCAATCCGCCCTCGTCGTCCGTTGAGATCGCCCATCAAGTCGCCGGCGAAGTCCGACGGCGCGTAGACCTCGACATTCATGATCGGCTCGAGGATCGTCGGTCGGGCGCGCGTCATGGCATCCTTGAAGGCGAGCGAGCCGGCGAGCTTGAAGGACAGCTCGTTGGAGTCCACGTCGTGGTACGAGCCGTCGAAGACGGTCACCCGGAAGTCGACCATTGGATAGCCGGCGAGATAGCCACGCACGCGCGCATCCTGGATCCCTTTTTCGACGGCAGGAATGAACTGCCGTGGGATCGAGCCGCCGAAGATGTCGTCGACGAATTCGAAGTCGGCCCCGCGAGGGAGGGGCTCGACCTTGATCTTGCAGTCGCCGAACTGGCCGTGGCCCCCGGTCTGCTTCTTGTGGCGTCCGTGCGCTTCGGTCGCCGCCTTGATCGTCTCGCGGTAGGGAATCCGCGGTGGTTTCAGGTTGACGTCGACGCCGAACCGGCGCTTCAGCTTGGCGACGGTGACCTCAATGTGCAGCTGCCCCTGGCCCGACAGCAGCAGCTCCTTGGTTTGCGGATCGCGGCTGTAGCGGATGGACGGATCCTCTTCCTCGAGGCGGTGCATCGATGTGCTGATCTTGTCCTCGTCGCCGCGGCTCTTCGGCTCGATCGCGTAGGAGAGTACTGGCTCGGGGAACTTTACCGGCGGAAAGGAGACCGCGTCGCCCTTGTCGCCGAGCGTGTCGTTCGTGAGCGTATCCTTCAGCTTCGCGACCGCGCCGAGATCGCCGGCCTTGATGTCGGGCACGCTCGTCTGTGTCTTGCCCTGCAGCAGCAGCAGGTGGCCGAATCGCTCTGCCGTATCCCGCGTCTTGTTGTGGCAATTAGAATCGGCTTTCAACGACCCGGAGACGACCCGGAACATCGTGATGCGGCCCGCAAAGGGATCGGCAATGGTCTTCCAGACAAAGGCGGCGGCGGGTGCCTTGTCGTCCGCCGGCCGCAGCGTTTCGGCGCCCTGCGGGCCGATGCCGCGAAACGGCCGGTCCGCTGGGGACGGCAGATACGCGAGCACGGCGTCGAGCAGCTGGGGCACGCCGATATTGAGCAGCGCCGATGTACACACGACCGGGTAGAGCTTGCCTCCGAGAGTCGCGGTGCGCAGGCCGGCCACCAGCTCGTCATCGCCGAGCGTCCCGGCCTCGAAGAACTTCTCCATCAGCTGCTCGTCGTTCTCGGCGACCATCTCAATCAGCGCCTCGCGCGCTCGGTCGACGTCCGCCGTCATCTCCGCGGGCACTGCGGCTTCGCTGAACTTGCCGCTCTCGTCGGTCTGGAACGTGTACGCTTTTCTCGTCACCAGGTCGACGACACCTCTCAAACCCTTTTCCTCTCCGATAGGCAGCTGAATGGGGATCACCGCGCGGCTGCACGTGTCGCGCAGCGACGCCAGCGATCGCTCCAGGCTGGCGCGCTCCCGGTCCAGCCGATTGAGGACGATGATGCGCGGGAGCCCGAGCTCGTCGGCGATCGCCCACACTTTCTCGGTCTGGACCATCACGCCAGAGACGGCGTCCACGACGACGAGCGCGCCGTCGGCCACCTGCAGGGCCGCGCGCGCCTCGCTCAGGAAGTTGCCGATGCCGGGCGTGTCGATGAGGTTGATCTTCTGGCGGTTCCATTCCGCGTATGCCAAAGCGGCTGACAACGTGTGCTTCCGCGCGATTTCTTCCTCGTCGTAATCGGTCACGGTCGTGCCATCGTCGACCTTGCCGAACCGGTTGACCATGTTGCTGTCGGAGAGAATGGCGGAGGTGAGCTGGGTCTTGCCGGAGCCGCTGTGACCGACGAGGGCGACGTTTCTGATGGTGGCGGCGTCATAGACCTTCATAAGGCGCATCATATTTGCGCCTGCGCGACACCGCAAGGCCTCCCTCCTCAATCAGGATTTGAGGATCTGAGGATTTGAGGATCTGAGGATTTAACGATTTGAGGATTTACGGTTTGCCGGGCGCTTCGAGGTCGGGGAGATTCCCTTCGCGGTCTTCGGGGTCTCGCGCTGCCGCGCGGTCCTCGACGATGATTTCGATGGCGTTGCGCTTGTCTTGACCCAGGAATGCGTCCAGCGTGCCAGCGGCGGCGGGCCCGACCCCGCCGAGCCGTCGCCGGCCGCGACGCGTGCGCCTCACGGCGATCACGAGCAGGACGATCGCCACGAGCCAGATCGCGGCAGCCATCGCTATTCGTAGCGCAATGCTTCGATTGGATCGAGGCGCGACGCCTTGAAGGCCGGCCACATCCCGAAGAAGAGGCCCACCGACGCGGAAAAGCCGAGCCCAATCGCGAACGACCACCAGGGCAGCGAGATGGGGAAGCCCGAGACCAGGTGCACGGTCCAGCCGATGGCGCTCCCCAGCGCGATGCCCAGCACGCCGCCGAGCGATGTGAGGAACGCCGCTTCCATCAGAAACTGGAACAGAATCTCCGCGCGCCGGGCCCCGAGCGCCTTTCGCACGCCGATCTCACGTGTCCGCTCGGTGACCGAGATGGACATGATCGCCATCACGCCGATCCCGCCCACCATGAGTGCAATGGATGAGATGACGATGAGCGCGAAGAACGTCCCCTCGCTGATCTGGTCCCAGAGCTTGAGGAACGCGTCCTGTGTGAGGATGTCGAAATCGTCCGGCTGGTCGAGCCGCAGGCCGTGCCGAATCCGCATCACCCGCTGGACGTCCGCGATGGCATCGGCCTGCCGCACGCCATCGCGCGGGATCATGGCGATCTGAATCGGCATGATCGACGCCGTCCGGGTGATGCGTACCGGGTTCAGGCCGAACACGCGCTGGTACGCCGTGTACGGAATGACGGTGAAGTCATCCTGGCCGAGGTTGAAGCCGCCCGCCGCCGGCCTCTTGTCGAACACGCCAACCACCTCGAACCGCTCGCTGCCGATGCGGACGAGCTTGCCGACGGGATCGGTTCCCAAGGCCTGGAACAGCAGCTGGTAGGGCGTGTTCCCGAGCACCACGACATTCTTGCGATATTGCACCTCGGTACCGTTGAAGAACCGCCCCGCAGCGATCGGGATCTTCGTACCGGCGGCGAAGTTCTCCGTGGTGCCGAAGACGATCAGCGGCTTGGTTTTCTGTTTGCCGTAGAACACGCGGCGTTGGGTCGGCGGTCCGCCCGCGCCGAGCTGGATGTCGACCAGCTGAATCGACGGCGCGAGCTCCTCGACCGCCCGCGCGTCTGAAATCGTGATGTTGGGCCGCTTGAGCAGGTCCTTCAGCTCGGCGCCGCTCGCGAAGCTGGTGACGCCGAAGCGCTGGACGAAGATCGTGTTGGGCCCGATCGCGCCGATCATGTCGCGGAGCGACTGGTCGAAGCCACGAATCATCGCCGTCATCCCGACAATCGACGTGATGCCGATGACGACGCCGAGGACGGTCAGCGCGGAGCGCATCTTGTTGCTGCGCACCGTGTCGAACGCCATGGCGATGACTTCGGTGACGAGGCCGAGCCGGATGGCCACGCCTATTCCCGCCGCAGCGCTTCGATCGGATCCAGCCGCGCGGCGCGCATCGCCGGATACAACCCGAAGAAGAGACCGACGAGCGCCGTGATGGCGATCCCGAGCGCAACCGACCACGCCTCGACGGCCGCCGGTATCGGCGTGAACGATGCAATCGTCAGGGCGATGGCGATCCCGAACGCCGTGCCGATCACACCGCCGAAGACGGACAGCACGACCGACTCGGTGAGCATCTGCGCCATGATGTCCGACCGCCTCGCGCCGAGCGCTTTCCGCAACCCGATTTCGCGGGTGCGCTCGGTGACCGCCATCAGCATGATGTTCATGATCACGATGCCACCGACGACGAGCGACAATCCCACGACGCCGACGAGCACGGCAAAGATCCCGTTGGTCGCGGAATGATAGATGTCGAGGATGGTGTCGGCGGTGAAGATGCCGAAGTTCTCGCCCTGCCGCGGCTTGAGCCGGCGCGCCGACCGCAGCGCGATTGTCGCATCGTCGATCGCGGGCGCGATCTGTGCGAGATCGCGCGGTTTGACGCTCAGCGACAGTGTCCGGCGGGAACCGAACATCATCCGGAACTGACCGAGCGGGATGATCGCGAACTCGTCCTGCGACTGGCCGAGGAGCGAGCCGCGCTTGGCGCTGACGCCGAGCACGCGGAAATGCACGCCCTCGATCTGGATGATCTTGTCGATGGGATCGACGTCGGCGCCAAAGAGGCGATCGGCGGTCTGCCAGCCGACGACCGCGACCGGCCGTGCGCTGTCGACCTCGGTTGCGCTCATGAGACGGCCGCGCTCGGCATCGAAGCTCGAAAAGTTGACGTAGTCTCCCGTCACGCCCTGTATCCGGGTGTTGTCAATGGACTTGTCTCGATACGTGATGCGTCCGTTGCCCGTCGAATCGGCCATGACGGCGGCGATGTTCTCGCTCCCGTACCGGCGGATCGCCCGGGCGTCGTCGAGCGTGACGCGCGGGTTGCCGCGGACCTTCTCGAATTCCTCGTCACTGCGCGTGACCGGATACTGCTGGATGTTGAACGAATCGGCGCCGGCCTGGTTGAGGATCGCCTGCTTGACCGACGAGTTCAGCCCCTGGATGAGCGACACAACCGCGATGATGGATGTCACGGCCACGATGTTGCCGAGGACGGTCATCAGTGACCGGAGCTTCGCAGACCAGATGGCGTCGAGCGCGATGCTCGCCGATTCCAGGAGCTTGTTCATTTCGGCTTTTTGCTGTCGACTCTCACCGCGTCGCCGTCCGCCATGCCGCGGACCGAGTTGTACGGGCCGGTGATGACCTGATCGCCTGCCTGCAGGCCGCCGGTCACTTCGAAGTACTTGTCGCCGGCAATCCCCATCTTGATCGGCACGAACTCCGCTTTACTCGCGCGCAGGACGAAGACGCCCTCGGTCTCCTTGCGCGTCTGGCCCGGCATGAGCTCCGCCGCCGACGCGACCGGCTCCGGGGTTCGACGGCGGTTGTCGGTCTTCGGCGCTTTGATTGCCTGGCCGTTCGCGTCGTACACCAGCTCGCGCACTGCCACGGCCGGAATCGGGACGGCGACCACGTTCTTCCGCCTCGCCGTGGTGATGTCGGCCGTGCAGGTGAAACCTGGCCGCACCTCGGGCACGTCTTCGTCGAGCACCACCTTCACCTTGAAGTTGGTCGCCTGCGTGCTGGTCGTGCCGGCTGCGGCCTGAATCGGGCTGTTGCCAATCTCGGTCACGTGTCCGCGGAACGACTTGTCAGGGATGGCGTCGATGGTCACCTTGGCCACTTGTCCGATCTGCACGTTGGGCACGTTGGTCTCGTCCACCTCAATCTCCGCCTGGATCGTCGACATGTCGGCCAGTGTCATCAACACCGTTCCGGCGTTGTTCATGGTGCCGATCATCACCATCTCGCCTTCCTGGATGCTCCTGGCGGTGACGATGCCGTCGATCGGCGACTCGATGCGGACTTTGCTCAGGTCATACTGCGCGCTGTCGAGGTTGGCGCGTTCCTGCGCGATGCGGCTCGCCTGTGCGTTCGCGGTCTTCTCGCGCTCGGCGAGCGTTGACTCCGCGACCTTCACGTCGTTGACCGCCTTGTCCAGCAACTCTCGCGTCGTGAGCTGCTGCGTCCACAGATCCTGTTGGCGCTTGAGATTCTGCCGCGTCAACTCGAGCTGCGCCTGGCCCGTCTCGACTGACTGGCGCATCTGTTCAAGGGTCACCTCCGCGGCTCTGAGCGAGGCGGTGCCGTTGTCGACCCGCGATCGGAGCGTCTTCGGGTCGATTTGGAGCAGGAACTGACCTTTCTTCACCCGGTCGCCCTCGTTCACGGCGAGGTTCACCACACGGCCGACAGTGTCGCTGCTGATGTTCACGGTCCGTTTCGCCTGAATCTTGCCTGAAGCGGAGACGATCGCTTCGAGATCGCGCGCCTTGATCAGCTCGGCCGTGACTGCGAGCCCTTTGTCCTTCTTGAGGTACAGATTCGCCGCGACGACAGCGGCGCCCACGAGCACCACGCCGACCGCGATGAGGATATTCTTGCGTGGCATCTACGCTCCTGACACCGCGGTTTTGAAGGCGGCGATGACGATCCCGATCGCGACGTAGATGACGATCAGGGTAGTCGCAATGGGGCCGGTTCGTTTCTGGTACAGCACGCCGAGGCCGATCGCGAGGCTGATGATCCACCACACGATGAAGAGGTCCACGGCGCCGAGCGCGTGGGCGGCAAATGAGTTGTCGTCGAGAAACGGCGCAAACACGCCCAGGTTGGTCGCGCCCGAGAGCGTCTCCCGCGCATACGCCAGCGGCGTGGAGAACATCGATTGCACGACCAGCACCACGCCCGAGTGCACGACGACGGCGAACGTCTGCCTGAACCTTGCGTCACTGCCCAGCGCAGCATTGAACACGACGAACGCCAGCCCGCTGATGAGCAGCGCGCCGATCGTCAGCCCAACGGTCTGCAAGACCGGCGTCAGGTATTTGTAGTACTGCGACATCTGCTCGACGCGATCGATCTGGTCCTGCGTCAGGCGGCGGCCGTAGGCCTCCGCCTGGCTGATCTGCTGATCGACGACAGCGTTGCGGCCGATGTCGGTCGACAGGAACGCCGTGCCGATGGCGCTCGTCAGCGCGACGATGACCAGGAAGGTGCCGAGCCAGCGTGGCCGCGCGGAGACATCCGCGTACGTGGCGCGCGGAGAGAAGAGGATGCCGATCACGCGCGCGGGGAGCGACAGGGGTGACGCGTCTCTCTGAGACGCAGATGCCGCTGCCGCCGAGTCCGCGGTGGAAGGAGTCATGCGTGACCTTTCGGGCTTTCAGATAAATACGGGCGGCGCCTGGCGGTAGTTCGCTGGCCCCTGCGCGGTCCACCCGCTGGCAGCTTCGACGCGAAGACCTTGAGCAGCACGCCGAGGCCGTTCTGAAGCCGGCGCCGCGATGGGAGGTCAAGCGGCGCCAGCACCTCCGCCAGATGAGCCTCAGCCGCACGGGCGACGCGTTCCAACGCGGCCCGGCCGGTCGCGGTGACTTCGATGATGACCACGCGACGGTCGGTGCCTGGCGCGGTGGCGGTGCGGCGCACCCAACCGCGATCCACCATCGCGGTGATCGAGTTCGACATCGTGGGCAGGCTGACTCCTTGAATCGACGCCAGATCGGACAGCATGCGCGGCTGCTCGTTCAAAATCGAGAGGAGGCCGAAATGCGCGGGCGCAGGCAGCTCGCCCTGGGCGCGCAGCTCGGCGGCGACGGTTCGCATCACCAGCGGGACGATATGGAGGATGTCGCGCGCGGTCTCGCGCGCCTGCATGCGGGTCATGTTTACTCCGGGGGCCCCTACCCCCCGGTCACGCTACGCGGGGACACGCATTCACCCCGGACCTTGTTCACGCCGGGGGCCCCTGGACGTGTTTACTCCGGGGGCCCCTACCCCCCGGACTTGTTCACTCCGGGCACCTGCCGCCTCGAACCTAGCTCAACTTCGCCGGCCCTGCCGGCGGTGGTTGCTCACTCCGGGCCCCGTTCCCGGTCCGGACGAGGCCGTTACTTAGGGGACGAAATGGTTATGAGGGCTAAGTTATCATGACGAGAAAAAGGTTCGCAAGGTTCGCAAGGTTCGGAGGGTTCTCGAGGTTCGGCAGGTTCACGAGGTTCGGATGGTTCGTCGGTTCACACAGTTCGGCCGAACCTTGAGCACCCTGCGAACCTTGCGAACCCCGCGAACCCTCCCCAACCTTGCGAACCCTGGTCCGTTCGTTTACCATGCACTGCCCCTTCGACAACAAGGAGAGACGAGTGGTCGGATTCGTTCCCAAGGAGATGTTCTTTACCAAGGGCGTCGGGAAGCACCGCGAGAAGCTGACCTCCTTCGAACTCGCGCTTCGCTCCGCCGGCATCGCTGCGTGCAATCTGGTGCGCGTGTCGAGCATCTTTCCGCCGAAGTGCCGCATTCTCTCCCGCGCGCAAGGGATGAAGCGCCTCGAGCCGGGACAGGTCACCTTCGTCGTGATGTCCGAGGCCGCCACCCGCGAGCCGCACCGTCTCATTGCCGCAACGGTTGGCGTGGCGATCCCCCGCGATCGGGAGCTGTACGGGTACCTCTCAGAGCACCACAGTTTCGGTGAGAGCGAGGACATCGCAGGCGACTACGCCGAAGAGTTGGCGGCCGAGATGCTCGCGACGACGCTCGGCCTCGAGTTCGACCCTGATAAGAGCTGGGACGAGAAGAAAGAGGTGTACCGCCTCTCGAACGAGATCGTCCGCACGCAGAACGTCACGCAGACCGCCGTCGGCGATAAGAAAGGCCTCTGGACGACCGTCGTCGCCGCGGCCGTTCTCGTGGGCTGACGATCCCATCCTGCAAACGGCGAGAACGCCAGGCAAGAATGCCACAATGCTCGAATGCGTTGTGTATTCGTGCGTTCGTGCGTTCTGACGTCGTCTCTCCTCATCGCAGCGGTCGCCCGCGCCCAGGCTCCTGATTCCGTCGGCGTCCGTGCGCAAGGCATGGCCGGCGCATTCACCGCGGTCGCCGACGATGCCACGGCGACCTGGTGGAACCCCGCAGGCCTCGCCACAGGCGCCTATTTCAACGCCATCATCGAGTACGGTCGGCTCACGGACGGTGACGGCAGCCGCGGTGGCTTCTCGGTGGCATTTCCAGCACTCGGGCTTAGCTATTACCGCATGACAGTCAGTGAAATGCAGCCGTCAGGCTCTACAGCTGGATCGGCAGGTAGCCGACAAGATCCGGCAGCGCTCAATGTGCGCTCGGTCGATCTTTCTCAGTTTGGCGCGACCGTGGGGCAGTCGGTGGGCAGGTATCTCGTCGTCGCGTCAACTCTCAAGCTGCTCCGCGGGGCGGGTGAGACGCAGGCCGGCCTCGATCTCGGGTCGATGGCCGCGCTCGGACCCCTCCGGCTTGGCGTGATGCTCCGTAACGTGAGCGAGCCGACCTTCGGAGAAGGTGATGCGGCAGTCACCCTGCGACGTCAGGTCCGAGCCGGCGCTGCGCTGAACGTCCCGGGTCGCTCGAGCCTGTTTGCGGGAGCCACTCTGGCCGTCGATGCGGACTTCCGGTCCGTCCCAAGCGCGGCAGGCGACGAGCGGCGGGTAGCGGCAGGTGCTGAAGTCTGGCTGTGGAAGCGAGCGATTGGGGCGAGGGCGGGCATCAGCGGCAGCACCGTTGGCGACTCGCGCACAGCGACAAGCGGCGGAATCAGCGCCATGGTGCGACAAGGGCTGTTCGTCGAGGGGCAGCTGACCGGCGGGTCGGACGCGACGCGTCGAGGTTGGAGTACTGCGCTGAGAGTGACGTTTTAGGTCAATTATTGACATTATTTGTCAATTACGAGTAATATCTTCCTTTCATGCCCGTCCGTATTGGCGAACTCCTGCTGAAGGAGAAGCGCATCAGCGCGGAGCAGCTCCAGCAGGCGCTGAATCACCAAAAGGCCAACGGGGGCAAGCTGGGCCACAACCTCGTCCAGATGGGCTTCGTCAAGGACGAGGAAATCACTGCCCTTCTGAGCAAGCAGTACGGCGTTCCCTCCATCAACCTGACGCAATTCGAGATCGACCCGGCCGTCATCAAGTTGATCCCGGCCGAGACGGCAGGGAAGTACCAGATTGTCCCGCTCAGCAGAGCCGGTGCCACCCTGACGATCGCGATGACGGATCCGACCAACGTCTTCGCGATGGACGACATCAAGTTCATGACCGGCTACAACGTCGAGCCGGTGGTGGCGTCGGAGACCGCAGTCAGCGAAGCGATCCAGAAGTACTACCCGACCACGCTCAAGGGGCCCGCCAAGAAAGAGAAGAAGGAGCCGCCGCCAACGATCATTCCGAGCGGGCCGAGCGCCCTCGAAATGGCGAGCAAAGGCCTGGAAGAGCTCCAGGCGACGCTCGACAGCGACGCCGGCGACGTCGAGGTCCTCGAGGAGCTGCAGGAGATCAGCGCCGAGGCGCTGGCGCGGCAGGGTGAGGACGCGCCGGTCGTGCGCCTGGTCAACGTCGTGCTGATGTCGGCGATTCAGAAGGGCGCCAGCGACATCCACATCGAGCCGTACGAGAAAGAGCTCCGTGTTCGCTACCGGATCGACGGCATCCTCTACAACATCATGGCGCCGCCGATGAAGTTCCGCGACGCCATCGTGTCGCGCGTCAAGATCATGTCCAAGCTCGACATCGCCGAGAAGCGCCTTCCTCAGGACGGCCGCATCAAGATCCGCTTCAACGAGGGGGGCGTGCCCAAGGAGATTGACTTTCGCGTATCGGTCCTGCCGACGCTCTTCGGCGAGAAGATCGTCATGCGTCTGCTCGACAAGGACAAGCTGATGCTCGACATGACGCGGCTCGGTTTCGAGGCCGAGTCGCTCACCAAGTTCGAGAGCGCGATTCTGCGGCCGTGGGGCATGGTGCTTGTCACAGGACCAACCGGCAGCGGCAAGACCAACACGCTCTACTCGTCGATCGCGAAGATCAACACGTCCGAGACGAACATCATGACTGCCGAGGATCCAGTCGAGTTCAACCTCGCGGGCATCAACCAGGTGCAGGTGAAGGAGAGCATCGGTCTCAACTTCGCGGCCGCCCTGCGTTCGTTCCTCCGGCAGGATCCCAACATCATCCTCGTCGGCGAGATCCGCGACTTCGAGACGGCTGAGATCGCCGTCAAGGCCGCGCTCACGGGGCACCTCGTGCTCTCGACGCTTCACACGAACGACGCGCCGAGCACGATCAACCGGCTGATGAACATGGGTATCGAGCCATTCCTGGTCGCGAGTTCCGTGCACCTCATTTGCGCCCAGCGCCTCGTGCGCCGCGTCTGCGCCAACTGCAAGGAGGCGCATCCGATGGCGGCGCCCGCGCTCGTGCAGGCGGGCTTCACCCAGGACGAGGCGGGGGCGGTGACACCGATGAAGGGCAAGGGCTGCGACCGCTGCAACAACACGGGGTACAAGGGACGCGTCGGGTTGTACGAGGTGATGGAAGTCTCCGAGGAGCTGCGCGAGCTGATTCTCGTCGGCGCGTCGGGTCTCGAGCTGCGGCGCAAAGCCGTGGATGAAGGCATGATCACGCTCCGCCGCAGCGGCCTCCGCAAGGTCATGGACGGCGTCACGACGGTGGAAGAGGTTGTCAGGGAGACGGTGAAGTAGCGACGGGCACCGTAAAGGACCAACGATGGCGACATTGCCGGAACTGTTGAAACTGCTCGTCGAGATGGAAGGCTCCGACCTGCATATCACGACGAACTCGGCGCCGCAGATCCGGGTGAACGGTCACCTCCAGCGGCTGCAGATGCCGGAACTGCAACCGGCCGAGACCAAGCAGGTGGTCTACAGCGTCCTGACCGACTCGCAGAAGAAGCGCTTCGAGGAGACGCTCGAGCTCGACTTCTCCTTCGGCATCAAGGGCCTGGCCCGATTCCGGTGCAACGTGTTCAACCAGCGCGGCGCGGTCGCGGCGGTCTACCGGTTGATTCCCGAGAAGATCCGCACGTTCGGCGAGCTCGGGCTCTCGCCCGTTATCGCCACGCTCGCCGAGCGGCCGCGCGGGCTCGTGCTCATCACCGGCCCAACCGGGAGCGGCAAGTCGACGACGCTGGCGGCGATGCTGGACAAGATCAACTCCGAGCGCCACGACCACATCATCACGATCGAGGATCCGATCGAGTACATCCACCAACACAAGAACTGCCTCGTCAACCAGCGCGAAGTGCACAGCGACACGAACAGCTTCTCGAACGCGTTGCGCGCCGCGCTCCGCGAGGACCCCGACATCGTTCTGATCGGCGAGATGCGGGACCTCGAGACGGTCGAGGCGGCGCTGAAGATCGCCGAAACGGGCCACCTGACCTTCGGCACGCTGCACACGAATTCCGCGGCGCAGACGATCAACCGCATCATCGACATCTTCCCCGCGAACCAGCAGGCGCAGATCCGTACGCAGCTGTCGCTCGTGCTGGAGGGCATCGTGTGCCAGGCGCTGCTGCCGCGGGCCGACGGCAAGGGGCGCGTCTGCTCGCTCGAGATCCTCGTGCCGACGCCCGCGATCCGAAACCTGATTCGAGACGACAAGGTCCACCAGATCTACGGCGCCATGCAGGCCGGGCAGGAGAAGCTCGGCATGCAGACCGCGAATCAGTCGCTGGTGAGCCTCTACCAGAAGCGGCTCGTCTCGCTCGAGGTCGCCATGATGGCGTCGTCCAACCGCGACGAGCTGCAGGACATGATCACCCGCGGCGTCGGGGTGGTGGCGGGGGCCGGATTGGGCCGCGCGCCGGGGACGGCGGTGCGGCCGCCAGGGCGGACCTCCTAATTGAGGATTGAGGATTGGGGACCAGTAACCAGTAACCAGTCACCAGGGGACGAGGGACGGACGAAAGACGAAGGACTGAAGTCATGCCGACATTTGCCTACGCAGGACGGACGCGCGGCGGAGAGACCGTCTCGGGAGAACGGGTTGCGGACACCATGGACGCCGCGGTCGCAGCGCTCCGGCGCGAGCAGATCCTGGTCACCCGGATCAACCCGGCGAAGACCAAGGACGAGGCTGTCGCGAAGAAGAAGACCGGTTCGATCGGCAAGAAGGTCTCGGCGAAGAACCTGGCCGTGTTCACGCGGCAGTTCTCGGTGATGATCGACGCCGGCCTTCCGCTCGTCCAGTGCCTGGACATCCTGGGCACCCAGGAGGAGGACAAGAATTTCTCAGCCGTCATCCTCCAGACGCGCAGCGACGTCGAGTCGGGAGCGTCTCTCGCCGACGCGATGCGCAAGCACCCGAAGACGTTCGATCCGCTCTTCACCAACATGATCGCCGCGGGCGAAGCGGGCGGCATCCTCGACACGATTCTGAAGCGCCTGGCGACCTACATCGAGAAGGCCGTCAAGCTGGCCAGCCAGGTCAAGTCGGCGATGGTCTATCCCATCGCGGTCGTGCTGATCGCAGGCGTGGTCGTCGGCGTCATTCTCTGGAAGGTCATCCCGACGTTTGCTTCGCTGTTTTCAGGACTTGGAGCCGACCTGCCGTTGCCGACGCGTATCGTCATCGCGCTCAGCGACAACCTGGTGCGGTTCTTCCCGTTCGTGCTGGTCATCGGCGGCGCAGCCGTCTACGGGTTCCGCCAGTACTATTCCACCGACAAGGGCCGGCGCGTGGTCGACGCCACCGTCCTGAAGCTGCCAGTACTGGGATCGATCATGCGGAAGATCGCGGTCGCGCGCTTCTGCCGGACGCTCGCGACGCTCATCAGCTCAGGCGTACCGATTCTCGACGGTCTTGAAATCACCGCGAAGACCGCGGGCAACGCCATCGTCGAGGACGCGGTCATGCTGACGCGCAAAAGCATCGAGCGCGGCGAGACCGTGTCGGCGCCGCTGAAAGAGACCCGCGTGTTTCCGCCGATGGTCACGCAGATGATCGGCGTCGGTGAGGCGACGGGCGCGCTCGACACCATGCTCGCGAAGATTGCGGACTTCTACGAAGACGAGGTCGACACGGCAGTGGCCGGCTTGTTGACGCTGCTCGAGCCCATCATGATCGCGTTCCTCGGCGCGATTGTGGGCGGCATCGTCATCGCGATGTACCTGCCGATCTTCGACTTGATCAGCAAGCTGACGTAGATGGTCGACGCCACCACATCGGGGCTCCGGCGGAAGGCGGCGTGGCTGATCGCCGTGCGGGTCGTCATCGGGACGATTCTGCTGGGGTCGGCGATCGTGATGCAGATCACGGCGCCAGGGGCGCTGCCGGTCGATCCGTTCTTCTTCCTGATCGGCCTGACCTACGCGCTGACGATCGGCTATGCCCTGACGCTGCCGTTCGTGGAGACGCGGCCGTGGCTGGTCGACGTGCAGCTTGCCGGCGACGCCCTGATCGTCACGGCCTTCATCTACTTCACGGGCGGCATCACGAGCTATTTCGCCTCGCTCTACGTCCTGCCGGTGGTCGCCGGCAGCACGGTGCAATTCCGCCGCGGCGGCCTGCTGGTGGCGACACTCAGCGCCGTGCTCTACGTGGGGCTCGTCGTGGCCCAGTACTTCGCGGCGTCCGGTTGGCTCCCGTATCAGTGGCCGAACGCGTATGCCGCGGCGCTGCTGGTGCGATCGGTCGCTCGCTACACCGTCGCGTTGAACGTGTTCGGCCTCTTCGCCGTCGCGCTGCTCAGCGGATCCCTGGCCGACAGCCTTCGGTCGGCCGGCGCGCGCCTCCAGCAGGCGTCCACCGAGATCGCGGATCTCCAGGCGCTCAACCAGCGCGTCATTGACAGCATGCCGAGCGGACTGGCGACCACCGACCAGTCGTACCGCATTCTGACGTTCAACCGCGCAGCGGAATCGATCACCGGCGTGGCGTTCCGGAGCGCCGTCGGGCAGCCGATCGCTGCCGTGTTGCAGCTGCCGGTTGAGGCGGTCAGCACGATCGCCGCCGACCTGCGTGCCGGCGGCGCGCGGCGCCATGAGCTGCGCTACCGCACGCCGGACGGACGCGGAGATCTCGACATCGGCCTCACCGCCACGCACCTCGAGACGCCGAGCGGCGGCTTCGGCCTGCTGTTCACGTTTCAGGACGTGACCAAAATCAAGAGGCTCGAGCGCGACGGCGCCATTCAGCAGCGCCTCGCAGCGGTCGGTGAGATGGCGGCCGGCATCGCGCACGAGATCCGCAATCCGCTGGCGTCGATGTCGGGATCGATTCAGATCCTCAGGCAGGAGCTGCCCCTCAGCAGCGAGCAGGAGCAGCTGATGGATATCGTGCTCCGCGAATCGGAGCGGCTCAACACCACCATCCGGTCGTTCCTGGCGTACGCGCGGCCGCAGCGGTTTCAGATCGCGCAGTTCGACATTCGGCGCGCCCTCAACGACACCGCGTTGCTCCTGCGCAACAGCTCGGAGCTGGGCGAGGGCCACGACATCTGTGTCGAGGTGCCGGGGTCCGAGCTGTGGTACGAGGCGGATGAAGGGCAGATCAAGCAGATTGTCTGGAACCTCGCGACCAATGGCCTGCGCGCGATGCCCCACGGCGGTTCGCTGTGGCTCGTCGCCGCCCGCGATCAGGCGTCGGGCGGCATCGTGATCACGGTGAAGGACCACGGCGTCGGGATTCCGCCCGAGGAGATTGACGCGCTGTTCCAGCCGTTCCACGGCAGTTTTGCCAAGGGCAGCGGGCTGGGGCTGGCGATCGTGCACCGGATCGTGAAGGACTACAACGGGGAGATTCAAGTGATCTCGCAACCGGGATCGGGGACGAGTGTGGCGGTGCGGCTCCCGGCAGGAGCGGCGGTGACCGTACCTGGGGGCAGGGGCCCGAGGAGCGATCTATGACCACCGCAACCCAGCCTGCCGCGCCGGCGACCGATCGGCGGCCGCCGCGCATCCTCGTCGTCGACGACGAGCGCTCCATGCGTGAGCTGCTGGCGATCGTGCTGCGTCGCGAGGGGTACGAAGTCCTGCTCGCCGAGAACGGGCGCTCCGCGATCGCCACCCTCGAGCGCGAGTCGGTGGACCTGCTGATCTCCGACATCAAGATGCCCGACATGAGCGGCGTCGAGGTGCTGCGCGCCGCCAAGACCGTGGACCCGCACATCCTCGGGATCATGATCACCGCGTTTGCGTCGACGGAGACCGCGGTCGAGGCCATGCGGCTCGGGGCGTGTGACTACCTCAGCAAGCCGTTCGACGTCGACCTGCTGAAGATGAAGGTGCGGGAGAAGATCGAGAACCGCCAGTTGCGCCAGGAGAATCTGCTGCTGAAGCGGACGCTCGGCCTCTCGCATCAGTTCGCGAACATCATCGGCCGCAGCGAGCCGATGCTCGATGTCTTCAAGATGATCGAGACCGTGTCGCGGACGAACAGCACGATCCTGCTGACCGGCGAATCGGGAACGGGGAAGGGGCTGGTGGCGCAGGCCATTCATTTCCACTCCCTTCGCCGTGAAAAACCGATGGTGTCGCTCAACTGCGGTGCGATGCCGGAGACGCTCCTCGAATCAGAGCTGTTCGGGCACATGCGGGGGGCGTTCACCGGCGCGGACCAGAACAAGAAGGGCCTGCTCGAAGTCGCGGAGCGCGGGACGGTGTTCCTGGACGAGATCGGCGAGATGTCGGCCGTCATGCAGGTCAAGCTGCTGCGGGTGCTCCAGGAGCGCCGGTTCCGTCGGGTCGGCGGCCTCGAGGAGCTGCTGGCCGACATCCGGGTCATCGCCGCGACGAACCAGGATCTGACGAGAGCCGTCGCCGAAGGCCGGTTCCGCGAGGACCTCTACTACCGGATCAACGTGATTCCGATCGTCCTGCCGGCGTTGCGCGAGCGCCGCGAGGACATCCCGCTCCTGGCGGAGCACTTCCTGGCGAAGTACAGCGAGCAGATGGGGAAGCCGATCTCAGGCATTTCCCACGATGCGATGGATCTCCTCATGGTGCACGACTGGCCGGGCAACATCCGGGAGCTCGAGAACGTGCTGGAGCGGGCCGTGGCGCTGGAAGCGACACCGACGATTCTCGCCGACAGCCTGCCGCCCGCCATTCGAGGTGAATCGCTTCGCGCAGGCGGCGGCGTCCTTCCGGAGAAATTGCCCGCGTCAGGCTTTGATCTCGAAGCGCACGTCAAAGAGATCGAGATGGGTTACATCGCCGAGGCCCTCAAACAGGCCGGCGGCGTCCAGGTCAAAGCGGCGGAGCTCCTCGGCATGAGCTTCCGGTCGTTTCGGTACTACGTGAAGAAGTACAATTTGAGGTGACATTCTCCGTCGAGGTGGCTGACGCTATTTGTCACTCTGTGCGCCCGCGTCGAGTTTCAGTTCTGCAATCGTCGAAGAACCGCTTGCGTTTTCAACGACTTGAAGACCCACGGTGAGCGGCTCAGCCTTGGCATCCTGGTTGCTCATGTAGGCGGTGCACGCGCCTGAATGAATGGGCCGGTTGCCAACGACTTTTTTTAGTTTAAAGGAGCATCGAGCAATGAAGATCCGGAACAACGCAAAGGGTTTCACACTCATCGAGCTGCTGATCGTCGTCGCGATCATCGGCATCATCGCGGCGATCGCGGTGCCTGGCCTTCTCCGCGCCCGCATGTCGGGCAACGAGGCGTCGGCGATCGGTTCGCTGCGCGCGATCAACAGCGGCCAGGCGGCGTTCTCGTCCAGCTGCGGTGGCGGGTTCTACGCGGACTCGCTGCCCCATCTCTACGCGGCCCCGACCAGCGGCGGCACCGGCTTCATCAGCCCCGACTTGCAGGCCGCCAGCGCCGTGAAGAGCGGTTTCACCGTCGTGCTCGCGGCGGCGTCCGTGACGACGGCCAGCACCGCCAACGCGTGCAACGGCTCGTACAATCCGACGAGCGCCTATTACGCGAACGCGGTCCCGGTCTCACCGAACAGCACGGGCACGCGGGCGTTCGCGACCGACGTGCGCGGCACGATCTTCCAGAAGCTGTGCGCCAGCGCGACCTCCTGCCCGTCGGACATCAACCCGATCGCGTCGACTGCGACGCCCGTTCAGTAACTCCTCGAGCGACTCTCGCGACCGCAAACGGGATGTCATGGGACATCCCGTTTGTCGTTCCTCCCCGTTCGACGTCCCTCGCCGCGCGAACATGATTCCCGCTCTCACCGCCACGCACAGTTTCGTCAGAAGTGACACTCTCTGTCGAGTCTCGCCGACACTATTTGTCAACTTACGGCGCCTCGCGACTTATGTAGCCCTTAGTTGCCTCCAAGTCGCGTCGTATCAGTGGCTTGAACACCAACGCGAAAGGATGAGCCCTGGCATCTGAGTTGCTCATACCCTGAGTGGCCTGCTCGAGTCACCGGGCTGGCGACGTGGTTCTTAAACGCTTACAGGAACTTCTTTAAGCCAAGGAGCATCGACCGTGAAGATCCGGAGTAGCGCAAAGGGTTTCACACTCATCGAGCTGCTGATCGTCGTGGCGATCATCGGCATCATCGCGGCGATCGCGGTGCCCGGCCTCCTTCGCGCCCGTATGTCGGGCAACGAGGCGTCGGCCATCGGCTCGCTCAGAGCGATCAACAGCGGGCAGGCAGCGTTCTCGTCCAGCTGCGGCGGCGGGTTCTACGCGGACTCGCTTCCCCACCTTTACGCTGCTCCGACCAGCGGCGGCAACGGCTTCGTCAGCCCCGATTTGAGCGCGGCGAGCGCGGTCAAGAGCGGGTTCACCGTCGTCCTCGCAGCGGCGGGCACGACAACCGCCAGCACGAACAACGCGTGCAACGGGTCGTACAACCCGACGAGCGCGTACTACGCGAACGCGGTGCCGGTCTCACCGAACACCACGGGCACGCGGGCGTTCGCGACCGACGTGCGCGGCACGATCTTCCAGAAGCTGTGCGCCAGCGCGACCTCGTGCCCGTCGGAGGTCGACCCGATTCCGTCCACGGCGACGCCGGTCCAGTAGACCGCGACGGTTTCCTGACATGGGGCGGGATGCGTGGGCATCCCGCCCGACTTTTCAGTCGGGTCTCCATCGGCTCTCCGTTGATTCTCCGTCGACTCTGCCGTCCAATCTGCCGCCAATCTGCCGCCTTGACGTTGTCCGGCGCCTCGGATACAACTCGTACAGACCCATGACACGACGTGCGGCCCTCTTTGCGATCATTTGCGCCCTGGTCGGCCTTGCCGCGTCCGCCGCCGCTGCTTCGACCCACTACCACCTCTTGTACGACCCCACCTACCGCAGCTTCTGCGATGTGTCCGAGCGCATCAGCTGCACGCAGGTGTACTCGAGCCGGTTCAGCACGGTGCGTGGCGTTCCGGTGGCGCTCCTGGGGGCAACCTGGTTCGCAGCGGCGCTGCTCCTGTCCATCGGGGGCTTGACCGCGCGCGAGAGCGTCCGGGACAGCATCCCGGGCTACCTGTTCGTGCTCTCCACGGTTGGCCTGTCGGTCATCCTCTACCTGGCGTACGCGTCGTTCTTCCTGATCAAAGCCATCTGTCTCCTGTGCCTGACCACGTATGCCGCCGTGATCGGCCTGTTTCTCGTGTCCGGGGCGGTGACATCCATTCCTATGACTACTTTGCCGCGCCGCGCCGCCCGTGACGTGCGGGTGCTCGCCGCCAGCCCGCTGGCGATCGCCCTCGTCGTGCTGTTCTTCGCCGGCGCGGCGACTACCGTCGCCTTTTTCCCGCGCGAATCGGTGACCGCATCGGGCGAGATCGTCGCGCCGCCGCCCAGCCAGGATCAACGCTCCGAGTTCCTGCGCTGGTATTCATCGCAGCCACGCGTGCCGCTCATCGTGGCCGCCGAAGGCGCCAAGGTACTCGTCGTCAAGTTCAACGACTTTCAATGCCCGGCCTGCGGCCAGTCGTACCTTCAGTACAAGCCGATCTTCGCGAAGTACGAGGCCGAGCACCCCGGCGCCGTGAAGCTGGTGCTGAAGGACTACCCGCTCAACCGCGACTGCAACGACGGCCTGCCGCAGACCATCCACCCGGCGGCATGCGACGCTGCAGTGGCCGTCCGTCTCGCCCAGGGGAGGAACCGGACGGACGCGATGGAGGACTGGCTCTATACGCATCAACCGAGCATGACGCCGCCGAGCGTGCGCCAGGCGGCAAAAGACGTCGGCCAGATCAACGACTTCGATACGAGGTACGCCGGGACGCTCGCGCTGGTCAAGAGCGACGTCGGGCTTGGCCGCCAGCTGGGCGTCAAGTCCACGCCGACCTTCTTCATCAACGGCGTGAAAATCGAAGGGGCGCTGCCGCCCCAGTACTTCGATGAGGCGATTGCGTACGAGCTGACCCACGCGGCGAAATAATTCATGAACCACGACGCCCGCAAAGAGCGCCGCGGCCGCACCGCGCTTTGTGAGCCCCGTGTTCCATGCCGTCCGGTCCGATGACTGCGCTCTCCACCTTCGAGCTCACGAAGGACTACGCGATCGGATTCTGGCGCAAGCGCCCGTACCGGGCGCTCGATCGCCTGACGCTCGAAGTCGATCAGGGCGAGGTCTTCGGTTTCCTCGGCCCAAACGGTGCGGGCAAGACCACGACGCTGAAGCTGCTCATGCGTCTGGTGTTTCCCACGAGCGGCCGGGCGGAAATCCTCGGGCGGCCGGTTGGCGACCTCGCCGTGAAGCGGCGCATCGGCTATCTTCCAGAGAACCCCTACTTCTACGACCACCTCACCGCGGAAGAGCTGCTCGCGTACTTCGCCGGCCTGTTCGGCTACTCTGCGGCCGCGCGCCGCGCCCGCGCGTCCCGCCTCCTCGACGAAGTGGGGATCGGCGCGGAGCGCCGGCTGCAGCTCCGCAAGTTCTCCAAGGGGATGCTGCAGCGTGTCGGCATTGCGCAGGCGCTCATCAACGACCCGGAGCTCGTGGTCTTCGACGAGCCGATGTCGGGGCTCGATCCGCTCGGCCGGCGCGACGTGCGCGCGCTGGTGCTGTCGCTCCGGGACCGCGGCTGCACGGTGTTCTTCAGCTCGCACGTCCTGAGCGACGCCGAAGCGCTCTGCAGCCGGGTCGCGATTCTGGCCAAAGGGCGGCTGGTCGCGAGCGGCCGGTTGACCGAGATGCTCGCGTTTCGCACCCGGGGCTGGGAGATGATCGTCGCCGGCGCGTCGGACGAGGTCGTGGCCGGCGTCGGCGCGCACGCCCGCCGCGTGGTGCGGCTCGGCGCAGGCCGCTACTCCCTCGAGCTGCCCCTCGATCCGCCTCCCGAGCGTCTGCTCAACCAGGTGACCGCCGGTGGCGCGCAGCTGGTGTCGCTCAACCCGATCCGTGACACGCTCGAGGACTTCTTCGTCGAGCAGGTCACCGCGCCAGACCTGCAGTCCGCGCGCCGCGGCCTGGAGCCCGACGCACCGGGGATCCGACCGTGAAGGCGACCCTCGAGATCGCGGTCAACGTCTTTCGTGAGTCGGTGCGCGACAAGGTGCTGTACAACCTCGTGCTCTTCGCCGTGCTGATGATGGCGGCGTCCTATCTCATCGGCCAGCTGACCGCCGGGCAGGACGTCAAGATCATCAAGGACCTCGGTCTCGCGGCGACGTTGATCTTCGGCCTGTTCATCGCAGTCTTCATCGGCATCGGCCTGGTCTCGAAAGAAGTGGAGCGCCGCAGCATCTACAGCCTGCTCGCGAAGCCCATCGAACGCGCTCACGTCGTGCTCGGCAAGTATCTCGGCCTGGCGCTGACGCTCGTGGTGAACGTCTCGATCATGACCGCGGCCTTGTACGTTGTCCTCGCGTACATGCGGTGGGGAGTCGATCCGGCGGTGGAACGCGCATGGGACGCGCCAGCGCTGGATCCGCGTCTCCTCCAGGCGATTCTGCTGATCCTCGTCGAGCTCCTCGTCGTCACCGCCATCGCGCTGTTCTTCTCGACGTTCTCGACGCCGCTGCTCTCGGCCGCGCTGACGTTCGGTCTGGTGGTCGCCGGGCATTTCAGCGCCGATCTCCGGAATTTCCAGGACGTCGTGGAGTCCGGCTTCGCCCAACGGATCGCCCGTGGCGTGTACTGGGTGCTCCCGAACCTCGCCCAGTTCGACGTGAAGGCGCAGGTCGTCCACGGCCAGACCATCCCGGCGGGGTACCTCGCGCTGACGACGGGTTACGCCCTGCTATATGTCGCGATGCTCCTCGTCGTCGCCTGCTTTGTTTTCTCGCGGCGCGACTTCAAATAGATGGGCACACGCCGCTCGAAGGAGGTCGTCGCCGTCATCGCCGTCGGGGTCGTCGCGGCGGCGCTGCTCGCCGGCGCGGCGTCCCTCCAGGCCGCCCGCGAGCACGCGTTCCCCGCGCCGGAGATCGATGACGCGTCGCTGTACCTGACGTCCGGTGTCGTGGCCCGCCGGCTCACCGTGTCCTTGAACGCGCTCGCCGCGGATCTCTACTGGATTCGGACGCTGCAGTACTACGGCAGCGCCAAGCGGCGGCTGGCGGTCACGTCTCTGGAGCCCGAGCCGCCGCCCATGCTGGCCGCGTCCTCCGACTACGATCAGATGTACCCCTTGCTCGACCTGACGACCGCGCTCGACCCCAAGTTTGCGGTCGCTTACCGATTTGGCGCGGTATTTCTCGCGGAGGCGTATCCATCGGGTCAGGGGCGGCCGGACCTGGCCGTGAAGCTCCTCGAAAAGGGAATCCGCGAACAGCCCGATAAGTGGGAGTACATGGAGGACATCGGGTTCGTCCACTATTGGTACCGGCACGACTACCGTGAGGCGGCGGCGTGGTTCCAGCGAGCGAGTGGGGTGCCGGGCGCGCCCGTCTGGCTGAAGCCGCTCGCCGCGACGACGCTGGCGCAGGGGGGCGACCGGCGGTCCTCGAGGATGATGTGGACGGCGATTCTCGACTCGGCCGAGCAGGAGTGGCTGAAGCGAAGCGCCGAGCTCCGGCTGCAGCAGCTTCGGGCGCTGGACGAGATCGACGGGCTGCAGAGCGCCGTCGACGCGTTTGCGAGACGCACGGGCCAGTCGCCGGCGGACTGGCGGACGCTCGTTGAAGCGCGCGCGGTGCCCGCGTTCCCGCTCGATCCTACGGGTGCGCCGTACGAGCTGGGGCCAGGCGGCCGCGTGCGTCTCTCCCCGCGGTCATCGCTTCTTCCGCTCCCGACCGAGCCACTCGCCTCGGCGGTGCCTCCGTCGTGATCGCGATCGCGATCGAGGCGGCGTCCGGCGCGCCCGGGCCGGGCATGCTGGACATGCCGGCAGCCGTACAGATCCTGGCCGCGGCCTGCCTGGG
>DASZFS010000239.1:0-2807 GCA_035939575.1 Vicinamibacterales bacterium | reverse complement strand
CGTATACACAGGCACTCGTCGCGAATGCCGTTGGGCAAGAGATGAGTGGCTTCTCGGTGCTGTCCGAGGACTATGGTCGCGCCGTGCTCGCGGATCCGCGTGCAGAATCGCTCATCGCACACGAGCTCGCCCACCAATGGTGGGGAAACCGAGTCACGTGCGCCGCCTGGACGCACATGTGGTTGAACGAAGGCTTCGCGACATTCATGGCGGCGGCGTTCATGGAGCAGCGCTTCGGCCGGGACGATTACCTTCGCACCGTCGAAGCCTGGCGGTCGCGCTATTCGGCGGTCCGAGAGGCCGGACACGATCGCTCGCTCGTCTTCCCAGACTGGAATCGCCCGACGGCGGATGACCGCGCACTCGTGTACCAAAAGGGGGCCTACGTCCTCCACCTCCTGCGAGAAACACTCGGAGAAGCCAAGTTCTGGGCCGCCATCCGTGACTACACGCGGCGGTACGTCGGCACATCGGTGACGACCGTCGAATTTCAGCAGGCGATGGAGCGATCGACCCGTACGGATCTCTCGGTGTTTTTCAAGACCTGGGTATATCTCGAGGGCCTGCCCAAGTAGTCATGACTGAGCGTAGACTGTGAGGCGTGGTGGTCACATGAACTCAGCCTTGCCGCGTCCGCCGACCGTTCCACGTTGGGTCACCGCCATGTCTGCGGCGCTGAGCCTGCTCGGCCTCGCCGGTCTTGTGTTGACTGGCGTCCTCGGCTTTGAGACACCGAATCCGGCGCTCTTGGCTACGTCCGGGGCGCTCACATTTGCCGCTCCGCTGGCCGTGCTGTGCCACTTTGCCGCAACGCGTACGCTTACGACTGCGGAGAAGCGCATGTGGATTCGGGAATTGAGAGGCGCCGAAGCGTGGTCGGCGATATCGGAGTACATGACGTCGCCGGACCTCAGCGCGACCGCCCGAAGGAGAGCCGAGAACGCTGTTGCTAGGTGCGCCGTGAAGAATCAAACTTGACTAGAACCTATCTCATAAATGCGCGGAGCAGCATGCGCGCACACGCCAGCTGAATCATGCCGAGAAAGTTGTCGACGTGATATTCCCACCGAGTGACTGCTCGGCGCGAGTGGTGGAGCCACGCGAAGAAGCGCTCGACCTTCCAGCGTCGGCGGACGCGACGCAGCGGTCGGCCATCTTGGGTGCGCGCACGGCCACGCCGGTGTGCGGCGATCATCTCGATGCCGTAGGTCGTCATCAGGGTGTCGTCGAGGCGATCGCTGTCGTAGCCGCGGTCGCCGATCAGTCGCGTCGGGAGGTCAGCGAAGAATCTGGCGTCGAGGGTCGCGGGGACGAGGTGTGGCTCATACGGTGAAGCGCTGGCCACGTGCACGGCGACAGGAAGACCATGACGGTCGACGACCGCCATGATCTTGGTGCCTTTGCCGCGGCGCGTTGGACCGACCGCAGCGCCCCCTTTTTCGCCGAGGCGAAGGTCATGCGTGACGTCATTTCGTGCGCGTGCATCTCGAGCCGGCGCCCGACGTCGGCCGTCTGCTGCGTCTGCGCGGCGACACGATCAGACATGGCAGACGTATGCATCCTCCCTTGGAGAGTCTCGAATCGCAGGTTTGCGTGATCTTTGCTGTGCCCGATTCTCGCGCTATGCTGTGCCGCTGCCGTTCTTGGTCAGCTTCGAGTGCGGAGGTTGATTCCGTGAGTAAGCGACATCGCTCGTTCCTTTTTGCTTCGCTCCTTCCAGCATTCCTGGTCGTCAGCGCATTCGCCGTCCTCCAGGCCCAGGAGGGAAAATCGACGGCGGCCAAGCCGGCGCGCTGGTCTGATCCGGCCACCTGGCCGGACAGACAAGTGCCGCGTGCGGGCGACAAGGTCACCATCGCCGCGGGCAAGGACGTCGTCCTCGACGTCAGCCCGCCGGCACTGAACGGCCTGACGATTGACGGCAAGCTCAGCTTCGCAAACACGGCCGACCTCGAGCTGACCACCGAGTGGGTCATGGTGCACGGTGAACTGGAAATCGGCACCGAAGCCAGGCCCCACACGCGCAAGGCGACCATCACGCTCACCGACAACGTCAAAGGCGAAGACATCGGTGTTCCCGCAGCGACTGTCGCGAGTGAGCGCGTTGACCGCGGGATCATACTCATGGGCGGCACCCTGAACCTGCATGGGGACCGCAAGCACACGTGGACCAAGCTGGCCAACACCGCCAACGCAGGCAGCACCTCGATCCAGGTCCTGGACGCGTCTGGCTGGCGGGTCGGCGACGAGATTGTTCTCGCGTCCACGGACTTCGATCCCCGGCAGGCCGAGCGGCGCACCATTTCCGCCATCAAGGGCAATGCGATCACGCTCAACGCGAAACTGGACTACATGCATTTCGGCAAAATCACCGTCGACGTGGATGAACGCGGCGAAGTGGGCTTGCTGACGCGCAATGTCGTTCTCCAGGCATCAGCCGACGCGGCGGAACCGCCCTTCTACGGCGGGCACGTGATGGCGATGGGCGCGAGCAGGATGTTTGTCGAGGGCGTCGAGTTCCAGCGAATGGGCCAGAACCTGACGCTTGCCCGCTATCCGATCCACTGGCATCTGGTCGGCGATGCCAAGGGGCAGTACATCAGGAACGCCTCGATCCACGACACCTACAACCGCTGCGTGACCGTGCACGGCACGAATTTCCTGCGCGTTGAGAACAACGTGACCTACAACACCGTCGGTCACTGCTTCTTCCTCGAAGACGGCGCGGAGCACGGTAACCAGTTCGTGCACAACCTGGCGATCCAGATCAAGTGCCATACCTCCAAGGCCTGCGCGCCGACCAATCT
>DASZFS010000238.1:0-9123 GCA_035939575.1 Vicinamibacterales bacterium | reverse complement strand
GTACCCTGGCGACACGTGGCGCTGGTCGACGATCGCAGGGGGCTCGCCGGCGATGTCTGGCACTCCCGGGGCCCCTGCCCCGGCTTTGTTCACGCCGGGGGCGCCTGCCCCGGCTTTGTTCACGCCGGGGGCCCCTGCCCCGACTTTGTTCACGCCGGGGGCCCCTGCCCCGACTTTGTTCACTCCGGGGGCCCCTGCCCCCCGGATTTGCGTTTGCGCTCGCCCTTCGATCTCGATCCCGGTGGCGCCGCGCATCCCGCCGAACGGGATGAGCGAGGTCACTCCTGCGGCCTGGACGCCGCCGACGGCGGCGAGGCGCTCGACGAGATCGGACACGAATCCCACACGCGCCGGCGCCGCGGCGTAGCGCGAACCCGCCAGCGTCACGTTGAACGACAGCACGTGGTCCGGATCGAATCCAGGGCTCACGCGCGAAAGCCTGACGACGCTCGTCAGCATGAGCCCGCTGGCAGAGAGCAGCACGACGGCGAGGGCGATCTGCGCGATCACCAGCGCGCTGCGGGCTCGACCCGCCGAAGCCGAGGCGGACGATCGGGTCGAGGCGCCGAGCGAGGCGGCCAGGCGCCGATCGGGACGGGGCGCCGCGATTGCGCCGAAGAGGAGTCCGATCGCGATCGAGAGCGCCGCAGTGACGAGCGCGGCCCGCTCGTCGATCTCGACCGCGTCGACGGGCACGGATCCAGGCAGCGACGCGGCGAACAGCGGAATCAGGGCGTGCAGCGTCCAGTTTCCGAGCGCAAGGGCCGCAAGGCCGCCAATGCCGGAGTATACGAGCGACTCGGCGACCGAGAGCGACAGCAGCCGTGCGCGAGTAGCGCCGAGCGCCGCTCGGACGGCCAACTCATGGCGGCGGTTGGATACGCGCGCGATCAGCAGCGTCGACGCGTTCGCGGTGGCAATCAGCAGAAGCAGGGCCACACTCGCCGCTGCGACGACGAGCGCCGGCCGAATGGACCGGACTGTCTGCTCCCGGATCGGGACGAGCCGGGCGCCGATGTCCCTGTGGGATGCGCGCTCGGCAGCCAGCCGTGCGGCTAGCGCGTCCAGCTCGGCGGAGGCCTGCGCGAGCGTTGCGCCGCCAGCGAGGCGACCGAGGATCGTGTAATTGTGGCTGACCTCGTTGACGCGATCAGACGGACTCAACCGCGCGGGCAGCCACAACTCGACATTTTCCGGGCCGGGCAGCGATCCCGGCAGCGTGGCTCCGCGCGGCATGACGCCAACCACTGTCCGCAGTTCGCCATCCACCTCGATGACGCGGCCGACGATCCCAGGATCGGCCCCGAAGCGGCGCCGCCACAGGCCGTTGCTCAAGATGACGACCGCCGGCCCATCATCGAAGTCCTCGCTCGGCAAGAACGCACGACCGATGGTTGGCGCGACTCCCAGCATCGGGATGAGCGACGCGGTAACGCGCGATCCGCGGACACGCTCGGCTTCACTTGCGGTTGGAGGGTTCGCAAGGTTCGCTGTGCCCGTCAAGGTGAACGACCCGTACTGGATCATCGCGACATCGGACACGGTCCTGAGCGCCCGCCACGCGTCGTAGTCAAACGGCGTGGCCTCCACCTCGGCGACTCCCAGGCGCGGCAGCGTTTGCCACATGAACACGAGCCGCGACGCATCGCGATAGGGCAGCGGCCGCAACAGGACACTGTCGAGCAGCGCGAAAACGGCGCTATTGGCGCCGAGACCAAGCGCCAGCGTCGCCGCTACCAGCAGCGTGAACGCCGGGCGCCGCGTCGCGTTGCGCCAGGCCAGGCGGAGGTCGCCGAGGAAGACAGCGAGCGTCACGTGGTCGTTGGACGCGCGCACGCGGGAAGCGGTTAGCCCGGCGGCCAGTGCAGGCTGCGCCCGCCGATGAGATGGAGGTGGATGTGAAACACCGTCTGCCCGGCGTCCTTGTTCGTGTTGAAGACCGCGCGAAAGCCACCTGTCGAGATGCCACGGTCCGCGGCAATGGCGGCCGCGCGCCGCACCATCTCGCCGACGATCGCGTCGTCTTCCGGCGTCAGCTCGTTGAGCGAGGGGATGTGCCGCTTGGGGACGACGAGCACGTGCGTCGGCCCCTGCGGGTTGATGTCGTTGAACGCGAGGACGCGGTCATCCTCGTAGACAACCGACGCTGGAATCTCGCGCGCGATGATCCTGCAGAAGAGGCAGTCTGCCATGGAGGCTCCCGGTAGGCGCCGCTACACGCGTCTGGCGATGGCCGTTCTCGCGATGCCCTGAAGGTCCCGGCGCAGGTCGACGAACACGAGCCTGGGACTGGCGGCGACCAGGCGCTCGACGTCGAGGTCCTGGCCCAACCCGAACTCGAAGATCAGATGGCCGTCCGGGCGCAGCCGCGACGGCGCGTCCGCGATGAGCCGCTCGATCGCATCCAGGCCTTCGGTTCCGGAGTAGAGCGCCACTTCCGGCTCCTCACGTACCTCCGGCTGCAACCCGTTGCGGTCACCCGAGCGGACGTACGGAGGGTTGGCCACGATGAGATCGAAGGGGCCGGAGACGCCGTGCAGCAGATCAGCGCATTCGAATCGGATGCGATCCAGAACCCCGTGTCGCGCGGCGTTGCGGCGCCCGACCGCGAGCGCGGCCTCGGAGATGTCGGTCGCGAGCACCGTTGCCGCCGGCCGCTCGCAGGCGATCGCGACCGCCACGCAGCCGCTGCCGGTGCATACGTCGGCGACTCTAAGCGCGGCGGCGCGATCAGGGTACAGATCCAGCGACGCCTCGACGATGAGCTCCGTCTCCGGGCGCGGAATGAGGACATCGGGTGTGACTTCGAGCGACAGGCCCCAGAATTCACGCTCGCCGGTGATATAGGGGAGCGGTTCGCGGGACGCCCGGCGCGCGACGACGGCGTCGTATCGCGTCGTGAAGCCGTCGGGGCCGGCCTGGGCCGCTTCCGTCAAGAGCTGCTCCCGTGACCAGCCGAGCAAGTGCTCCGCGAGGAGCCGCGCGCTGAGGTCGGCTTCAGCCGACGAGAGCCCCGCATCCCGGAGCCGCTGGCGCGCCGCGGCGACGTGTTCGTAAATGGTGGACATGGTCGAAAGGTCCAGTTACGTGACCGTCGTCGCGTCCCTGAGCTTTTCCGACTGATAGTGCGTGATGACGTTGTCCAGCACTTCGGCGAGATCGCCGTTGAGGACGTCGGCCAGGCGATGGCTCGTGAAGTTCACGCGGTGATCGGTGACGCGGTTCTCCTTGAAGTTGTATGTCCGGATCTTCTCTGAGCGCTCACCTGTGCCGACCTGGCTGCGTCGATCCTTTGCGATGGCCTCCTGCTGCTTCCGCAGCTCCATCTCATAGAGTCTTGCTCTCAGCACCTTCATCGCCTTCGCGCGATTCTTGATCTGCGACTTCTCATCCTGCTGCGACACGACGACGCCGGTGGGGATGTGGGTGATGCGGACGGCCGAGTACGTGGTGTTCACACTCTGGCCGCCGGGGCCGCTCGAGCAGAAGGTGTCGACGCGCAGGTCCTTATCGTTGATCTGGACATCCACTTCCTCGGCTTCGGGCAGCACGGCGACCGTCACGGTGGATGTGTGGATGCGGCCGCTCGCTTCGGTGGCGGGAACGCGCTGCACGCGATGGACGCCGCTCTCGTACTTCAGCTTGCTGTACACGCCGCGGCCCTCGATCGTCGCGATGACCTCTTTCAGACCGCCGACGCCGGTGTCGTTGCTCGACATCACCTCGATCCGCCAGCCGTGACGCTCTGCGAACTTGGAGTACATCCGGAACAGTTCGGCCGCGAACAGACCGGCTTCGTCGCCGCCGGTGCCTGCGCGAATCTCGAGGACGACATCCTTCTCGTCGTTCGGATCCTTTGGAATGAGCAGGATCTTCAACTCGGCGAGCAACGCATCGCGCCGCGCGACGAGTGATTTCAGCTCTTCCTTGGCCAGGTCACGCATGTCGGGGTCGCCCGCTGACGCGAGCTCTTCGGTCTGGGCGATGTCCTGGGCGGTCGTCTTGTACTCGCGAAACCGCTCGACCAGCGGCTCGAGCTCGGCGAGCGCCTTGGCGTGCTTGCGGTACTCGTTCGGATCGCCCTGCACTTCGCTCGTGCCGAGCAATCGCGTCAGATCTTCGTACCGAGCTTCCTCGGATGATAGTTTGTCGAACATGACACTCGTGCCGCGAAATTACGAACCACAAGGGCTACAAAGCCCGACCAGCGCGTTCACCCGCCCGAGACCGGCGGCAGGAACGCGACCTCGTCGCCGTCGTGCAGACTGGCGTCCATCCGCGCATAGTCCGCGTTGAGCGCGCTCGAAATCGACCGCTCGTACGGCGCCAGGCCTGGAAAATCGCGCGCGAGCTCGTGCCACAGCGCACCGATCGTCGCGCCCGGTGCGAGCTGCCGGACCAGTTCCGGTGTACCGGCGATGTCCCGAAGCCGTGCGAAGAGCTTGACGGTCACGCGCACGCGACCCGCTCCGCCTCCGCCCGTGCCTGCTCGTCGTCCGGGTCAGCGGTGGCGCCTTCAATCCACACGTCGCCACCGTCGAAAAACTCGCGCTTCCAGATCGGCGCAATCTGCTTGACGCGCTCGATAGCGTACCGGCACGCGGCGTAGGCGTCGCCCCGGTGCGGGGACCGCGCCGCGATGGCGACGCTTGCCTCCCCGATCTCGAGCCGGCCGACCCGGTGGTGCAGCGCGAGCCTGGCGCCCGGCCATCTTGCGTGAATCTCCGCCGCGATGCGCTCGAACGTTCTAGTGGCGAGCGGCGCATACGCCTCGTACTCCAAGTATCGGACGCTTCGCCCGACATTGTGGTTGCGCACCAAGCCGAGGAACGTCACCACCGCCCCGTCCGCGCCGGCGTCCGATCCGGCGCTCGCGGCAAGCGCCGCGGTGAGGCCTGCGAGCTCGAGCGGCTCCGGGCCGATGCGGAGCAAAGGCGCCACATTGATCAGTATACGTCTGGCGACGCGATGAGTCCGGCTACGTGCCGCTGCGCGCGCACGGCTGCCTCGACGAGTGGATAACCGAGCGCCAGCGCCGCGGCGACGGCAGCTGCGAAGGAGCAGCCGGTCCCGCGGAGGGGGCCGGCGAGGGGGGCGGCGGCGGCCCCGGTCGCATCGGCAGGCGCTGGGGTCCCGGGAGTCGTGACGCGCCGGATGCGCGCTTCGTGGAAGTCCTTGCCGTCGAACAGGACGTCCACTACATCCGGGGTCCCGAGCTGCGGCAGGTGGCCGCCTTTCACGACGACGTTGGCGGCGCCCATGTCGTGCAGCCGCCGCGCGGCGTCGCGCACGCCGGCGAGGGACGTGATGCGGCGGCCGCTGAGCGCCTCGGCCTCCACGACGTTCGGCGTCATCACCAGCACGCGCGGCAGGAGCTCGATGATCAGCGTCTGGACGCCGTCCGCATCGATGAGACGCGTGCCGCTCGTGGACGCGAGCACGGGGTCCAGGACGACGAGCGGCAGCTCCAGGTCCTCGATGGCGGCGACCACGGCCTCGACGATGGCCGCGTTGGCGAGCATGCCGATCTTGGTCGCATCAATCCCGCGATCCGCGGCGACCGCTTCGATCTGGGCTGAGACCAGATCGGCAGACAGCGGCGCCATTGCCAGCACGCCGTGCGCGTTCTGCGCGGTGATGGCGGTGATGGCGGTGCCGCCTCGGACCCCGAAAGCGGCGAACGTCCGCAGGTCAGCCTGGATGCCAGCGCCACCGCTCGAGTCGCTCCCCGCAATTGTCAGCGCTGTATGCATACGCTAAGATCGCACGTCATGCCGACCACTTTTCTCGACGCGATGATTGCGCGGCCGGGCGACTCGGCCGCGTTACGGGCGCTGCAGCGCCTCGGCGCTGTCCTGTTCGTCACCGTGCTCACGATTATGGCCGCGCAGGTCAGCATCCCGCTTCCGTTCACGCCCGTGCCGTTCACATTCCAGCCGATGGTCGTTCTGGTCGGCGCCGCCGCGCTCGGCGCGCGCCTGGGCGGGGCGAGCCAGATCCTGTATCTGACCATTGGCGTCCTCGGTCTGCCGGTGTTCGCCGCGTCTCCCGTTCTGCCGCAGGGCGCTGCCCGGCTTCTCGGACCGACCGGGGGGTACCTCATGGCGTATCCACTTGCGGCGTTCGTCGCGGGCTGGCTGGCCGAGCGCGGATTCGATCGCCGTTATGTCACCGCCGTCATGGCCATGATCGGCGGCCTGGCGTTGGTCTTCGCCGGCGGCGTGTCGTGGCTCGCGCTCGCGCAGCCCATCGGGAAGAGCTCCGGATGGGCCGGCGCGCTCGCTGCAGGCTTCTATCCGTTCGTTGCTGCGGATCTTGCCAAGCTCCTGATCGCGGCGGCGGTGATGCCCGCCCTGTGGCGCCTCACGGGGTTGCGCGATTAGTGTCCCGAGCACGAAGCAGCTAGGCAACCTGCCGGGCGGGGCATCCCATCTGGCGGCGTTACTCCTCCCTCACATACTCCCGGTATGCTCGGTCGTCGCGCCTTGCCAGCCGGGCGCCGCGCTCCGGCATCTTGTCCACCTACTTCGTGCTCGGGACACTGGCGCGTTCAAACACCAGCAGAAACACGAACGGCGGAAGATCCTCTCGCTTGACCAGGTGGAGGCCAGCGGCCTCCGCTGCCTGAATGACCGCCTGCGGGTCGGGCCGCTCATCGGGCGCGGGGCCGGGGCCACCTCCCCCCGGCAGAAAATCTACAACGCCGACGAGGCCCTGCGGCTTGAGCGCACGCGCCGCGTTCTTCAGGAGCGCAACGGGATCTTCTACTTCGTGATACACGTCCGCGATCAGGATCGCGTCAATGTTCCCAGGGCCGGCAGCGCCGGTTGGCAGCCGCGGATCCGTCGCGGTCCCGAGAATTGGCTGCACCCAATGCACCTTCTCCCGCTGTGCCCGCCGCGCGATGCCATCCACCATCTGAGGCTGGATATCCTCCGCGTAGACAACGCCGTTGGGTCCCACGCGCCGGGCCAGTCGTACCGTGAACCAGCCGCCCGCAGCCCCGAGCTCGGCGACCGTCGAGCCTTCAGCGATGCGGAGCGTATCCATAATCTGGTCGGGCTTCTGCCACTCGTCGCGATCCGGCGCTTCGAGGAGCCCGAGATCGACCGACGGGAAGAGGCGGCCGATGGGCTTCGGTTTCACTGACCTGGCCTGCTGGGCGGCGAGCGTGGACGCGGCGAGGAGAAGTCCCGCGCACGCGGCGACGAGCGTCTTCGGCTTCATCCCTGTTGCTCGTTGCTGGTTGCTGGTAAGTGGTTGCTGGTAGCGGCGACCAGCCACCGGCAACCAGGCACCTGCTACCGTTAGTATACTGCCCCAATGCTGCCCTCATTCTTCGACAGCGTGCTCCAACTCATCGTCCGGACGTCAACCGATCTTCCGCCCGATGTGCGCGCGGCGATGAAGATGGCGGTCGGCAGCGAGACAACCGGTACGCGCTCGTCGCAGGCGCTGACGATCATCGCGCAGAATATCGACCTGGCCGTCGATACCGAGGGCGCCATCTGTCAGGACACCGGCATGCCGACCTTCGAGGTTCACACGCCGGTCGGGGCGAACCAGATCTGGATGCGGGAGCAAATCCGCGGAGCAGTGGCCGAAGCGACCCGCCGCGGCAAGCTGCGGCCCAACTCGGTCGACTCCATCACGGGAGTGAACTCGGGCGACAACCTCGGCCCCGGCACGCCGATCATCCATTTCTACCAATGGGAGCGCGACGAGATCGAGATCCGGCTGATCCTCAAGGGCGGTGGCTGCGAGAACACCAACGCGCAATACGCCCTGCCCACGGAACTGCCGCACCTGGGCCGTGCCGATCGCTCGTTGGACGGCGTCAGGAAATGCATTCTCCACGCGGTCTGGAACGCCCAGGGAAAGGGCTGCGCCCCCGGCGCGGTCGGCGTGTGCATCGGCGGCGATCGCACATCGGGATACACGCACGCCAAGGAGCAGTTGTTCCGCACCCTGGACGACGTGAATCCCGATTCGCGGCTGGCGGAGCTCGAAGCCTCCATCATGGCGACGGTCAACGACCTCGACATCGGCACGATGGGCTTTGGCGGGAGCGTGACGCTCATCGGCTGCAAGATCGGCGCGCTCAACCGGCTTCCAGCGAGCTTTTTCGTTTCCGTTGCCTACGATTGCTGGGCGTTCCGCCGGCTCGGGATCGTCCTCGAAGGCCGGACTGGCGCCATCGAGAAGTGGCTCTACCGTGATCCGTCGCATCCGATCATCCCGATGCTCGATCAGGCTGGCTTCACGCGGACCGGCCGCGAGGTCACGCTCGAAGCGCCGCTGACGGAGGACGCGGTGCGCGCGCTTCGCGTCGGGGACTTAGTGATGGTCTCCGGCCGGATGTTCACGGGACGCGATGCCGTGCATGCCCATCTCGTCAAGCACGAGCCGCCGGTCGACCTGCGCGGATCGGTGCTGTACCACTGCGGTCCCGTGGTGGTGAAGAAGGACGGCCCCGACGGAGCCGAGTGGCAGGTCACCGCCGCCGGTCCGACGACGAGCATCCGGGAAGAGCCGTACCAGGGCGAGATCATCAAGCGGTACGGCGTGCGCGCCGTCATCGGCAAGGGCGGGATGGGCGCAAAAACCCTGGCTGCGCTGAAAGAGCATGGAGCGGTGTACCTGAACGCCATCGGCGGCGCCGCACAGTTCTACGCCAGGGCGATCAAGAGAGTGGACGGCGTGTCGCTTCTCGAGTTCGGCACACCCGAAGCGATGTGGCACCTCGAGGTCGAGGATTTCCCCGCCATCGTGACCATGGACGCGCACGGCAACAGCCTGCACAAAGACGTGGAGCAGGAATCCGGTCAGCGCCTCCAGGCCATGGGTTCGTAGCTGACGACTCCGAACGGGCCTGAAGACTCATCGTCGCGTGCAGTTGCCTCCTCAGAACGGGCTGAAGACTCATGGTCCGCGTGCAGTTGCCTACGCCCGGTGCAACCGGGAACATCGGTAACCCCTCGATTTCTGACCACCCTGTCCAACTGTTGAGAACCTTGATTATTGGGGCGAGGCAACTGCACGCGGACCATGAGTCTTCAGCCCGTTCTGAGGAGGCAACTGCACGCGACGATGAGTCTTCAGGCCCGTTCGGAGTCGTCAGCT
>DASZFS010000237.1:0-24165 GCA_035939575.1 Vicinamibacterales bacterium | reverse complement strand
GTTGAACCGCACGTACGCGGAGGTTCCCTACTTCGATTTCGGGATCTCCACCGAGGACCACGGCCGCCATCTGAACGCCGGGCTCGCGGCATACAAAGAAAGCTTCGGTGCGAGGACGATTGCGTACGACACCTACGAGTTGCCGGCTCCTTCCTGAAGATGGGGAAGAGCTCTCAGACGACGCGGTGCGGGCTCATTTATCTGCCCAAAATCGAGGACCCTCGAGGAAACCTGACGTTCGTGGAGGGGTGTCGCCACGTCCCTTTCGACATCCAGCGCGTTTACTACCTGTACGACGTACCGGGCGGGGCCGATCGCGGCGGGCACGCGCACAAGCGGCTCGAGCAGCTCATCATCGCCGCGTCGGGCAGCTTCGACGTGACTGTCGACGACGGCCGCGGCAAGCGGTCCTTTCACCTCGACCGGGCGTTCTGCGGGTTGTACGTCCCCCCAATGCACTGGCGTGAGCTGACCAACTTCTCGTCTGGCTCCGTATGCCTGGTCCTCGCGTCGGCGCCGTACGACGAGACAGACTATCTGCGTGGCCATGACGAATTCCTCGCGGCTGTCGACAGGAATCGATGGACGTCCCCTTCCTAGACGTCAGGGCAGGTTACTTCGAGCTGCGCGAAGAGCTGGACGACGCGCATCGCCGGGTGATGCTCTCGGGCTCCTACATCCTCGGTCGCGAGGTCGCGGCGTTCGAGGAGGAGTTCGCCGCCTTCGTCGGCGTCCGCCACTGCGTGTCCGTCGGCAACGGTCTCGACGCGCTCGCGCTGATCCTGCGCGGGTTGGGTATCGGCGACGGCGACGAAGTGCTCGTGCCTGCGAATACATTCATCGGCACGTGGTTGGCCATTTCCGCCGTCAGGGCGACGCCGGTTCCGGTCGAGCCGGACGAGTGTACGCTCAATCTCGCGGCGCGCAATCTGGCGGGGGCGCTGACTCCCCGAACGAGGGCGATTCTGCCCGTTCATCTCTACGGTCAGCCGGCTGACATGCAGCCAATCCTGGACTTCGCGCAGCATCACGGCCTGCGCGTGATCGAAGATGCCGCGCAGGCGCACGGCGCGTCGTACCGGGGCCGGCGGGCGGGCGCGCTGGGGGACGCGGCAGCGTTCAGTTTCTACCCCTCGAAGAACCTCGGGTGCTTCGGTGACGGCGGCGCCGTCACGACCAACGATGCCGCGCTGGCGGATCGCGTTCGCCAGCTGCGCAACTATGGATCGGTCCAGAAATATCAGCACGACCTTGCCGGCACGAACAGCCGGCTGGACGAGCTGCAGGCGGCGTTCCTGCGCGTCAAGCTCCGCGCGCTCGACCGGTGGAATGCTCGTCGAGCGCTGCACGCCACGCACTATCAGGAAGCGCTCGCGGGCGCCCCGAGGCTGACGTTACCGGGCGTCGCGCGGGAAACGGACCCCGCGTGGCATCTATTCGTCATCCGGCACGGCGACCGGGAGGCGCTGCGGAAGCACCTGGACGAGTCGGGCGTGGCGACGCTGGTTCACTACCCCGTCCCGCCGCACCGCTCGCCAGCGTATTGCAACACCCATGGCACAACCGAGCTGCCACTTGCCGAGCGGCTCGGCCGCGAAGTGCTCAGTTTGCCGGTCGGCCCCCATCAGACGCCGGAGCAGGCGCGCGCGGTCACCGCGGCGATTCTGCGATTCCAGCCCGATCGCCGATGACGTCGCGTGCACCCCTCGTCAGCGTGAGCATGGTGACGTACAACCACGAGCAGTACATCGCGGAGGCGATCGAAAGCGTACGACGGCAGACGTTCACCGATTGGGAGCTCATCATCGTGAACGACGGCTCGGTCGATGCGACATCCGATCGCGTCCGGGCGTTCGACGATCCGCGCCTGGTCCTGATCGAGCAGGTCAACCAGGGGCCAGGGGCGGCAACCAATCGCGCGATCGCGGCCAGCCGCGGCAAGTACCTGGCGCTGATGTCGGGGGACGACGTGTGCTTCCCGGATCGACTGGCGGCACAGCTGCACGCGTACGACTCGGGCGAGCGCCGCGTGCTGTTCGGCGAAGTGGACTTCATCAATGACCGCGGCGAGCGCCTCGACGCCGAGCATTTCGCCGCCTCGCTGTTCGAGACGGAGACGCGGACACGCGCGCAGACACTCGAGCGCTTCTTCACGCACGGCAACTTCCTGAACGGTGTGACCGTCTTCGCCGAGCGCGAGACATTCCTCGAGGCCGGGCCGTACGACGAATCATTGTTTCAGCTGCAGGACTTCGAGATGTGGATCCGGCTGCTGAAGAGGTATCAGCTGTCGATCGTTCCAGGGCGGGTCACGAAATACCGCATTCACGATGACAACCTGAGCCGCCCTGACATCGCGCGCGCCGTGCGGAGCGCCAACGAGCTCTACGTGATCATGCGCCGGTTCTTCGATGGCCTTCCGGCGGAGCTGTTTCACGAGGCGTTCGACGACCGGCTCGTGCACCCGGCGTGCGACGGCCCGCTCGAGCTTCGCTGCGAGCAGGCCTTTCTGTACCTGAAATCGCCGTTCAAGCTCAATCAGCTCATCGGAATCGAGCGGCTGCACGATCTGCTTGGGGACGCGGACGGTGCGGAGGTCTTGAAGGCCCGATATGGATTCACGTCCGTCTCGTTCGCGGAGACGTTGAAGAGCCTGGACGTGATGAATCAATTCAGCGCCCTGACCTCGAGCTTGTACGTCGACACCGGCCGCGGGTTCAACGACCGCGAGCGGCTTCAGGCGCTTCCGGAGACCGACGGGCGCGCGTTCCGGATCAGGTTCGACATGCGGGGGATCGGGCCGGTTCGATCGGCGCGCTGGGATCTCCCGCACCGCTCCTGGCGCAGCGTTCTGTTGACGAACGTCTGGGCTGAGGGTGCGAATCGCCGGGGGGTTGCCATTGACCTGGCCAAGGTGGCGACGAACGGGGCGGCGAGGGCGGATGGGAGCGTCGCGTTCAGGACGCTCAATCCAAGCTTCATCCTGCCAGTCGAAGGGGATTTCACCGCCCTGACCGTGCAGGGAGAGTGGGACCGGGGCGACGCGCAGGGCGATGCCGGATTCACGCGCACGCGTCAAGAGGAGACGGATTACCTCGAATCGCGCTTCGCCCAGACGCTCCAGCGCGAGCGGGAGGAGCTGGCGGCCCAGTACTCGCAGAGGCTTCAGCGCGAAACCGAGCATCTCGCGTCCAGCTTCGCGCAGACGCTCCAACGCGAGCGAGAGGATTTCGAGTCGCGTCTCGCCCAGGCGCTTCAACGCGAGCACGCGGAGCTCGAGTCACGCTTCGTGGAGCGGCTTCAACGTGAGAAAGGCGATCTCGAGTCCGTTCTCCTCAGCAGGCTCGAGGCCGAGAAGCGCGCCCTGCGAGCGGAGTGCCAGCGTCAGATCGAGCGCGTCTCAGCGGAGCACGAAGAGGCGCGACGCGCCGAGCACGCAGAGCTCGAGACCGTGCTGCACTCCCGATCCTGGCGCATGACGGCTGCGCTGCGGGCCATCCGGCGGCGGATCGAACGCACGGGCGCGCGTCGGTGACGTCACTGACTGGGGCCGGTTGATGGACGTCGAGCCTTCCCTCTACTACCAGCACACGGGCAAGATGCCGCTCGCCTCGCGCATCTCCTACGTGGCGCGCCAGCGCATGTTCGAGCGATTCATGGCCGTCCTGCAGCCCGGCGCACACGACACGGTTCTCGACATCGGCGTCACGAGCGATACCGGCAATCGAGAGTCGAACTACTTCGAGGAGATGTATCCCTACAAATCGCAGATCACGTGCGTCGGCCCCGAAGACGCCTCGCATCTGGAGAGGGTCTATCCCGGCGTTCGCTTTCGGCAGATCGTGCCGAACGCGCGTCTGCCATTCGACGATCAGGCGTTCGACATTGCGTTCAGCAACGCCGTGCTCGAGCACGCCGGCGATGCGGATCGCCAGCGGCTGTTCGTCGCGGAGGCATGCCGGGTCGCGAGGCGCGTGTTCATCACGACGCCCAACCGCTGGTTCCCTGTCGAGCCCCATACGCGCCTGCCGCTCGTTCACTATCTGCCAAAGCGGCTCTTTCGCCGGGTGTTGAGCGGCACGCGGTACAGCTTCTGGGCGAGCGAGGACAACCTGAATCTGTTCACCTCGACCGAATTCCGCGCATGCTTCGCTCGGAACTACCCCGTTCGGGTCGAGTACACCGGAATCGGAGTCGGCTTTCTCCGGTCGAACCTGATCGGGTACACGAAAGAACGGGGCTGAAGACTCATCATGGCCGCGTGGAGTTGCCTTCTCAGAACGGGCTGAAGACTCATGGTCGCGTGCAGTTGCCTACGCCCTCGAGTCCTGACCAACTTTTGCAGCCCTCGAAATCTCTGATCTTGGGGCGAGGCAACTGCACGCGGCCATGAGTCTTCAGCCCGCGTAGAGTCCTCAGCCCACCTCAGAGTCTTCAGCCCGCCTCAGAGCCTTGAGCTCACTTCTTCCGGAGGCGGACGAACCGGTACTTGAAGCAGGCACGAATCCATGTGAACGGGTCGCGGAAGAACGAGACCTTCTTGCCCTCTGAGAACGAGCGCGACTGATAGTTGACCGGAACCTCGAGCGGGCGATGTCCCGCGCGCACCAGTTTCCCGACCAGCTCCCAGTCGAAATCGAACCGGTTGGACTCGAACGTAAGACCGTAGAGGCAGTCCCGCCTGAACACCTTGTACATCGTGAACGGATCCCTCAACCACGTCCCATACACGACGTTGAAGAGGCCCGTGAAGAAGACGTGCCCGAGATTCATCACCTGGCTGACGAGTGCCTGATCCGTGAAATGCCGGACCTTCCACGAGCTGCCGCCCATCCCATGGCGCGCACCGAGCACGAACGCCGCCCGTCCCGTTCGCAGGGGCTCGAGCAGCGACTCGTAGTCGTTGAAGTCGTACTCGAGATCCGCATCCTGAATGAGCACATAGTCGCCCGTCGCGCGCGCGAGCCCGGCCCGCACGGCGTGTCCCTTGCCGCGGGGGCGCTCCTCGTATACGACGGTGACCTTCGGATCCGCCTCGATCTCGCGCACGTCATCACGGGTTCCGTCGGTGGAATTGCTCTCGACGACGACGACCTCGATGTCGACATGCTCTATGGACTTGGCCAGAAGCTGGCCCATCACGATCGGGAAGGTGGGGTGCTCGTTGAAGGCAGGCACGACCACCGACAGCCTGTGCGATCGCTCGACCGGCGGCGGGAGCCGGGACCGCTCCGCCAGGACGTTGATTCCGCTCGCCGCGACCCTGACGCTCCGCCGCAGGAGCGCTTGCGGCAGCAGCGATCCGGCGACGCGCGCCACGGGCGACAGAAGCGGCACCGGAAAACGATTGAAGTGGCGCACCACATACTCGGGGCTCACGGTTTTCCATCCCGCCGAGATCTCCACACGCTCGAAGCCGGCCTTGAACAGGAGCGTCTGGATCGTCGCGCTGTCGAAATAGAAGAGGTGCTCGAGCTTGAACTCCATCCAACGCTCGCGCATCAGACGCGCCGACCAGCTATCGAGGCTCGGGACCGCGAGAAAGAGCACGCCGCCCGGGCGAAGGGCGCGCCATACGTGCCGAAGATCGACGAGGGGATCGCGCGTATGCTCGATGACGTCCGCGAGCACCGCCACATCGAATGACGCGTCTGGCAGATCGACCGTCCCCATGCTCCCTTGCAGCACGCGCCCGGCGCCAAGCCGTTCATTGGCCGTGACGACGGAGCTCTGCGAATACTCCACGCCGGTGACGTCGTAGCCGCGTGACGCGGCTTCCAGCAGCAGATTCCCGAAACCGGCTCCGACCTCGAGCAGGCGGCGGCCCGTCCGGCCGTCAGTGCTCCCAGGGTCGAGACCGAGTCGTCGCTCGATGGCGTCGAGGTAGCCCGCAGCAGTGTCACGCTTCAGGCGATGCGTCTCTTCCTGCGCCACCGACGATGCGTCGTCGGATCCCAGAAAGTAGTGCTCCGTGTAAATGTCGCCGAGCGCGGCGTCCGAGGGCTGGGGATTGCGAAGCATCAGACTGCACGCCGCGCAGCGAACGATCGGAGTGCCGGCGTGAAAGAACTGATAGGCAAGCTCGTCGTGCCCGCACAGCGGGCATCGCTCCAATCGTGGCGCGTCCGAGCTCATTGAACGTCGCAGTCTATCGTACAATTCCGGCGGTGCTGTCCCGCGTGGCGCTCGCATTGATCGTGACGCTCTGCATGGGAGCGCGCTACACCCTGCCGGAATCGTCGAGCACCACGCTCCTCCTCCGCATGTCGTCGACCGCCGAAGGATTCGTGCAGGCGTTCTACGACACCGGCGCCGGCTTCAGCGAGAGGGAATCGGTGCGCGCGCAGATCAGGCCGGGCATGCAGGTCTATCGTCTCGCGCTGCCGAACACCGCATTTCGCGCGCTGCGGATCGATCCTGGAATTGCCCCTGGCGTGTACGACATCCGCGAAGTCGCGGTGCTCGGCCAGGGTGGGTCGCGAACAAACGTCCCGCTGAGCGCGCTCGTTCCGGCCTACCAGCTCGCGGCGCTGGAACAGACTGATGGCCGTCTCCTGGTGAGATGCCCTGAAGGGGGATCGGACCCCCAGTTGGTGTTTCAGCCGGCGCGCGCGATCGTCACGCCGCATCGGACCACGGCTTGGGTGTTGACGGTTCTGGTCGTCATGTTTGTCGGCGCGCTCGGCGCCATCGTGGTGCTGGAGCGCGTGCTGGCGCCTGTGCAATCAACCGTGGCGGCGGGACTCCGAGCGCTGGCGGACGCCGCTGCGCGCCGGTCCCGGCTCGCCGTCTTTCTGACGGCGTCCCTCGCGACCGCCGCCTCGATGTACCCCGTCGTATTCCTCGGCCGGAGCCTCGTCTCACCGAACGATGGGGGCACGCCCATGCTGTACGACCGCCCGCCGTTCGTTCCCGGCTCCGTCGACCTGACGATCGAGGACACGCGGGCCAGCGATATCGGCGCCATGATGTGGGCATTCGTTCCCTACGTGAAACTCGAGCGCGAGACGCTGGCCCACGGCGAGCTGCCGCTCTGGGACCGCTACAACTCGACGGGTCTTCCGCTGTGGGGGCAGGGGCTGTCGTTTCTCCTCGACCCGCTGCATTGGCCGACGCTGCTCGCGCACGATCCGGGCCCCGGCCTCGATTTCAAGTTCGTGGCACATCGCCTCGTGTTCGCGTGGGGCGCGGGCACGGCGGCGCTGCTGGCGACCTCTGCCCCAGCGGCATCCCTGGTCGTGGCTGCGATCGCGCCGTTCGCGGGGGTCTTCACCTATCGCTTCAACCATCCGGCGGTATTCGCGCTCAGCTACGCCCCCTGGATTCTCGTGGCGTGGTTTGCGCTCGCACGTGCCGCGGGGCCCGCACAGGCGGTGCGCGCCGCCGTCCTCCTCACCGCAGCGTCGTCGCTGGAACTGGTCGCCTCGCCACCGAAGGAGGCCGCGACGTTGCTGTTCGGCTGTCACCTCGCCGGCGCGCTGACCCTGCTGGTCGGTGGGAGCCCCGCGCGGGTCCGCCTTCCTCGACTCGGTCTGGCGGCCATTGCCGGCGTGGCCACAGTACTGTTGACCGCGCCGCATTGGCTCTTGTTTTTCGACACGCTGCGCGTGTCATCGACAAGCTACGACGCGCCTGGCGTAGATGTCGCGGGGGCGCGCGACGCCCTGGCATTCATCCTTGGCAATCTCGCGCCCGGACCGATCTCCACGGGCTTGAATGTCGTGGCGGTCACGCTGGCGTGCGCCGCCTGTGCCTTCCCCTTCCGCCTCGCGGCGCGCACACCTGCGCTCGTCTGCGCTCTCACGGCCGCGGCCGCCATCGCGGTGGCCTTCGGCGCCATTCCCTCCAGTGTGCTCGTGGGCATCCCGCTCGTCGGGAACATCCACCACATCGATCAGACGCTGATGTCCACCGCGCTGGTGCTGGTGCTCGTGGTCACGGGGGCCGGGATCGACGCCCTGTCTCAGGCGCCGACGCGGCGCGCCATCGCGGTCGTGACGGGGTTGACGCTGGTCGGCGCGGCGCTCGTATTCTCGACGCTGGAGGGCCAGACAGCTCTCGAGTATTTCGAGCTGGAGCTCATCCTGCTCGTGCTCAGCCTCGCGGTGGCGCTGCCCGCGCTCGTCGCCCATGCCGGCACCGGACCGAATCGCCTCACGGCCATGCTGGCTGCGGGCGGTGTGATGCTCGTGCTCGTCCTGCCGAGCGGCCTTCAGGTCGAAACCGGCGTCCCGGCAGTCGATCGTCTGCTGCCGCAGCCGAGGGTACGGGCACCCCTCGACCACGATTCGCCTGCTGTGCGCGCCATCCTCGCACGTTCGACCGAGCCCACGCGGGTCGTCGGCCTCAATCAGATCCTGTTTTCAGGATCCCAGGCGTTGTACGGTCTCGAAGGCATCGGCGGCCCTGATGCGTTGCGACTCGGACGGTACGAGCGGCTCATGGACGCGAGCGGTATCCAGCGGGAGTGGGGCTGGCACATGTTCATGTCGGAGGCGCAGCGGCCGAGCCTCGATCCATGGTTGGACCTGCTCAACGTCGGTGTCCTGCTCGTCGGGTCGAACGACGTACCCCCGGGGGCGCCCGTCGCGCCGGTTGCGCCAATGGAAGGCCCGGACAAGCTGAGCGCCGTCTTGCGACCGAGCGCGTGGCCCCGCGCGTTCTTCGTCGATCACGTCATCGAGTACTCGGAGCTGCCCGACTTCGTCCAACTCCTCCGGGAGCATCGAGCCCCCTTCGCGGCGGTCCAGACCAACGACGGTGACGCGCGCGCCCGGCTGCTCGGCCTGGAATCGCTCACAGGCCGTGCAGCCCAGGGCCCCGCGGTGCCCGCGCGAGCGTACCGCCTCACGGCGAACACAACCGGTTTTCAGGTGCGGGCGCCAGGCCCCGGTGTCGTCGTGCTGACGGAGTCATTCATGCCGGGCGACTTCATCGCGACGCTGAATGGCTCCCGAGCCCCGTACTTCAGGGTGAATCACGCCTTCAAGGGCCTCCTCATTCCTGCGGCGGGTGACTGGGAGGTCCGCTTCGAGTACCGGCCGGCCCGCTGGAGGCTGTCGCTCGGCCTGTCTGGGGCAGGAGCCCTGGTCCTGCTCGGTCTCTGCGTCGGGGCGCGGGGCGCCCGCCGCTACACGGCAGGCGTCGAGCGAAGCGAAAACCCGGCCGCGCGCGCGTCTTCGTAGAACATCTTGACGGTTTCGAGGGAGTAATCGTCGAGACTCTTGCCGACCAGTGGCAGCTTCTTCAAGATGTCGCCCGTCACGGTCACGATGTGGCACCCGATGGCATCGGCCTGAAAAATGTTCAACAGCTCGCGCGGGCTCGCCCATATGAGCTCCGCGTTCGGCGCCGGCCGCAGCAACGCCACGGCGGCCGCCATCAACGGCACCGGGTCCATGCCCGTGTCGGCGATCCGTCCGGCAAAGACCGACACATTCGCTGGGGCGCCGCCTTTGACGGCCTCGACGACGTCGCGAACCTGATCGAGCGTCATGATCGCGGTCACATTCACCTTGACGCCCGCGTGCGAGAGATGCCGAATGAGATCGGTTGCCGGCGCCCGTCTGGTGTTCGTCACCGGAACCTTGACGTAAACGTGTTCGCCCCAGGTCGCGATTTCGCGCGCCTGTCGCTCCATCTCGTCGAAGTCGTCCGAGAAGACCTCGAAGGAGATCGGCCGGTCCGGAATGGCCGACAGAATCTCCCGGGCAAAGCCGCGATAATCGGACACGCCTGCCTTGCGCATCAGGGTTGGGTTGGTCGTGAACCCCTTGATATACGGCTGGCGATACAGCTCGAGCATGGGTGCCAGCTCGGCTCCGTCGGCAAAGATCTTCGTCCCGAGCTCGCTCAAGACCATGCTCACCGTACTGACTCCCATTTCGTGGGCGCGATTTGCACCTGTGGATGCGACACGAGGAGGTGCCACACGACCGCCTGGAACGCCTCGGCGTGAGGGGTGACCGCGTTCGGATTCACCGTCGGCACGATCACGCAGGCGTGAGCGACCGTCGCGGTATACCCGCCGTCGCGGCCGACAACCCCGAGAATCATCGCGCCAACTTTCTGCGCGTGCTGGAGCGCATGCACGAGATTCGCACTGACCTTCTTCTCGACGCTCCCGCCGCCCACCGATAGGACGAACACCCCGTCGGCGGGGCCCAGGCGACTGCCGGCCAGCCAGGCCGCAAACACGGTGTCCCACCCCTCGTCATTGGTCCGTGCCGTCAGTTCGGCCACGTTATCGGTCGGCGCGTAGGCCTCGAAGCCCGCAAGCTTCCGGAAGTCATTGACGGCGTGGGAGCAATTGGCGGCGCTTCCACCCACGCCGAGGAAAAACAGGCGGCCGCCGCGGCTCCGAACCTCGACGAGGGCGGCCGCGAGGCGCTCGATGGCGTCAGCGTCGATTGCCTGGACGATCGCGGCCGTTTCGTTCAGATACTGCCGCGCGTAATTGGGTGACGTCACGCCTTCTCCTTCTTATCGAAGAACCTGCGCGTCTCTTCCAATCCATCCGGGGATCCGATCTCGTAGAAGCGATCAAACACTTCGAAGGCAGCGAGGTCTCCTGCGGCGAGGAGGCGCTGGTAGACCGCCGCGAGATCGAACGCGTCATCGGTCGAATTCCCCGCGGTAGGGGACCCGGGATTAAGAAAACCCTCGAACGCGCGTGCCGAGAGGACGCCGATCCCATAGTCGATGTGGTGCATCTCCTGAGTGCGCTCCACCTTGTCGTACCGAAGCACACGTCCTTCCGCGAACAGCACGTTGCTCCGGTCCCAGCGATCGTCATTGCGAAAGACCGTCATCATTCCCGAGCAGCCGGACGCACGGTAGGCGCGCTCCAGCGCCGCGAGGTCGCAGCTCACGTAGGAGTCGGCGTACAGCACCATGAACGTCGGCCCAAGCGCCGGGAGCGCGCGCATGATGGCGCCGCCGGTGCCGCGCAGGCGATCCCCATCGAAGACATATTCGATCGAGAGTCCCCACCGTGCGCCGTCGCCGAGCGCGTCCCGAATCATCTCTCCGCGATACGCCACGCACAGCACCACCCGCTCGACACCCTGTCCCCGGAGCCACTCGAGTTGATGCTCGACGAACGGCCGGCCGGCCACCTCCACGAGCGCCTTCGGGATGGGTCCGGTCAGCGGCCGCAGGCGCGTCGCCAGGCCACCGGCGAGGACCGCGACCGGAAGACTCATGCGAACAGCACCTTGGTTCCCTCAAAATCGAAGCGGAATCGCACTTCGGCGAGGCCTGCTCGGCTCATCGCCTCACGAAGACGACGGTGGTCCTCCGCGTAGAACATCAGAAACCCGCCCCCGCCGGCCCCAACGAGCTTGCCGCCGATCGCGCCGTTCTTGCGGCCGAGCTCGTACCACTCGTCTATCTGCGGATTGCTCATGCCTCCCGACCGGCGCTTCTTGTGCTCCCAGTGCTCGTGCAGGAGCGCCCCAAAGTCCCTCGTGCGGCCCGACTCGAGCGCCGACTGGCTCCGGAACCCGAGGTCCTTCACGTCGTTGAGATTCTGGATCATCCTCTCGTCGTGGACTTCCGTGCGGGTTTTCTGGTCGGCCAGAATATCGCCCGCGCTCCGGGAGAACCCGGTGAAGAACAGCAGCAGGTCGTCCTCGAGATTGAAGAGCGCGTCGGTCGAGAGCTTGAGCGGCTGCGCCTCGACCCGCCCATCGGCGCAGAACGTCAAACAGGTGACGCCGCCCAGGGCGGCGATGTACTGGTCCTGCTTGCCAATTGGCTCGCCGAGACGATTGATCTCTATCTCGCACGCCAGCTCGGCCAGTTCGGCCGGCTGCAGCAGACGCCGCCGGTGGACGGACAGCGCTTTGAGAAGGGCGGTCGTGAAGCTGCCAGAGGAACCCAGGCCCGTGCCGGCGGGAATGTCGGCGAGCGTCGTGATCTCGATCTGCGGGGTGCGGAAGTCCAGGAGCCGAATCGCCTCCCGCAGGATTGGATGACGCACCTCGTCGACCCGCTCGACATGTTCGAGCTGAGAGTACTTGAGGTAGATGCCCTCGGTGAACGGGCGCATGACGGTGACGTAGACGTACTTGTCCACGGCGGCGGCGATCAGGAAGCCGCCATGCTCGCGGTAGTAGGACGGCAGGTCGGTGCCGCCCCCGCCCAGCGTGATCCGCAGCGGGCTGCGCGTGATGATCACGGCCGGCTCCCGGCCCCTGGCGCCGCTTCGGTCCGATAGCCCGAGCGCGCGTAAACGGCTTCAACAACCTTGAGGGCGGCGAGCGCGCTCTCGAGACCGGCGGCCGGCCGGCGGTTGCGGCGGATGTCGTCGAGGAACTCGGCAAACTCCCGCTCCCAGGATCGATCCGGCTGCGGGTATTCCCAGATGGTCGTGTCCGGCGGCCCCATCTCGGGCCGCATGTGGTAGAAGGCGAGGCGCTCGACGCCGTAGCTGCCGCCGAGCCCCTCGACGTGCAACTTGCCGGTCTTGCCGTAGATCTCGAGTGAAAACAGGTTCCGCCATTCAGTGCAGCTCACATGCAGAAAGGCAGTCTTGCCGGCCGCGGTCGTCAGCCGGAGGAACGCATTGTCATCGACCGGCATATCCCAGAAGTAGGTATGGGCGGATCCGTCGGTTGCCACGAAGGCTCCGAGAAACCAGCCGGCGAGATCGATCATGTGCACGCCTTGATCGAGCAGCTCACCGCCGCCCGACCGGGCCGGATCGGCGCGCCATTCCCGGTCGTAGCCGAGCCTCCCGCCGTGGCCGTATCGTCCGCGCACGAACATCAGCTCGCCGATCTCGCCGGCGTCGACCAGCTCGCGTGCGCGCAGCAGCGCGGGATGATGGCGGTGGTTGAAGCCGACGCGCACCAGCCGCTCGTGCCGGGCGGCCGCGCGCGCGATGGTCTGAAGCTCGGCGACCGTGCGTCCGGCGGGCTTCTCCACCAGCACGTGCCTGCCGGATTCGAGCGCGGCGCAGGCGATCGGCGCCAGCGCGTCGTTCGTCGTGGCCACAATCACGAGACCGACCCCGGGGTGCGTCACAGCCGCGCGCCAATCGACGACAGACACTCCCGGCGCATCCCGCGCGAGGGCCTCCGCGCGCTCAGGAATCGAGTCGGCGCAGGCGATGAGCCGCGCGGGGCCGAGCGCGCCCGCGCGCTTGCGTCCGACGAAGCCGCAGCCGACGATCGCGACGCCGGGGTCGGGCACCGTGCTCACTCCGCGGGCCTCGTCCAGTTGTGTCCGCGATCGGCCGGCACGATCCGCCGCAGGGTGTAGATGTCGCCATCCTGGAGCTCGCTCCGATGGGCGGCGAGCGTCTCCCACGGGTCCCAGACGGCGCTCAACAGGCGGCCGGTGATTCCATCGCTCTGCGGCGATCCCAGATAGACCGCCAGCGCAGCACCGCGCTCGAGCGGCGTGCCTCCTTGCGCCTTCGTCTCGGCCATGCGCGCGTGGAACTCGTCGCCAACGGCATCCGGCCCGGCCGTCAGGACTTCGTCGAGGAGGCGCGTTCGAAGGGCGCCCGGTGCGATGGCGTTCACATCGATGCTGAACGGTCGAACCTCCAGCGCGAGGGACTCGGCGAACCGGACGACCGCCGCCTTGGACGCGGCGTAGGCGCTGATGCGCGGGAGCGGATTGGTCGCCCCGCCGCCCGAGAGCTGGATGATCTTGCCGTACATGTGCTGCTTGAAGTGCGGCACCACGGCTCGACAGGGCAGCACCGAGCCGTACAGATTGATCTCGATCGCCCGCACCCACTCGGTCCAGTCCACGCTCTCGGTCGGACCCAGCGGGCCGTAGACGCCTGCATTGTTGACGAGGACGTGTATCCGTGGAAACAGCGCGAGCGCGCGCGCGAACAGGATCTCGACATCGGCCGGGTTCGAGACGTCGGCGCGCTCGGCCTCGACGCGCTGCCCAGGCCCGGCATGCGCGGCAACCGAAGCGCGCGCCTGCTCGAGAAGCGTCGCGTCGCGCGCGCACATGAGGACGCTCGCGCCGGCCGCCACATACGCCTCGGCGATCGCGAGCCCAAGTCCCTGATTCGCGCCCGTGATGACGGCGTGGCGTCCGGCGAGGGCGCGTGGCGGCCCAAGCGCCTCGTCCGACTCGTCCGGTCGCGCGGGCGGCGGGCTCATCGTGAAGGCTGCCCCACGCCGATCGTTCGAAACCGGGAGTCACCGCCGAGGAGGGGGCTGAGAAACCGGCTGGCATCGAGCACCAGCAAGCCGGGCGCCGACGCCGCGAGGCGGTCGACATCGATCTGACGATACATGGGCCACGTCGTGCCGACGACCAGCGCGCGCGCGCCGGTTGCGGCGTCGAGCGGGTCCGTGTGGCATCTCACGGCGTCGAGATCCTCCGGCAGCGCGGCGATTGCCGGATCGTGCACGTGAACGTCCGCGCGCCGTCCGACCAGCCACCGGCACAGGTCCAGCGACGGCGAGCCTCTGAGGGTGTCGGTACCCGGCTTGTAGGCAAGGCCCCACACGGCCACTCGAATGCCCTCGAGACGACCAAGCTCTGATTCCAGCCGGCGGCGCGCCCACCGCTCGTGGGCGGTGTTGCTCGCGACCACTCCATCCAGGAGATGCGTCGGCACGTCGTGAGCGAGGCCGAGCTCGCGAAGAAAGGTGACGTCTCTGGCGAGCGTCCCGCCCGCGAACGCCCCGCCAGGCGACAGATACGCGAGCGGACCGATCCGGCGCTCGGTCCGGAGTCCCCGCTCGACCTCCTTGGCATCGGCGCCGACCCGCTCGCAGATCGCAGCCAGCTCGTTGATGAACGTCACGGACGTCCCGAGAAACGCGTTGATGGCGTGCTTGGTCATCTCCGCCGACTCGATCGACATCCATTCGATCCGGTCGGTGATCGGCGCGAGCAGGCGCGTCGCGCGTTCCCGGCCCGGAGCATCGCGCACGCCGACGATCACGCGGTCCGGCTTCATGAACACCTCGATGGCGTCGCCGAGCCGCAGGTTTTCCGGGGAGCAGGCAAATGAAACACGCCGTCCCCCTGCGGTCGCTCTCCAACTCTCCTCCAGCCGGCGCACGGTCCCGACCGGGAGCTGTGACGAGACGATCATGAGCGCGCCGTCCGCCAGGTGCGGGAACGCCGCCACGATGTGATCGATCACCGAGGCGACGTCCGCCCGGTCTCCTGCGTCGACCGGGGTGTCGAACGTCACCCAGACGACGTCGGCGTCGCAGATCGCTTCGCCCGCGTCCGATGTGAAACGGAGCGCGCCGGACCGCAATCCGTGGCCGATGAGATCCTGGAGCCCGGGTTCGGCGATCGGCGGCCGCCCGTCTCGCAACGCCTCGATCGTCGCGCCAACCGGGTCGAACGCTCGAACCTCGTGGCCTGCGGCGGCCAGGCAGGCGGCGGTCACAGAACCCAGATGCCAGAGTCCCAGAACGGCGACCTTCACGACCGGGCCTCGAGCAGCGCCGGGTGCGTTTGAAGGTACTGGAGTGTGCGCAGGACACCCTCCTTGATGCGGAGCTTCGGCCTCCAGCCTAGCGCGCGAATCCGGGTCGTGTCGAGGAAGATGAACGGATTGTCACCGATCCAGCCGCGGCTGCCGCCACCGTAGTCCAGGACCGGCGAGAGCCGCAGATGCTCGGTGATCCATTGGATCGAGTCGCTCAGCTCGCAGAATTCGTCTGTGCCCAGGTTGAAGATATTGATCTTCTCCGCCGCGCGGTCCGTCGCCAGAAGTATGGCATCAATGCAGTCTTGAACATAGAGGTAGGACTTCCGCTGGCGTCCATCACCGAGCACGCGCAGGCGCGTCGGATCCGCACGAAGGCTCCGATAGAAGTCGAAGACATGTCCGTGCGAGTAGCGCTCACCGAGGATCGACACGAAACGAAAGATCCAGGCCTGGAAGCCGAATCCTTCGCAGTACGCCTGGATCAGCGCTTCCCCGGCCAGTTTGGACGCGCCGTACAGTGACGTTTGAACGGGAAAGGGCGCGTCCTCTGGAGTGGGGATGACGGTGGCCTCCCCGTAAATGGATCCGGTGGATGAGAACACGATGCGACGCGCACCCGCGGCGCGCATCGCCTCGAGCACGTTGAATGTCGCCATCGTGTTCTGCTCGAGATCCCTGCGCGGGTGCTCGAGACCGAACCGCACATCAGCGTTCGCGGCGAGGTGGAAGACCATTTCAGCCCCCGCCATGGCGTCGGCGAGCCCAGCGGCATCCAGCGTATCTCCCCGGACGATCGTGAATTCGGGATGAGTCGAAGCGCTGTCGAGAAACCGCGGGTTGCCCGTGCTGAAGTTGTCGAATGCCACGACCGTGTGGCCCTCGGCGAGGAGTCGGTCGACGAGATGGCTGCCGATGAATCCTGCCGCCCCGGTCACGAGTGCGCGCATCAGTGATGAGTGGAAGGATGGTCGGGGGCCGGTATCATTGTGTGCGCACGGGCGAAGGCCCGGAGTATACGACATGCCGATTGATCAGCGCGCGCGATGGGTCGCGCCCTACGCCCTGTTCCTGACGCTGTCTGGCATCGGGTACATCGCGCTGCAGCCGCCCTTCGAGGGTTTCGACGAATTCGCGCACTATTCGAGCTTGCGGCAGATCGCGCACACGGCGACGGTCCCGCCTTATGGCGCCAGCTACCTGGACAGCGAGTTCACGAACTATCAGGGGCCGATGCCCTACGGATCGGGCGCGCCGCCTTACCGCGCCCAACTCGGCGCGCGATCGTATCGGGAGTTCTTCGCCGCCGCGTCGGACCGCAGCCGGTATACACAGAAATATGGCGCCATGCCTCCCGCCAGATTTCAGGAAAGCCGGATTCCGAACTGGCAGGCGCAGCACCCGCCGCTCTACTACCTGCTGGTCGCGCCGGTCGTGCTGGCCACGGACCACACGTCCCTGCTGGCGCAAACCTTCGTGCTGCGCCTGGCTTCCTACCTCCTGGCCATCGGTGGCGTGTGGTTCGGTCTCACGTCCATCCGTCGTCTGGGCCGAGCGACCAGTGGACGGGCCACTAGTGGACAGGCCACTAGCGCTGCCGCGCTCGGTTTCATCTTGTATCCAGTGCTTCTGCCTGAGTTCTTCCCGGAGTTCGCACGGATCGGCAACGACTCCCTGTGCCTCCTGCTGCTGGGATATCTGCTCTACGTGATGGCCGACGAGATCGACCCGGGCCAACGCCTGCGTGCGCCCGGGCTGATCGGCCTCGTGCTCGGCCTCGGGTTGTTGACCAAGGCGCTCTTCCTCCCCGTTGCCGCAGCGGTAATCCTCTGGCTGGTGCTCTGTCGAACGACGGCCGACGAGGGACCCCTTCGGACGCGCCTGGCGCACATGCCTGACATTGCGAAAGTCGTCGCGATCATCTTTGTCGTCGGCGGCTGGTGGTACGTCTACAAGTTGCTGGTCTACGGGAATCTCACCGGCGGCGACGAGGCTATCCGCTTGTCCCGCGCCGGCGGAATGGTGCTGGGTCTGCGAGATCATTTCTCGCTGCGGGCCGTCGTACGCGGGCTCGCGAGCATTCCCGTGACCTGGGCCTGGACCGGCACCTGGTCATTGGCGCGGTTACCGGCCTGGCTGGAGCTCCCGCTGGTCGTGCTCGCCCTCTGGGTCGTTCTCGAATCTCTGATCGTGATCTGGCGGGGCCCGGTGAAAAACGTCGAAAACGTCGAAAACGTCCAAGACGTCCGGAACCTCCGAAACCTCAACTGGCTCACCGTGCTCATGACCGTCGGGATGGGCCTGGGGCTCGCGCACCGCACGTTTCAGGGAATCGCCGTTGGTGGCAACGGCAATCAGGGAGGATGGTACTTGCACATTCTGATGCCCTGGGTCGCCATCGCGATGGGCGGTGGAATCTGGGCCATCCTGCGTCGGCCCGTTGCGCGAACGATGTTTTTCTGCCTGGCAGCCTACGCGGCGGCATTTCATCTCATGGCGATCTGGTCCGAAGCGGCTCTGTTCAGCGGTTGCGCGACGAAGGGGGACGACAAACTCTTCCAGTTTCCTTCTGCGGCCTATTGCTTCGACCAGGCGTCGCTCGTCTTCGACCAGCTCGGCGTTCTTGCGTGGCCCCGCATCGCCCTCTGCGGTTTTGTCGGAGCGATCGCGTGCGGGGTGTGGATGGCAGCGGCATTGGTCCCGCTGCCCCAGACCGAATCTGACACTCGTCCAGGCTAGCGCAGCGGAAGGTCCGCCCCGTTCCCGAACACGACGCTCACACCCGTCTGCGTTTTCGACATCCAACCGTACCACGTGCCGTTCGACGGCCGGAATACGACGAGATCGGCTTTGCCGTCGCCGTCGTAGTCTCCCGGCACTGGGATGTCTCCTCCGCTGCCGAACGGAACGGTGATACTCGATCGCGTGCTCGACAGGATCGCGTACCAGGTGCCATTCGACGGCCGGAACACGGCGATGTCGGCCTTCCCATCGCCATCGTAGTCGCGCGGTACGGGAATATCAGCGCCATTGCCAAACTGGGCGGAAATCCCTGTGAGCGTACTCGATTGAAGGACGTACCACGTCCCGGTCAAAGGACGAAACACGGCGACGTCGGTCTTGCCGTCGCCGTCGTAGTCCGCTGGAACGGGCACGTCTCCCAGGTCGGCCCATTGGTAGGTGGCGCCGGATTGCGAGCCCGACAGCCAGAGATACCAGACGCCGGTTGCCGGGCGAAGCACGGCGAAGTCCGTCTTGCCGTCGCCGTCGTAGTCCCCTGGCACGGGTATGTCGGAGCCGTTTCCGAACTGGATCGTCGCGCCCATTTGCGTGCTCGACAACCACACGTACCAGGTGCCGTTCGAGGGCCTGAACACCGCGACATCTGTCTTCCCGTCGCCATCGTAGTCACCGGGCACCGGAATGTCCGAGCCGTTCCCGAACTGGACGCTGACAGAGCTGAGCGTGCTCGACAGGCCGATGTACCACGTGCCGTTCGACGGACGAAAGAGCGCGATATCGGTCCGGCCGTCGCCGTCGAAATCCATCGTCCTGTGGGGCTGGGTTCTCGTCGCGGGGAACGTGAAGTCGCCGGTGTCATTTGCCGGAAGCGAGACCATCACGACATTCGACCGCTCGCGTACCGACGTGACGGTGCCCACGCCTCGCGCGTCGCCCGCCGTCACGAAGAAGCCCATCTGCTCGCCGACGACCGGTTGGTGGCCCCAGCCGGGTCCCCAGCGGGGAGAATAGATCCAGTTGCGCGCGAAGTCCGTCAGGATCGGCGCGCCCGTGCTCGGGCGGCCTGCCCACATCTGAATAATCCCCGCCGCGGACCATTGGCCGTTTGCATACCAGACGGCCCATACGGTGTACTGAAGCGGTCCGGTCCATCCTGGGGGCAGGTAGTTGGGCCACGTCTGCTGGCCGGAGAACACGAGAGAGAGGCCAGCGAGCGGGTCGCTCGAGGGCCTCATGTGGATCTCTGTAATCGCCGTTGTGATGGGCCAGCTCGCCACATCCCCGGGCGAGTTGTAAACCGGCACCTGTGAAAGGTCGATGCCGTCTGCCGGCAAAAGCGCCTGCGCGCGCGCAGCAGCAGGCAACAGCGACATGACGAGCAGGGTCCCGAAGGCTTTCCGAATCATGCTGATCCTCAAAGGGTAAACACACATCCAGCCAAAGACGTTCGAGCAGTCGGCGGCGCGTGCTGGGGTCACGCGAGGAGGTAACGAGCAGGAGCCTTGCTGGGGAGCCACAGTGTACGCTTCACGCGCTCGTCTTTCAACCGCCCCTTGCCCAGGGTTGCCTGCTTTGTCCTTTGTCTGTTTTTCGGTCGGAGCGCCAGGCAGCTTTAGTCCCGGCGGTGTGCACCCGGCCCTTAGGGCTGAGCCGTGAAAAGCCGTGTCACGCCAACCACCGCGAGTTTCACGAGCAATCGCGCACTCAACGCAACATAGACCAAGGGCGCGGCGAGACGCGCGCCCGTCCCGCCGTGCTTGACGAAGTACCTGAACGCGCTCCGGTGAAACGCCACCAACGATCGCGCGGGTGCGCGCCGGCTGCTTCTGCTGGTCAAGTGAGTGACGGCGACCGCCGCGTTGTAGACAGTCGTCCATCCCTTCTCGCTCAACCTCCGGCACAGATCCGCATCCTCCCAGTAAAGAAAGAACCCTTCGTCCATGCCGCTCGCTTCGTCGAACGCCCTGCGCCTGACCATCATGCAGGCACCGGAGACCCAGTCCACGGTGACGGGATCGCCAGCCTTCGAGGGAGTCGTGAGGTTCCTGCGCGTCAACGCGTTATCCGGCCAGAGACGACTGAGCCAACTCGTTCTGCCGGCGACCCCCGTCGTCGCATCCGGGAACCGCCGGGCCGAGGCCTGCACGGAACCGTCGGCCTCATACACGAGCGCTCCGGACACTCCCACGCGGGGATGTGCCTCCATCCAGCCCGCGAGCGTGTGCGCGACATCGCCGTTCATGCTGCAATCGGGATTCATCAGGAGCAGGTAGTCACCCGTCGCCGCGCGAGCGCCGCGATTCACGCCGGCCGCAAATCCCGGGTTGCCGTCCACCGCGATCAACCGCATCCAGGGAAACCGCCGAACGAGTTCGGCCGCAGCGGCCGGTTCGCTCTCGTGGTCGACCACGATGACTTCGACATCACCAACGAGGAAAGGACGGAGCGACTCGAGACACGACGCGATCTCCGGGTAACTTCGGTAATTGACGATCAGAATGGAAATCCGAAACGACCTGCCCGGGCCCGACGTGTAAGGGTAATTACCATCCTGTTGACGCGTGCCCATCAACGTGACACACCGGATGCCGCCACTGCTCTTAAATGAAAGAGCCACAACGACTTCGCCCTTGGCCTTCTTTCTGCTTGGCGATGACACCAGATGACTCGAAGATACCTGCTTCCTGCTGCCAGAGTCGTGACGTTGGCCCTGGGCCTGGTCGGCGGCCCACTCCTCGGTGCGGCAAGCGCGGTCACCGTTCCTGGAGACTATCCCACGATTCAGAGCGCGCTCGACGCCGTCGTCAACGGAAGCGCTCCTGACGGGACGATCATCGACGTCGCGCCAGGAACGTATCAAGAGCATCTCTCGGTGCTGAACACCGCCAAGTCGTTCACGCTGCGCGGATCTGGAACCGCAGGGAGCGTGGTGATTGACGCGGCCGGGACGGGCGCGACTGCCCTCCTGGTCTTCCGCGCCACCGGGCACATGGCGTTCAAGAACCTGGTCTTCCGGCATGGCGCACCGCCATCCTCGGCGGTCGGCGGTGGATTCCTCATTCAGGAGTCATCCCCAACGCTGACCAACTGCGTCTTCGAGCTGAATGCAGCAGGCGCAGGCGGCGGCGGGACGCTTTATACATCGAACGCCGTCTTCATCGGCTGCGCCATTCGCAACAACACGGCGGTGGGAACGGGCGGCGGCGTGCTCATCCAGGCTGGCTCCCGGCCGGTGTTCACCGCCTGCACCATCGCGAACAATACGTCGGGGACAGGCACGGCTGCCGGCGTAGGCGGCGGCATCCAGTCGCTCGACTCGTCCCCGACATTGCAAGGCTCGCATGTCACCGGCAACAGCTCCACATTCGCGGGGGGCGGGATCTATCACACCGGCCCGTTCGGCTCCGCGTACGGCACCGCCACGCTGGTCATCCAGGACACCGAGATCGCCGACAACGTGACCACGCCGTTCAGCTCGGCCTACAACCCCGCGGAAGGCGGCGGCATTCACATCGAGGACAACGCCGTTGCCAGCCTGACGCGCGCGCGCATCCTTCGCAACCACGCCAATACCGGCGGCGGGCTCAATGCCTACCGCGCCCGGTACGATATCGTCGATACGCTGATCGACTCGAACACGGCGACTGGGCGCAGCGACGGCGGGATCGGCGGCGGCATCAACGCGTCGTCGACGAACGTCACGTCGCCTCCAAGGCCTGCCAGCATCGTCAACCTGACCCGAAGCCTCGTCCGCAACAGCCTGTCGCTCATCGGTGGCGGCATCGTCGTCACCGGCGACGTCGGCCTTCCGGCCACCCTGACGCTGACGGGGTCCGTCGTCGACTCCAACTCGACGAACAGCCAGGGTGGCGGAATCCTGCTGAGCCGCGCGAACATGACCGCAAGCAACTCGATGATCACCCGGAACAGCGCGGTCGGAGATCCGGTGTCGCCGTTCGGCGGAGGCGTTCTCGTGTCGACGTCATCGACGGCGGCCATCAGCGGAACGACGATCGCCCAGAACACCGCCGGCATGTACGGCGGCGGTGTCTTCATGGACGGCGGGGTCAGTCTTCAGATGAGCGGATCGCAGCTCTATGGCAATATGGCCAACAGCTCCGTCGGATTCGGTGGCGGCGGGATCTTCGTCGGGCCGAACGGCACCAATTCCGGTCAAATCACGACGAGCACAATCGCCGACAACAACGAGTATCAGATCTCGGAACAATCGTGCCCGCGGACGATGCTCACCTATCAGAACAACACGATCACGCCGTCAGCCGGCCACAACGATTTCTACTTCAGCGGCTGCAACGGCAGCGCGGGCGCGTCGACAACTCTTGCGAATTTCGAGAGCGCGTCGGGCGGGCGGGCCTCGGGCAACAACTCGAACGTCCCGAGATTCGCGCAGTTCCTCGCGGTGCCCGGGGCCGGCACGTCGGCGACGCTCGTCTGGAGCGTCGCGCGAGCCACAGGCGTGACGATTGCGGGCGTGATCTCGTCGACTCAAATGACCGGCTCGGTTGACGTCAGCCCGGCCTCGTCCACCACTTACAGCCTGACCGCGTCGACAGCGAGCGGCTCGATCGGACCGTTGAATGCGACCGTCAGCATCGTCCTGCCGCCGACGGGCGCAGGCCACGCTGTCTCCAGCGACTTCGACGGAGACGGGAAAGCGGAGATCGCCGTGTTTCGACCCTCGAGTGGTGTCTGGTATATCGCAGGGCTCGGCCCCATCACTTGGGGCGGAAGCGGTGACATCCCGCTTCGAGGCGATTTCGACGGCGACGGCAAGGCGGACGTCGCGATCTTCCGTCCGTCCACCGGCGCCTGGTACATCATCAACTCGAGCAACGGGACCGGAACCGCGGTGACGTGGGGCGGTGGCTCGGACATTCCAGTGCCGGGTGACTACGACGGAGACGGCAAAACCGACATCGCGGTCTTTCGACCCTCCACCGGCGGGTGGTACATCATCAACTCCAGCACAGGGACCGGTACCAGCTTGACCTGGGGCGGTGGCTCGGACATTCCAGTGCCGGGTGACTACGACGGAGACGGCAAAACGGACATCGCGGTCTTTCGACCCTCCACCGGCGGGTGGTACATCATCAACTCGAGCACAGGGACCAGCACGAGCGTGACCTGGGGCGGCGGCACGGACATTCCTGTATCAGCTGACTACGACGGTGATGGGAAAACCGACATCGCCGTGTTTCGACCGTCAACCGGCACGTGGTACATCATCCTGTCCAGTACGGGAGCCGGCAAGTCCGTCGTCTGGGGTGGTGGTGGAGACATTCCGGTCCCGGGAGACTATGACGGGGATGGCAAGACCGATGTCGCCATCTTTCGTCCATCGAGCAGCGCCTGGTACGTGATTCAGTCCAGCACCGGAACTGGATCGTCGACGACCTGGGGTGGCGTCGGAGACGTGCCGATCTTGAAGCGCCCGTGAACTCCGCGTAACTTCGCGACTAAAATCAGCTCAGAAGCTGACTTTTATCACCTGGCAGCGGTTCTTCTGCAGCAGCTACCAGACATAACACGCGGTCTCCAGCTCTTGTGCACTTCATTCCGCTTGTGGCGGTGCGATTGCACAACAGCTGGCGATGTCGCGCGTCTCCACCACGTCCTTTCTCGCGCTCGCGGCCATTCTGAGCGCGCCAAGGCCTGCGCGTGGTCAAGCATTTGAGGTTCTGCATACCTTCCAGGGAGAGTCGGACGTTGCGCTGCCGCAAGCGGGCCTCATCCAGGCAAGTGACGGAAAGCTCTACGGCACGGCGGCAGCTGGAGGCGCTTACGGCAACGGCGCTGTCTTCCGTGTCAGCCTTGCCGGCGGCGTCGAGACCGTTCATTCGTTTCAGCTGGCCGTCGACGGCGCACAGCCGCTGGCTCCCCTGATCCAGGCTTCCGATGGGAACTTCTTTGGCACGTTGAGCCTTTCCCCATCCGGGAATCCAGGCGACGGCCGAATCTTCCGGATGACGCCCCTC
>DASZFS010000236.1:0-14504 GCA_035939575.1 Vicinamibacterales bacterium | reverse complement strand
GATCGCGAGAGCATGGTGTGCCTGATGCGGTTGAACACAGGTGAGGACTTGACAACCGACTCCACATAGGAGGCAACTGCACGCGGACCATGAGTCTTCAGCCCGCCTCAGAGTTTCAGCCCGTTTTGTGGGATAGCCTCTAACTGGACGAGCCTGGGTTCGCTTTGACGTATCGCGCGATCTGCTCGAGCGTGGCGAACCAGACGCCCGGCTTGGACTTCATGTAGACAATCAGCTTCTCCAGTCCCGCCGCGCGCGAGCGGTGGCCGGTGATGTGCGGGTGCATGGTCAGGACGAAGAGCCCGCGCTCCTCATACGCCACGTCGAACTCCGACCGAAACACCTGCTCGATGAGGTCGGGATTGGGCATCCCGCCGTTGGTTGCGCCCCCGAAGTAAGGGAAGTCGTCGAGAATGCGCTCGATCGGCAGCTCCACCACGCCGGCCGGTCGTCTGTCGAGCAGGATTTCGTAGGCGTCGTCGCTGGCCATGAGGCTGCTGTCGTAGAGGAAGCCGGCGTCCATAACCTGCTGCATGGTCCACTGGCTGAACTGCCACGACGGCGCGCGATATCCGACGGGGCGCCTGCCGACGGCTTTTGTCAGCGTGTCGATCGCACGCGTCAGCATGTCCTGCTCGAGCGCGGCGTCGTTGACCGACGGCAGGTGCTCGTGAATCCATCCGTGCACACCGATCTCGTGTCGGCCGCTCTTGAGGATCGCCGGGATCATCGCCGGATGCAGCAGGTGGCTGACCGCCGGAATGAAGAACGATGCGGGAACCTGATGCTTGTCGAGCAGCCGGAGAATGCGCGGCAGGCCGTCCACCGCCCCGTACTCGCCGCGCGAGATCGACTCCGAGATGAGATTGCCGGTTGCGAGATCCGCCGTCGCGTTGTCGACGTCGAAGCTCAGGCCGACGGCAACGCGCGCGCCGTTGGGCCAGGCACCGGGCTTCAGCCGCTTCCCCGCGCTGACGTGAAACATCTGCGCGTCGATTTCGGTGAGTGGCAGCCGCACGCCCGGCTGCGGCCGCGCCTGGGCGAAGACCGTGGCCGAGGCCAGTGCGGCGACGGCGATCACACCGCCAGCGGTCAAGTCCTCAATCCTCAGTCTCAATCCACAATCCTCAATCGTCGATTTACGAATCGAGGACCCCGTGATTCCAGATCAGGAAGTACGCCGCCACGAGGACGAGCAGCGCGCCGTTGATGCCGATGACCGTCGGCGCGCCCAGAGACGTCGCCAACCACCCGCTGACCAGGCTGCCGAGCGGCATGCCGCCGCGGAACGCCAGCATGTAGATGCTCATCACGCGGCCGCGCATCTCGTTGGGCGCGATGAGCTGGACCAACGACGTCACGGTGGAGAACACGACCATCAGCGCTGCGCCCGTCAGGAAGAGCAGGAGATCGCTGACCCACAACGTGCGGGACACCGCGAACGCGATGATGAGCAGGCCGTAGGCGGCCTGCACGACCAGCGCTGTCGGGCCCATCCTCTTGTACTTGCCGAGCCAGGCTACCAGCAGCGCGCCGACGATCGATCCTGCGCCGGAGAACGCCATCAGGTGGCTGTAGGTGTCGGCGCCTTCGTGAAACACCTTCTGCGCGAAGATCGGCAGGAACGTCAGGACTGCGAATCCCAGGAACGTCGTCGCCGCCGCGAGCACGATGAGGACGCGGAGGCTCTTGTGGCTGCGTACGTACGAGATCCCGCCCTTGAGCTCGTCGCCGACACCTTTCGTGCTCGTAGGCGGGATGTGCTTCACGCGCAGCATCATCAACGTGTTGATCACGACGACGAACGAGAGAGAATTCAGCAGGAAGCACAGGTTCATCGCCTGCGGCTCGCTGTAGCCGTACATACGGAAAGCGCTCAGCGAGAGGCCGAAGAGCAGCGGGCCGATCACGCGTGCGACGTTGAACTGAATGGAGTTCAGCGCGACGGCGTTCGGCAGGTCTTTCTTGTCGACGAGCGACGGGATGAGCGACTGGTAGGCCGGCCCGCCGAAGGACTGCGCGAGGCCCGTGACGAACGAGAGCAGCAGGATGTGCCAGATCTGGACGACCTGGAAAAACATGAGCATGGCGAGGACCGCGGACGTCCCCATCTGGATGTATTGCGACGCGAGCAGCGTGCGCCGGCGGTCGTAGCGGTCTGCGAAGACACCGCCGATGAGCGAGAACAGGATGATCGGCAGCTGCTGCAGAAAGGCATCGAGCCCCAGAAAAAAGGCCGAGTTGGTCAGCGAGACCACCAGCCAGTTTTGAGCGACGATCTGCATCCAGGTGCCGATGCTCGACGTGCAGGCGCCGATCCACTGGACGCGAAAGTCCCGGTACGTGAACGCTACCAGCGTGCGCCGCATGGTGCGCGCGCCGGCCGAGGGGGTAGGAGCGACCGTGGAATCGGTGGCTACGGTGGGCTGGGCTTGGACGGATTCTGCCAAAAGTGTCTCTAAATGAAAGCAGCCACGTATCTTACCTTAGGACGACTGTTCGTCGCTCCATCGGACGCCCCGTCGTCGCTGGTTGCTTGTGCTTCGACAGTTCGCGCAAAGACAGTTAACGGCTTGGACGCTCACCGGGCCCGAGAGGTTCGGGGTCCGGCCGCCGATCTGCCGTCTACACTCAGTAGTCAACCTGGAGGTGTTCCGTGAAAAGCCCACTGTCGTACGCGGCCGTCGCGCTGTTCGTTGCGGGCGGCTCAGCCATCACCGCTGCGCCCGGGCAGGTCTCGAGGCCGGGCGAGCCCACGAAAGCAGAGGTCTGGGTCCAGAACCGCAAGAGCGAACCGATTCCAGTGTCATTGCACGAGGTGGACGTGGAGGCGCCCATTCGTGTGACCGTCTGGAACGGTGAACCGTCCTCGCACGCGCCGAATCCGGTCTCAGTGCGGGTCACGAGGGCAGTGTGGGACTACCAGACGGCGCGCGTCACATCGGAGAGCGCGGCGCGCCTCCTCAACGCGCTAGGCGCGCAAGGGTGGGAGGCAACGGGAATCGCATGGCCGGAAGCGGACGGGATTACGACGCTGCTCCTGACGCGACCTCGGTGAGGATCTAGAAGCCACCTCATAATCGGGCTGAAGACTCTGAGGCGGGCTGAACCTCCAGCCTCCCATTCTGATTAGATGAGTCATCAGGGCCGGCTTACTCGGAGCCATCGGCGCGGCGAACCTCGACGTGCTGCGTGCCGCCTGCTCGCGTCACACGGACGCGCCAGGGGTTGCAGCAGACCTCGCAGTCCTGGACGAACGTGCCCCGTACGTCGGGGTCAATGTAGAGTTCGACCGCTTCGCCGCAGTACGGGCAGGTGACGACGAGCTCGTCAGGCTCGCCTCGCATCGGCATGGAGCACAATTGTATGCCTGATGTCCCGATGGACGATCGCCGGCCCGGATGCTGGCGGCCGACTCGACAAGTTCCTGGCAGCCACCGACCGGCTCGGATCGCGGGCCCGCGCCGCAGACGGCCTCGCGCGCGGGAAAGTGTTCCTGAACGACCGCGAGGTCACGATGGCCGACGCGGGCGTGCGTCTGGCTGCGGGCGACGTCGTGCGCGTCTGGATGGATCGGCCGGGCACGTCGAAGCGCCGAGCTGCGCTCGGAGATGCCCGCGACCTTGCGGTGGTCTACGAGGACAATGCGCTGGTCGTCCTGAACAAGCCGGCGGGCGTGCTCGCGGTCCCGCTCGAGCGGCGAGCGGACGCCCGGTCCGCACTAGACGACCTCCACGATCATTTACGCAAGCGCGGAAAGCGTCGGCCGTTCGTGGTTCACCGCATCGACCGCGACACATCGGGTTTGGTTGTCTTTGCCAAGAGCGCCGGAGCCCAGGAGCGGTTGAAGGCGCAGTTCAAGCGGCACGAGCCGGAGCGCGTCTACCTGGCCGTGGTGTACGGATGTGTGGTGCCGGCGTCGGGCGTCTGGCGCGACAGGCTGGTTTGGGACGCGAAGGCGCTCATCCAGAAGGAAACGCACCCGCGCGATCCGCGCGGCAAGGACGCCATCTGCCACTACCGCGTGACCGAGGATCTTCAAGGCGCAACGCTGCTGGAAGTTACACTCGTGACCGGCCGCCGCAATCAGATCCGGCTGCAGGCGCGGCTGCACGGCCACATGCTCGTCGGCGAGCAGCGCTACACTTACGGCCCCGATTCGCTGCGGCCGATCGCGTTTCCACGGCAGGCGCTGCATGCGTATCGCCTGGCGTTCAAGCACCCCTCGACAGGCCGCGATCTGCGGTTCGAGGCGCCGCTGCCTGACGACTTCAGAGAGCTCCTGGGTCGCCTTCGGTGTCAGTGCTTGTAGACCTTGCCGCCCTTCATGACGAACTTGACCCGCGTCACGGCCGTGATGTCGGCAAGTGGATTGCCGTCGAGTCCGATCAGATCGGCTTCGTATCCGGGCGCGAGCGTTCCGATGGTCTTCTCCAGGGCGAGCGACTGCGCCGAGCCCGATGTAGCAGAGACAATCGCGTCCATGGGTTTCTGGTTGCCCTGCACGACCCGCGCGACGATCTCGTCGGCATTGTGGCCGTGCGCACCCGCGACGGCGTCCGTGCCGACGACCAGCTTGAGGTTCGGCGTCGCCACCGCGAGCTTGATCATCGCCTCGTTCAGCTTCAGCCCCTTTTCCATGTAGGCGAAGCCCTCTTCATTGTAGTTGCCGATGTTGAGGTACTTCGCGCGGTTAGCCAGATAGTTCTGCAGCACGACCCCGACGTTCGGGTCGAAGTAGACGCCTTTTTCGGCCATGAGCGTCATGACGTCCTGCGTCGCGAAGACACCGTGCTCGATCTGCTTGCAGCCGGCGTTGACGGAGGCCCGGATCGATTCCGGACTGTGCGCGTGAACCATCGTACGCATGCCGAGCGCGTTGGCCTCGCCGCACGCGGCCTGCAGCTGATCGTCCGTCATCGTCTGTTTGCCCCCGTCGCGAATGCTCGCGGAGGCGAAGATCTTGATGACGTCCGCGCCATCCTGTTTGAGCTGGCGGACCTTCTCGCGAATCTCGGCCGCCGTTCCGCTGCGCTCGTTCAGCTGGCGGATCGAGGTCAGAAGCCGTGGCCCGGGAAAGACCCCGCGCGCGATTGCCTCGCGCAGCTCCACGTCGTTCGGCTGGCCGGGGCTCTGAATCGTCGTGAAGCCAGCCATCAGCGTGACGTACGCGTTCTCGGCCGAGTAAAGGATCTCCTGCGCCGGCGTGCCCGGTCGTGCCGCGTACCGGCCGTCTTTGTCGAAGTGCCAGCCGACGTGGGCGTGCACGTCGATGAGCCCCGGAACGACCGTCAGACGACCGAGATTGTAGGTGGCGGCGCGCGTCGGGCCGGTCTCGATCGCCGTGATTCTGGATCCCTGCACGACGATGGTCGCGTTCTGGATGGACTTGCCGGCACCGTCGATCACGGTGGCCGCGTGGATCCGGATAGTCTCGGTTTGTGACAGGACTGTGGCAGAGAGCCCCGCCAGGACGGCGACGGTCGCGAGAAGACATGCTGAGGTTCGCATGGCGCGAATTATAATCCTCGGACCCGACCAATGTTGAGACCTGCGCTCGTCGCCGCGATGGCTGCCGGCGCGATGATTCCCGCGCTGCTGGGCGTCGCGCGCGAGTCGCCGCGCGCTCAGTCGCCGCGCGTTGAGGTGGATTGGCCGTACTACGGCGGCGACCAGGGCGGCACGAAATACTCCGCGCTCGCGGACATCGACGCCTCCAATGTCTCCCGGCTCGCCGTCGCCTGGGAATGGGCCACGCGCGAGAAGGCGATCGAGCAGCACGGCACGCGCCCCGGCACCTTTCAGGCAACGCCGATCATGATCGACAACGTGCTGTATCTCAGCACGCCGTACAACCGCGTCGTCGCGCTCAACGCCGAGAACGGGGCCGAGCTGTGGTCGTATGATCCGAAGGCCTACGAGGACGGACAACCGCCGAACGGCACCGGCTTCGTGCACCGCGGCGTTGCCGCCTGGCGCGACGCCGGCGCGCTCCGGATTTTCATCAACAGCCGGTATCGTCTGATCTGCCTCGACGCCGTCACCGGACGTCCGGTCGAGACCTTCGGGGACAAGGGCGTCGTCGATCTGAGCCGCGGGCTGATCTGGGAAATCAACAAGGCTCACTACACGAACACCTCGCCACCACTCGTGTACAAGGATCTGGTGATCCTCGGAAACGGCGTGGGCGACCGGCTCGCGTACCGCAACGATCCGCCCGGCGACGTCCGGGCGTTCAGCGCGCGGACGGGCAAGATGGTCTGGACGTTCCACACCATTCCCCAGGCGGGCGAATTCGGGAACGACACCTGGCTGAGTGAATCGTGGAGCTTCACCGGCCACACCAACGTCTGGGCGCCTATGACGCTGGACGAGGCGCGCGGGCTCGTCTATCTGCCGGTCACGACGCCCAGCAACGATTTCTACGGAGGCCGCCGTCCGGGCGCGAATCTCTTCGCGGAGTCCCTCGTCTGCCTCGACGCCAACACCGGCAAGCGTCAGTGGCACTATCAGCTCGTCCACCACGGCCTGTGGGACTACGACAACCCGTCTCCGCCGAATCTCGTCACCATTCAACCGTCGCCCGGCGGCCCGCTGGTTGACGCGGTCGTCCAGCTGACGAAACAGGGCTTTGCCTTCGTCTTCGATCGCGTGACCGGCAAGCCGGTGTGGCCCATCGAGGAGCGGCGGGTGCCGGAGAGTGACGTGAGGGGCGAACACGCGTGGCCCACGCAGCCGTTCCCGACCCGGCCGCCCGCGATCACCGAGCAGGGCGTGACGCTCGACGACGCGTTCGATCTGACACCGGAGCTGAAGGCCGCGGCGCGCACGGAATTACAGAAGTACCGGATCGGTCCGCTGTTCACGCCGCCTACCTACCAGGGCACCGTGCAGCGACCTGGGATTATCGGCGGCGCGAACTGGGGCGGCGGCGCGTTCGATCGTCAGTCGGGTCTGCTGTTCGTCAAGACGACCAACTCCGCCAACATCGTGCGTGTCGGGGCGCCCGATCGATCGGCCGCCAACCCGCGCGCATCGGAAGTGGACGGCGACTACGTCCGCGTCGGTGACACGAACGCGGAGTTCATGGACGGGATCCCCCTTCTGAAGCCACCGTACGGGCATCTGGTCGCAATCGACCTGAATCGCGGTACGATCGCATGGCGCGTGCCGTTTGGCGACATGCCGGCGCTGCGCGCGCACCCGGCGCTCCGAAACGCGAAGTTGCCGCAGACGTTAGGCGTGGCGGGCGCGCCTGGTGTGCTGGCGACCGCGGGTGGCCTCGTGTTCGCCGGCGGCGGCGACGTGACCTTCCACGCGGTCGACGCGAGGACAGGCGTGGAGAAATGGCAGGCGCCGTTGGCGCGGCGGGGGACTGCCACGCCGATGACCTACCGCGCCAGGAGCGGGCGTCAGTTCGTCGTCATCGCGACCGGAGGTGGGGAGGACGCGGTGTTGACGGCGTTCGCCCTGAATCAATCTGCAAACGCAGGAGGACATGAGTGATCGCGGCATACACGCTGGTCCTGGCTCTCTTTGCGGGATCGCCACTCTCCGGAGTTGTGCACGATTCGACTGGCGGCATCGTGCCCGGCGCCGTCGTCATCGCCAAGACGGCATCCGATCCCGATCGGCAGGTCGTGACGGGAACGGACGGACGGTTCACGATCGACGCGCCTGACGCGGGGGATGTCACCCTCGTCGTGCGCGCAGGCGGCTTCGCAGAGAAGACCGTGCGCCTCACCGCGGCCGCCCGCGCGCGCGAGGTCGACCTGATCGTCGAGCCCGCGACCGTGCTCGAGACGGTCACGGTCACGCCGACGCGAAGCGAGCAGCGACTCGGCGACACGCCGGCCAGCGTCAGCATTCTGACCGGCGCCGAGATCAAGGCATCGCCGGCAGTCGTGGCCGATGACGTCCTGAGGCAGATTCCGACATTCAGCCTGTTTCGCCGCAGCAACAGCCTGTCGACGCACCCGACCTCGCAGGGCGTGTCACTTCGCGGGATCGGGCCGAGCGGCGTCAGCCGGACCCTCGTGCTGCTGGACGACGTGCCCTTCAACGACCCGTTCGGGGGGTGGGTGTACTGGACGCGGGTGCCGCTCGAGAACTCCGAGCGAATCGAAGTGGTCGAGGGATCGGGCGCCAGCCTGTACGGCAACTACGCGATGGGCGGCGTCATCAACATCGTCACGAGTCACCCGGAGCGGCGGACGATCGACATCAAGCCGCAATACGGCAGCCGGAACAGCCCCAAGCTTGATTTCGTCGCGAGCGACAGGTGGAACAAGGTCGGCGCGGTCGTCGAGGGGAGCGTCTTCAATACCGATGGCTTCCCGATCGTGGCGGCCGCCGAGCGCGGCCCGATCGACATCAACGCCCAGGTGAAGTACGCGAACTTCTCGACCAAGCTTGAGTATGCGCCGAGCGACCGCGCGCAGCTGTTCGTGCGCGGGGGATACTTCACCGAAGATCGAGTGAACGGCAAGGTCGGCGAGGTCAACGATACGCGCTGGACGTCGTTCAGCGGCGGCGGCCGCTTGCGCCTACCCGACAACAGCGACTTGCAGGCTCGCGTGTTCCTCGATTACCAGCGGTTCCACAGCACCTTCATGGCGGTCAGCAACTCGGCAACGATCCGGAATCTGGACCGCCTCTCGGTGGACCAGAACGTGCCGACCGACGGCGTGGGCACGATGGCGCAGTGGTCGAAAGCGATTGGCCATGCGAATGTCTTCAGCGCCGGGACCGACTGGCGCTGGGTCAGCGGCGACAGCCACGAGGACGCCTACAACGCTGCCACGCCACAAGTGATCATCCCGCCGGTGACCATCACCCCGGTGCTGGCGCTCCAGCGCATCTCCGGTGGCTCCCAGCAGATCGCCGGCGCGTTCGCGCAGGACGTGTTCACGCCACTGTCTCAGGTGACGATCACGCTAAGCGCGCGCATCGACCACTGGCGCAACTACGACGCGCACAACCTCGAAACCGCGGTCATCGCGGGAACGCCGGTCAACAATCAGCCGAACCTGCCCGGCCGGTCCGACACGGCAGCCAGCCCGCGCGTTGGCATTCTCTATCACCTGTCGGATCGCGTCAGCGCGTGGGGCGCCTGGAGCTCGGGTTTCCGTGCCCCGACCCTGAACGAGCTGTATCGTCAGTTCCGTGTCGGCACCGTGCTGACCCTGGCGAACAACCAGCTCGGCCCTGAGCGGCTGCTGGGCGGGGAGACCGGCGTCAACGTCGCCGTTGCCAAGAACACGACCTGGCGCACGACGTGGTTCGACAACCGCATCAGCAATCCCGTGGCGAACGTGACGCTGTCGTCCACGCCAGCCACGACGACGCAGCAGCGGCAGAATCTCGGGAGCACGGAGATCTGGGGCGTGCAGACCGACGTCGAATACCGGCCCACGCGTGATTGGCGGGTCTCGGGTGCGTACCTGTACAACCACGCCACCGTGACCGACGGTGGCGCCGCGAATGCCGCGCTGGTCGGGAAGTTCTTACCGCAGGTGCCTCAGAACCGTGGATCGCTGCAGATCTCCTACGCGAACGCGAAATATCTGAGCGCGGCGATCGGCATTCAGATCTACGGCAAGCAGTTCGACGACGATCAGAATGCGAGGGCCGTGCTCGGACCCGCGCTCGCGGAAGCGGGGTACTCGACGACATTCGGGGCCGGTCTGCCTGGCTACACGAGCGTTGACGCCACGGTGTCACGGACCGTCGCGCGCAACTTCGACGTGTTCTTCGGAGTGCAGAATCTGTTCAACCAGGAGTACTTCGTGGGGACGTTGCCCGATACGATCGGTACGCCTCGTCTGGTGAACGGCGGCGTGCGCGTGCGCTTCTCGGGTCGATAAGACTCAGAATGGGGCTGGGGGCCGAAGACTCATGGTCGCGTGCAGTTGCCTCGCCCAAGATTAAGATTCTCAAGAGTTGCAGAGTGTCTTCAGGACTCGAGGGCGTAGGCAACTGCACGCGACCATGAGTCTTCGGCCCACTTCTGAGTCTTCGGCCCACTTCTGAGTCTTCGGCCCACTCTGAGTCTTCAGCCACCTCAGAGCCTTCCACGCTAGCTTCTAGCGTGTCGGCCGCGGCTGAAGCCCCGCGCTGCTCGGGTCCTGCGGCGACCGCCAGAAGTCCATGGTCGACACACGGTGGACGCAGCCAACGGTGCAGTACGGCGCGCAGGATTTGGGCGTCGCGAACTGTCGCCTGATGTCCTCGACCGTATAGTGCTCGAGCGGCGTGCCGGGATATCCGCGCTGCTGCGAGCAGTAGTGGACGAGCCCGTCTTCGCAGACGTACAGGTAGCGCGCCCCGGCGCGGCACCGCCAGTCGTTCGGCTTGCCGTCCGCCAGGTTGTCCTGGAAGCTGCGGATGCCCGAGTAGAGGTTCTTGAAGATCTGCAGCGGGCCGTTGATCGCGGCCGACACCTCGTCGTAGACCTTGCGCTCGACCGTTCCGAGCGGCTTCAGGCGGCCCGAGCCGTCGTGGATGATCCCGATCGAGGTCGAGAAGCCCAGCTCGCGCGCGCGCGTGTTGATGGTGCGGGCGTCCTCCGGGTTCTTGATTCCTCCTCCGAGCACCGAGTTGATGTTCACATCGAAGTCGGCGTGGTCCTTCAAATGCTGGAGCTTCTTGTCCAGCACGCGGAGGCTCTTCTTCGACACCTCGTCCGGCTCGACGTTGTCCACGCTGATCTGGAGAAAGTCGAGCCCTGCGTCGTTGAGCGCCTGGATGCGCTTCGGCACCAGGAAATAGCCGTTGGTGATGAGCCCCGCCATCATGCCCCGGTCCCGGATCCGGCGGATGAGATCATCGAGGTCGGGGTGGAGCATCGGCTCGCCCCCGCTGAACGCGACGACCGAGGTGCCAAGCTCGGCCAGCTTGTCGATCCGCCGCTTCATCACGTCGGTCGACACCGGGGGGGACACCTTGTCGTACTCGTTGCAGTACCCGCAATCGATGTTGCAGCGGCGGATCGGAATAATCTGGACGAGGAGCGGATGCGCGGTATCCGTCAGCCCGCGCAGGAACTCCCGCGCGGATCGTAGCTTCCGGCTGGCTGAGGTCAGTGCACTCAAAGGATCCAAAAAGTATAACTCAGGCGGGTGACTCCGCCGGCCGCAGCTTGCGGACCTGTTCTCCCACTTTCACCGACCCGGAGAAAATCGCCCCGAGGGGGATGAACCCCCAGAGCTGGTGCCGGGCCATCGCCGCCATCCCTGCCGAGGCAATGCATCCGCACTGGCGGCAATCAGGGTTGCCGCCGAATTGGCAGGGTGTAATTTTCGTCTCGAAGTCCGCCGACATACAGGTCGTCGTCTTCGCGAACACGCACTCGTCCGGCGAGGCAGGCGGATCCGCGTAGACCTCGAGGAGGCCCTTGAGCGCAAAAAGCTTCGGATAGCGCAGCCGCAGCGCCAGCAGGTCGTTCACGACGTGTTCGCGATCGGCGGGCGTGAGACGTTCGTCGGAGGCTTCACCGACCTGGGGCGTGTAGAGACTGGTCCAGATCTTGGTGACCTCGGGACGGGCCGACCAGAAGCGCAGAAACTCCTCGATATATCCAGGCCGGCGGACTTGCTGGCGTGTGATCGTGCAGTGCACGGTCACATCGTGGCCGGCAATGTGCTTCAAGATACGGTCGTAGGTGGCCGGTTTGCGCCGCTCGTCGTGCTCGGGCTGCAGGCCGTCGATCGACACAACGATCGAGAGCCGGAAGAGGCCCCGCCACTCTTTCGGAATCTCACGGACCGCGCTGGTCACCAGCTGGGCGTGAATCCGACGCTTGGCGAGCATGGGGAGGATGACGCCCAGCTCTTTGTAACGGACCAGCGGTTCGCCCCCGACGATGGAGACGTGCAGCGGTCTATATCGATCGACGACATCCATGAACCGATCGATCAGCTCCTGGCCCTTGAAGTCGCGCAGCTCGCGCAGCGTGACGCCGCCGCCGAGATGCTCGTCGCCGTAGGCATAGCAGCCAGGACACCTCAGCGGACACTCTCGTGTGATCTCCATCGAGAGAACGGGCGTGTATCCACCGAGGATACGACCCCAGGCAGCAAAAAGCCCTTCCATCTCTTCACTATAGCGTAGAATTCCGTGGAGTCATGCAGCGCCGCACGCTTCTTCAGGCGATCGCCGCGGCTACAGCCGCGCTTCCGCTCAACCGCGTCCGTTTGTGGGCGCAGCCGCGCGACCTCACAGCCGACGCGGTGGCCATGCTGGTGGATGTCGCGCCGACGGTTCTGCCCGCATCACTGGGCGCCGACCGGATAGGGTCGATTGTGGACGGATTTGTCGTGTGGACCCGCGGCTACCGAGAGGGCGTCGCGCTGGCCCACGGATACGGGCACCCGCGACTGGCGAAGACCGGCCCGTCGCCGGTGCCCATGTACAACGCGCAGCTCGCGTCGCTGGACGCGGACGCACGATCGAGGGGCGGCCGCTTCAGCGCGCTGGACCTCGAGGCGCGGCGCGCGATCCTGGATGCCGCGCTCACGAAGGCGGGTGTGCGCAGCTTGCCCGCCCGTCCGGCAGGACAGCACGTCGTCGTGGATCTGATGGCGTTCTACTATCGCAGCAGCGCCGCGAACGACGAGTGCTATCGATCGCTGATCCAGCGCGAGGTATGCCGTCCGATCCAGATCACGACAAGACGTCCCGCGGCCCTCGGCTGACGCGCCGCAGGCGAGCACCTGGAGTGCCATGCCCGTACACGAAACCGACGTCTGCATCATCGGCGGCGGCATCACCTCGGCGATGCTCGCTCAGAAGCTGGCCAGCGCCCAAACGGGACTCAGTATCACCATCGTCGAAGCCGGGCGTTCCATCTTCGACGTCGAGAACCGGGGCAGGTATCGCGAGCGTGCCGCGACATACGGCGAGCATCCCTGGCACGACGACTACCTCGAGGACCAGCAGGCCGGCGGCGTCATCTCGATGACCATGGCGGTCGGAGGCCTCGCGCTCCATTGGGGCGGGGCGTGCAACCGCTTTTCAGAAGAAGACCTGCGGCTGAAGTCGATGTACGGGGTCGCGAGTGACTGGCCGCTGACATGGGACGAGCTGGAGCGCTATTACGTGGAGGCGGAGCGCCGGCTCAACGTCAGCGGCGAGCCCAGCCCGCACCCGGAGGATCGGCGGTCGGCGCCTTATCCGCAGGGGCCGATTCCCTTGTCCTACAACCTGCAGGTCCTGAAGCGCTGGGCGGAGCAGAGCGGCATCCGGTTCTCGTCGCTGCCGATGGCGCGCAACCTGACGCCGTTCGACGGCCGCGGCAGCTGCTGCGTGTACGACACCTGCGGCGAGGTCTGCCCTTCGGGTGCGCGCTACTCGCCGGACTTCACGTTCCGTCAGCTCGTGGAACTGAAGAAGATCGTGCTGCACGACCGCACCCTCGTGCGGCGGCTGGCGCTCGATGACCGGCGACCGACGATCGCAGCGGCCCAGGGCTGGCATCAGGACCGGCCGGATCAGCGGATCGACTATCGCGCGAAGATCTTCGTGGTGGCCTCTGGATACTGCTGGAGCTCGCATCTGCTCCTGCTATCCGCCAACAGCCGGTTTCCGAACGGCCTTGCGAACAGCTCCGGGCTCGTCGGCCGCTACATGAACGGTCATGCGTTCATGCAGGCGACGGCGAACATCGACGACCAGATATTCGCGGGGCAGAACATGACTCACAGCCTGATCTCGCGCGAGTACTTCCGGTGCCGCCCGGATCGGCCGTTCGTACGTCACGACACGCGTGTCTGGGAGAGCTCCGCCGGCCGCGATCCGCGCCTGCGCTCCGCGGACGGGCGCCTGCTCCTCGGCGACGAGCTGATGGACGACTGGCGATCGCGCACGAAGGGGGGCGCCGTGCGGTTGCGCGCGTACGTGGACGTGCATCCGTCCGCCGACAGCCGGTTGACGCTGGATGCATCGAAGAAGAACCGGTATGGCGATCCGATGCCCAGCATCGCGCATCGGCTCGACGCCGCAACCCTCGCCAGGCAGCCTGCCACGAAAGCGCACGTGCTCGGTGTGTTCGACACGTTGGCGAAGGCAAGCAACGGGAAGATCGTGAACACGAGCGAGGGTGACTACCTGGATCACCCGGGTGGCGGGTGCCGCATGGGATCCGATCCGTCGTCCAGCGTCTGCGACAGCTACGGCCGCACGCACGATCATGTGAATCTGTTCGTCGTCGGCGCCCCGACGACGCCCACCGGTGGATGCACGAACGGGACGCTCACGTTCGTCGCCCTGACGCTGAGGTCGGCTGATGAGATCGTGCGAAGCCTCAACGGATGAACTCCGGCGGGCTGAAGATACTGTCTGAGGCGGGCCGAAGACTCATGGTCGCGTGCAGTTGCCTCGCCCCAAGATCAAGATCCTGCTCGAGTACCGAGTCTTCAGCCCAATGTTCATCCGTTGAGGCTTCGCGCGATCTCATCGGCCGACCTCAGCGTCAGGGCGACGAACGTGAGCGTCCCGTTCGTGCA
>DASZFS010000235.1:0-4651 GCA_035939575.1 Vicinamibacterales bacterium | reverse complement strand
GTTTCTCGGCTTCGCATCCGAGTATCACCAGGGCCGGCCCAATGCCTGCGGAGAGCGCACACCGGCACTGCCGTCTCAACATTGCTTCGCCGCCGATTGATACCAACTGCTTCGCCGTGCCGAGGCGCCGCGATGCGCCTGCGGCCAGGACGACGACCAGCACCTCAGACGGCGACAGGGCAGACTCCATGACGTCTCGCAGCGATTGGATTCGGCGCTTTGCAGTGGAGAGACTGCGCGGTACGCCCGTTGAGCTGCGACAGGACTTCAGCTGTCACCGCCACCGCGATGCCGGCGGCAGACCGGTCGCCGAGATCGAGGCCGATGGGGCCCCTCAGCGTCGAAGCGAACTCAGGACTCAAGGGATCACGCGCCGCGGCCTCTTCGAGGAGCCACTCCCGTCGGTGGGCGGGTCCGAGCGCTCCAACATAGGCCATCGTTTGCGTCGAGAGCAGCGACAGCACCCGCGCGTCGTCTTCGAGACTGTGCGTCATCAGCACGACGGCCGTCCGCGGCGTGAATCGCAGGCGTCCGACGGCTTCGTCCCAGTCTGCGGCGATCACCGCATCGGCGTCAGGAAATCGCGCGGGAGTTGCGAGACGCGCTCGACGATCGGCGACCGATACGTGCCACCCGAGCTGAGCTCCCAGCGTGCACAGCGGGAGTACGTCGTCGCCGGCACCGAAGATGACCAGCCGGGTCAGTGGCGGTAGGTATTGAATCAGGACGTCAGTGTCTACATCCAATGTTACCTTTGAGCTTTTGCCGTCGCGCACAACCCTCGTGCAGACGTTGGCGAGATCCGGCCTTGAGATCGTCGTCCGTTCAATGGGCTCCAACCATTCGCGCGAAACCGAAAGCGATTTTCCAGAGTGCTGCACGAAGCACGCGAACAGGGAGTACTCATCACGCTGGTACGCATCGGCGAGTTGCTCGAGTACCGTCAGATGATCGGAGGTCAGGCGTTCAACCAGCAGCGCAAGTGAGCCGCCGCAACCCGGCACAGGGATGTCGTCGCCGGAATCTGGGTGCGTGTCGAAACGCAGCATCACGGCTGGCGAACTTCGGGTCGTGCGTTCGCCTACACGAGCGACGTATTCTTCCAGGCATCCACCGCTGACGCCGCCGGCGCGCATCCCTGGCAGACTGACCATCATCGATCCCAGAGGCCGATACGTGGAGCCGCGCGCCGAGAACAGCGTCGCGAGCGTACCAGGCGTCTCAGTCGCCAAGAGGCGCCGCGACAACGTCATCATTGTCGGAAGTTCGTGCTTCATCGCGCGGCCATCAACGCTCCGGGCATTCCGCTCCGGCGGCGATCCACGCGTCGACCAGTGCAGCGAGTTGAGCCTGCGTTCCAGGTGCGGGTACGCGTCCTTCCCCCGGGTTCCATGCCCAGCCGACCAACGTGTCGGTGGCCAGGTGCTCGCGAACCATCGCGAGCGTGCGCCCACCATTTCGCGCTGGATCCTGTACCTGCAGACAGATCTCCCGGACCGATTTGCCCTGCCAGGCCATGGAGGCCGGAGCCAGCTTCCACCGAGGGTTCCCCGGAATGCTGATGATGGAGTCGGCTCGCGTCGCCGCGTTGGTTGGTCCATGGCAGGACGCACACGGCATTCCCGCTCCGTCGCCATTAACTCCTGCGGACATCGGAGGCAGGTGCGCATGCAGGTCATTGCCCTGAGTCGGCTCACGCGTCGAGGGATGACAGTTTAGACACCGCGGGCTTGTGATCACTTTCGCGGCTTCCTCGAACAGGGCGACGGAGCGGGCGTGTTGATCGCGAATTGCCAAAAACGCCGACGCGGGTCTCAGCGTCATCATCTGAGCGCTCACCGTCGAAATCGCAAGTACGGTCAGGAGTGCTCCGATCGTCACGTCGATGATCGACAACCTCATGATGCAGTCCTCGTTGGATTACGCGCCGGCTCTCAGTAGCGCCGTGTTGATCGGAAGCGTGCGAATCCGTTTGCCGGTGGCGGCGAAAATCGCATTCGTCACGGCGGGGGCGACAGCCGCGGTCGGCGCCTCGCCGAAACCACCAGGGGACTCTGCGCTCTTGACCAGATGAGTTTCGATGACCGGCGCCTGGTTCATCCGCAACGGCCGATAGTCGTGGAAATTGCTTTGTTCCACGCGGCCATTCTTCAAGGTGATCGCCCCGAACAGCGCCGCGGTCAACCCAAACAGGGCGCCGCCTTCGGTCTGTGCCGCGATCGTGTCCGGATTGACCGCGATGCCGCAGTCGGCCGCGCACACGATGCGATGCACTCTGACCGATCCGTTCGCGGTGACTTCGACTTCGGCGATCTGCGACACGTAGCTGCCGAAGGCGAACTGGACCGAGATGCCCCGGCCCCATCCCTTTGGCAGCGGCGTGCCCCAGCCGGCCTTTTCTGCCGCCAGGGTCAGGACGCCAAGAGCTCTGGGATGGCTGATCAGGCCCTTGCGGTACGCCAGTGGATCCTGATTCGCAGCGTGGGCCAGTTCGTCGATGAAGCTCTCGACGACAAAAATACTGTGAGTCGCGCCGACGCCGCGCCAGAACGCGGTCTGAATCCCCAACGGCTCTACCCGCACGTAGTCGACGTGGATGTTCGGCAATCGGTAGGGAGGCTTTGCCGCTCCATCGACGGCGTCACTGTCGAGACCGTTCTGAAAGAAAGGCGGGGCCCAGCGGGCGAGGACTGAAGGGCCGACGATCCGATGCGTCCACGCCACCGGCGCGCCATTGGCATCGAGCGCCGCGGACACGCGATCGTAGTAGAACGGCCGGTACAGGTCGTGGCGAATGTCTTCCTCCCGACTCCAAATGACTTTGACTGGCCCATTCACCTGCCGCGCGATCTTGACGGCAAGGAGCGTCCCGTCCGGCTCAAGCCGTCGGCCGAAGCCGCCGCCCAGAAAATGGTTGTGGATCGTCACCGCGTCCTTTGGCAGGCCGGTCATTTCGGCGACCCTGGCCTGGGTGCGCGTCGGCACCTGTGTCCCGACCCAAATGTCGCAGGCGTTCCCTTTCCAGTGCACCGTGCAATTCATCGGCTCCATCGCGGCGTGAGCGAGGAACGGCATCTGGTACACCGCGTCAACCCGCTGCGCCGCTCCGTTGAGCCCGGCCTCGGCGTCGCCGTCACGGCGGGCGACCACGCCGGGCTGACGTGATGCCGCTTCGAATTGTTCCAGGATCGCGGCGCTGTCCACGGCCGCATTCCCGCCGTCTTCCCACTCGATGGCGGCTGCCTTGAGACCTTTCCGGGCCGCCCACGTGTGATCGGCCACGACGGCGACAGCCTCCTCCGTCGTGACGATCTGATGGACCCCCGCGACCGCACGAGCGGCAGCCTCGTTGACCACTCGCGGTTTTCCGCCGAGAACGGGAGAAATGGCGACGGCCGCGATCTTCATGTCCGGCACGCGCACGTCGATTCCAAACTCGGTGCGACCAGCGACCTTGTCCGGCCCCTCGAGTCGCTTGACCGGAGTTCCGATCAACGAAAAGTCCTCGGGCCGTTTCAAGACCACACGATCGGACGGCGGGACCGGTAACGCGCCGGCGGCGTCGGCCAACTCGCCGTAGGTCAGCCGTCGCGAGGTTGCGGGATGCAGCACGGCGCCACGTTGAGCTTTACACGAGCCGGCGTCGACGGCCCAGCGCTGCGCGGCCGCGTCGACGAGCAACGTCCGTGCGACTGCGCCGGCTCTTCGCAGCGGGGCCCAAAACGATGGAATGGACGCCGAATGGCCCGTGGCCTGCTCGTGACCCAACTCCGTGTTGCCATACAGCTCGTCGTCAGGCGGCGCGTGCTCGAGCCGAACCTGGTCGACGCCGACCTCAAGTTCCTCTGCGAGAAGCATCGCCATGGCTGTGTATATGCCCTGGCCCATCTCAACCATCGGCATCACGAGCGTGACGGCGCTCGTCCGATCGATCCGGACGAACGCATTCGGCGCGAATTCCCGCGGCGGCGCCGGCTGGCCCAACGCCGGCGTCAACGCGAGAGGAAGGGCGAAGTCAATCACCAGACCGCCGCCAAAGGCCATTCCGGCCTTCAAGAAGTGGCGGCGGTCCAGGCGGACGGCGCGTGAGGAAGCTGGCATGTCAGATCTCCGCACGATGAATGGCCGCCCGGATCCGCTGGTACGTCCCGCATCGACAGACGTTGCCGGACATGGCGGCGTCGACATCGCTGTCACTCGGATGTGGCGTCCGTACCAGCAGTGCCGCGGCCGACATGATTTGACCGGACTGACAATAGCCGCACTGCACGACGTCGAGGTCCAGCCAGGCCTGTTGCAGTTTCCGCCCGATCGGCGTCTCGCCGATCGCCTCAATCGTGGTGATTGGTTTGTCACCGATCGAGCTGATTGGTATCGTGCAGGCGCGCGCAGGCACGCCAGCGATATGGACCGTGCAGGCGCCGCAGAGCGCGACACCACAGCCGAACTTCGTGCCCGTTAAGCCAAGAACATCCCGCAGCACCCAAAGAAGCGGCGTGTCGGAGTCCACGTCCGCGAGCCGCGCGGTGCCGTTCACTGTGATCGTGAATGCCATGATCTGATCTCCTGCACCCAGTCGTGCGCTCATCTCCCGCGCTCTTATTGGAGCAGCTGCCGGCACCGCGATCCATTCGACGATCGTCTCGATCGA
>DASZFS010000234.1:0-7391 GCA_035939575.1 Vicinamibacterales bacterium | reverse complement strand
CCAATGCCGATCGGTTAGGCGCGTAAGAGATCGAAATTGATCAGGAATTTCTGTGGAGAAAACGAATCTTGCTTCAAGGGAGGAGCGAGTGACGATGTAGCGATCTTCAGAGGAGAAGATCGTGAAAATCGACGAGGATCTGGCGGCGGTAGCCGCGTTCACCGAGGCTGAGCAATTCGCGGACGTTCGGCGGCACGTGGACCCAGCGTGGGTGCGCGAAGCGCTGGAGGCGACAGGGACAGCGACGGTGCGAAAGCGGCGGCTGCCTGCCGAGCAGGTGGTGTGGCTCGTGATCGGGATGGCGATGTTTCGGAAATGGCCGATTCACGATCTCGTGGGGCGCCTTGAGCTGGTACTGCCGGGCCCGACGCGGACAGTGGTGCCGAGCGCGGTCGCGGAGGCACGTGGGCGTGTGGGTGCCAAGCCGTTGGAGCGGTTGTTCGAGATGTGCGCTCAGCGCTGGGCACACGAGAGTGCCCGTCGACACGAGTGGCGCGAGCTGTCGATCTACGGCGTGGACGGCTCGACGTTGCGGGTGGCGGACTCGACGCAGAATCGAGCGTATTTCGGCGGAGCTGAGGGCCGAGACGGCGAGAGTGGATATCCCCTCGCGCGGTTGGCGACGCTGATGGCCGTGCGATCGCATTTGATCGCAGCCGCATCGTTCGGGCGCTTCGAGGATAGCGAGATCGTGCTGGCGGCGTCGCTGTGGAAGGAAGTGCCTGACAACGCGCTGGTGCTGGTGGACCGTGGCTTCTTGGCCGCGGGGATCCTGGTGCCGCTTGCCCGTGACGGACGAAATCGGCATTGGATGACGCGGGCCAAATCGACGACGAAGTGGACCGTGCTGCAGTCGAACGCGATCGGCGACGAGCTGATCGAGCTGCAAATATCAGCCGAAGCGCGAGCGTTGGATCCGTCGCTGCCGAAGACCTATCAAGCTCGGGCGATCAAGTACCAACGCAAAGGCTTCCGGCCGCAAACGGTGCTGACGTCGTTGACTGACGCAAAGAAGTACCCCGCGAAGGAAGTGGCCGCGCTGTACCACGAGCGGTGGGAACTGGAGCTGGGATTCAACGAGATCAAAACCAGAATGCTCGACCGACAAGAGACCATTCGGAGTCGGACTGTCAACGGCGTCGATCAGGAACTGTGGGGCATCCTGCTCGCCTACAACCTGATCCGCCTCGAGATGGAAAGGACGGCGGACGACCTGGGAGTCGAGCCTACGCAGATCAGCTTCGTCTCGGCGATGCGGCTCGTCTGCGATACGTGGATGTGGTGCTCGATTGCATCGCCAGGGGCGATCCCAACGCGGCTGCGGACGATGCGCGAGCTCTTCACAGGGCTCGTCCTGCCAGAACGGAGATCGAACCGGAGCTACCCCCGGGCCGTGAAGATCAAGATGTCCAACTACCTACGCAAGCGCCCCGCTCCGAGGAGGCGCGCTTAACCGAACGGCATTGGGGCTAGCATCCGTCCGGCCGGGTCTTTGATGTCGTCCACACCCGAAAGGTCGCTGATCTCGTGCAGGCACTCGGTCCCGTCCGCCTTCACGATGACGATGTCTATGCTGGACGCGTACTGCGTGATCGCTTGCTTGGATCCGTCCTTGAAGCATGCGTGAGATCATCGTCGCCGAGAAGGCGAGTGCAGCGAGCCGCGCGCTCCGGGGTTGGCGGAGGCGGCTCACAGAGCGCGGTACTCCACAGGCCGGGACTCCGCGTCCCCTCGATTCGACCTCATTCCTGCGATTCTCTCATACGCACGAACCGTCTTGTCGCCTCCGTTGGCGCAGTCAACCTGTGACCTGAAGCGAGAGAGATCCTCGAAAACTGGGCGCTGCAGTAAGCTAACTGCCATGGCTTGGGTCAAAGTTCCGCCGAAGCATCACCCCATTTTTCACGCCGCGCTGCCGAAGGATCCGCGCGTCCAAACGATGAAGCTGTTCGGCGGCGTCGCGGCGAAGGTCAACGGCCACATTTTCGCGGGGCTCTTCGGACGATCGACGATGGTGTGGCTGCCCGAAGCGGACCGAGCCGCCGCGCTTGCGCTCGAAGGTGCGGCGCTCTTCGATCCGATGGGCGACGGGCGAGCGCGGAGCGACAAGGTGATGTTGCCCGAGAGCTTCATGGATGAGCCTGAGGAGCTCGCACGCTGGCTCACGCGGGCTTTCGAGGGCGCGGCCGCTCTGCCACGGAAGGCGAGCAAGACGAAGCCTGCGCGAACGGCCTCGAAGGCGCCGCCGCCGAAGACGCGCGCACCCGTGAAGGCACCAAGCCGGCGATGGACGTCAAAGAAGTGATCAGAGCTCGGCTGAACCGCCGTGCCCGACCTTTCATCGCGACCGTCACCGGCCAAAGTAAGGTCACCACGGCGTCTCGAATCATGTCGATGTCAACGTAAAACGCCTCGCCCAGGGCCGTCGCGAGCGGCTGAGGTCCCCCTCATCGCCGATCCTGATCGCCCTCGTGACCGCGGCCGTGCGGCCCATCTTGGTCTCGATTCCCATCATCGCCCCGCTTCGAATCCTGGCCGTGACCACGACCATCACCGCGATCGCGGCCGTGATCATCATCGTGGTCTGAGTGGCGCTGCCATCCTCCGGGATGCCAGGCGTTTCGGTCTCCGTCCCGATCCCAATGGCCGGCTTCCCACCTTCGCTCTCCCCGGTCAGGCTCCCAGCGCCCTTCTAGTCGCACGTAGCGTCCGTCCTGCCACTCATTGGAAGCAGGAATCCAAATGAAGCCCGGACGTGATGGCGGAGGCTGCTCGACGACGACCGGCGGCAATGGCGGCGGTGTAGCGACGACAAGCGCCGCCGGCGGGGCGTACCCAGCCCCATCGATCCATCCGCCAGAGATCCACGCGTACTGATTCCCTTGCCATTCCCAGTGTCCGGGATGCCAGCGCATCCCAGGGCGTTCGCGTTCCCAGTGCCCACCCTGCCAAAAATATTCCCCCTCGGTCCGTCGATAGTCCCCCTGCACCCAGACGAAGCCCTTGCGGCGCTCTACACGTTCGACAGGCGGCGGCGGTGGGGTCGGCGGAGTCCCCCGCCAGCCTCCCGGCGGTGGGGCGGCTCGCCAACCTCCGGGAGCGGGAGGTCTTCGCCACCCGTCGGACTGAGCCAACAAATGCGGCCGCCTTTGGGTCGATTCGTATGCCTGAACGGGCGCCGCGGGTACGGCCAGAACAGTCAACAGAGAGATCAAGTAGCCAATGTGGAAGGGCATCGACGCATTCTAGTTCAACTCCTTCCCGCCGTGGCCCTCCGCATACGTGCGACGCGAACATACTTGCGACGCGAAGTAGAAGACACTCAAGTCGACAGAAACGACCAGGTTCTATAAGCTGATCTCACCATGTCCACAGGTAACCGAATACGGCGAGTCACTTCAATCGGGACGGCCTTTGTTGTAGCGGCTGCGTTTGGCTGCTCTTCAGGTGGAACTGGGCCTGCTGTGGTCGGGTCTGCGGGAGTCGGCGGCGGGGTCTGCGCTCCGAACGGCATCAGAGCAGCGTGGAACGTCATCGATCCGACTACAGGAATGAGCCGGGCCTGCGATCAGGTCCCCGCGAGTATCGTCGTCTTGAATGCTGGCCCGCTTTCGCAAGTATTCCCATGCAAGGACTTGGGCGACACCTCGGACCCCCTTCCGGCGGGGGTCTATTCGGTCAATTTGGCTTTAACCGATGGGGCCGGAACAGTGTTGTTCCAAACCCCCGATGAAACCGTGACGGTGCCGTCCTGTGGATTGGTTGACGCGGGAACGGTCGATCTCACCTGCGCGCCGAGCGTGATCAAGGCGGCGTGGACGATCACTCAGCAATCGGACGGCGCGACCCTCTCCTGTGATCAGGTCCCTGCGACGTCGGTGACGATCAATGCTGGAGCGATGTCCCAGACATTCCCGTGCGGAGCCGGACTGTTGATGTCAGATCCGGTCCCTGCAGGTTCTTATCCCGTAAGCTTCACACTCAGCGATGCCGCAGGTGCGGTCGTATCGATGACCCCCTCGATGAATGTCGCCGTTCGGGTCTGTGGTGGCGCGGACACAGGCACAGTGTCGTTCGAAGTGAACTGACTCGCCGAGCGCAGATGACGACGCCGGAGCGGCGGGCGCGGGTTCCGGCGACGTCGGTGTCGCGCGCGCCGCAACACGGCGCGCGCGAGTGCCGGGTCCTCAAGGAACGATGATCTCGGTCTTGCAGCCGACGAGCACGTCGACGCGCCCCGCGGGGTCGCCACGCAGCTGCGCGCAGCTGGTGTCGCAGATCGAGATGTTCTGCGGCGTGCCCGTCGCCGGATCGACGTCGTAGTACCAGCCGCCCTGGCGCGAATCGCAAGCAGCCTTGCTCTTGACGTTGCCGATCGTCACCATCTGGCCCGCGCCGGAGGTGAACTGCACGTTGACCGAGTAGTAGTCGAGCGTCTGGCCGGCCGTGGCTGCCGGCACCTTGAACTGGCACGAGAGCGCCTCCGTACGAACCGAGTTGAGGGCCGACAGGAAGGCTTGCTCGACGTTTTGTCCGACGTTGGTGACGAACGCCTGCTTGGTCCCGCCCGCGACGGCGATGGCGTCGAGGTTCATCTGCGCGACCTGCTGCTCCGCAGGCGCGAACACGCCGAAGACGAATGTCGAGATCGACGGCGTGCCCGCGACGCCACTCGCAACGATCGAGGCGACACCCGCCGTGTCGGAGGGCGTGCACTCGTCGGGCAGGCCGTCCGTCGCGAGCAACACGACGACGCGGTGGCCGTTGCTGGCTCTGGCGAGCGTCTGCGCATGCGTGATGGCGCCCGTGAGGGCCGCCGAGGTTGGCGTCATCCCGTCGGGCATGTGCGCCTTGAGCGAGGCGACCATCGCATTGATACTTGCCGTCGTGAGCGTCGTGACCTCAACGGCGGGCGTGGCGTACGACGCTCCGGCGCATGAGTCCCTCCCGCCGCAGTAGCCGGGGATGGCGACGCACGCGTTGCCAGGCGGCAGGCCGAACCCGCCGCCGCAGAACCCTCCGACGGGGACGCAAAAGTCATTCGAGGCCGTGCACCCGCCGAGCGGAATGCACACGTCGCCGCGCCCGCAGTCCGAGTCCTTCTGGCACTCCACGACCTGGGAGCCCGCGGCGCAGGTCTTGAGGATATTGCAGGGGCCGCTCCCGACGCAGTCGCCGTCGACGGCGCACCCCGGCGGCACGCCCGCCTTCGTCAGCGGAAAGTACTGCAGCCCGACGCCCAGCCCCGCCGAGTTGGGATCTGTCATGAACGCGGTGAGCGCCGCGCTGATCGCGTCCCACTTCGTCTGCCCGGTCGCGGTCACCTCGCTCATCGACCCGGAGCTATCGAGCATCACGTAGATATCGAGCGGAAGCCTCTCGGCCTTCTGCGTCTGCGCCGCGCAGGCGGCGTCGCCGAGCGGTGCGCTCCCGACGGCGCGCGGTGGCGCGTCCATGACGCCATCGAAGCTCGGCCGCGGTCCGTCGTAGCGAGCGAAGACCATGCCGCCGTCGTCCCCGGTCCCGCCCGTCGCTCCCCCGGAGCCGCTGCCGGGACCAGCGTCGACCACCGCTTGGTGTCGAATGCCGGCGCAGCCCGCGCCAGCGACGCAAGCGAACGTCACCGCGACGCGCGCCGCGCGGCGACTCGCGACAGAATCTCGACTAACAGACAGACCGATCATCGCGGGACCTCCTCCGCTCGGCGATGAAGCCGCAAGCCTACCCCCAAAATGCGAACTTGTGCACGAAGTAGGAGGCACCGCATGCCTGCTTTCGTCACAGGGCAGTGATATCAGGCCGGTTTCCTGTGTACGGACCGGCTTTATGGGCCTAGACCGGCTTGCAGCGAACCCGATCGATCGTGACGTTCTTTCGCTACTATGGCCGTACCGCTGGCTCGGTCTCCGATCGGCTGGATCTGATCTCGAGAATACGCCATGGGAATAATGAAAACCGGCCACCCCGCCGTGGCGGGGCGAGTTAGAGAAGGGCAACGCACTTAGACTGGAGGTTCCCGATGCGGACGCCGATTTCCCAGGTGAAGATCTCCCGAGGAATGCACGCGTTGGCGATGGCGGCGATGCTTCCGCTGCTGGCGCTCTCGTGCAGCAGCAAAGACAGCGGGAACCAAGGCGGCGGCGGCACGTCGGGCGGCAGCGGCGGCAAGTCGAGCGGAGCCGGCGGGACGTCGAGCGGAACCGGCGGCAGCTCCGGCGAGTCGGGCGGGACCTCCGGCGGCACCGCTGGCGCTTCGGGAGCGGGCGGTGTCAGCAACGCCGGAACCGGCGGCGCCACGGCGGGCACGGGCGGCGCTGCGGGGATGGGCACGAGCGGCACCGGTGGAACCCTCGCCACCGACGGCGGCGGCACCGACGCTCCGGCCGCGTGCATCGCGCCCACCGCGACCAGCGCGGTCATCTCCGACTTTGCCGGAACGATGGCGACGGCGAATCAATTCAACGGCCTCGCCGCCGAGACCTGGGTCGTCACCCCGAGCGGAATGGCGACCGTCGCCGGCGGCGAGATGCACGGCATGACAACGATGGGCACCTTCGCCAGCGCGTCGGTCGTGCTGGCCAAGGGGATGTGCGTCAACATGTCGAAGTACACCGGCATCAAGTTCAAAATCCGGTCGCCCAGCAACACGATGCTGGTGTTCGGAATTCAGACGCCCGAGACGATGACGGACTTCTCGAACTTCAACAAAGTCTTCGCCGTCACGACGACCGCGACGGACGTGATGATCCCATTCACCGATCTGAAGCCGACGTTCGGCGCCGGCTCGATGCTGCCCGCCACGTACATGGTCGGCGAGCACGTCCGCGCCATCGCCATCGGCATCGTCGGCGCCACCGCGCTCACCCAGACCGAGAAGCTGGATATCTATCTCAGCGCCGTCTCGTTTTATTGATCTCTTGACTGTCGACCCGGGGTCCGGCTCGCGGCGGCGGCGCCGGTGGGGAACGTCACGCGCCGGCGTGACGACGAAGGAGCTCGCCGTCGATTGGAGTGCCTGAACCACTTGCTCCGGAATCCCGGCGGCGAGGTTCATGTGCTCGCGCTCGCCGGCGCCGACGAAGCGCCCGAGGACGCCGGCGTGGTCCTCGACGACCGGGCCAAGCAGGCTTACCGGCGGCGCGTCCAGGACCTCGGGGCCGGTCTCTTTCCCTTCGCTGAGCAGAGCCGCCGCCTGCATGACACTGGCGAGCTCCCGCACGTTCGACGGCCACAGGTGGCGCTGAAGCAGAGTCATGATCGCCGCCGGAATGGCCTCTCTTGGCAGATCGGGCCTCGTGGCGGTGGAGCGTCCGCGTGTCGAGCATGCTGGGACATGCCGTTCCGTGCACGCGCGGCGTACTTCGTCAGAAGAGGATTGAGGCCCCGCGATC
>DASZFS010000233.1:0-5892 GCA_035939575.1 Vicinamibacterales bacterium | reverse complement strand
GTTGCGTGGAGCTCATGAGCGTCGTCAACGATTCATCGCGCGTGCTTCGTCCGGCCGACGTTTGCGGGGCGCTTCTCGCAGCACTTGAGGCCTCGGAGGGACGCAGACGAAAACGCAAGCGCGATCAGACGCCAGATGCCTTCGGACTTGCTGTCAAGCGGGATCTCCTGCGGAGGGCGGTCGTAGACGACCCGCCGCCGGAAGCATTCGAAGAATGGCTGCTGAACTACCCGGCGACATGCAAGGCTCGGGAATTAGCCGGCCCCGCCTTCGCCATGGCCAGAGCCGTGTTCGAAGAATGGCGCCTGGCCCATGCATCGGGTGAGTTCAGGCTCTGGCTCGAGCAGGGAGCGCCGTCGGACGACGCCAGCGATGGACAATCCAAGTAATGAACATCCCAAGTAATGAAGATCCCAAGTAACCTCCCGTGTACGACCGCAATTGTGCTCGCCGGAGGCAGGAGCTCGCGGATGGGCACACCCAAAGCGCTCCTCCTCTTCGACAATGAGCCCCTGATCGTTCACGTCGTCGCCACCCTCCAGCGCCTCTTTGCGGACGTGGTGGTGGTGACCGCGCCGGGACAGGATCTGCCGTCGATGCCTGTCACGCTGGTCCGGGACGAAGTCGCCCATCAGGGCCCCGTCGGCGGAATCTATTACGGGCTCTCAGCAGCCGGCAGCGATGCCGCGTTTGTGACCTCGTGCGATTCGGTTTTTCTGAACGTCGATCTGATCTCTCATCTTCGCTCTGAGCTTCGAGAGCACGACGTCGCCGTACCCCACTGGCAGGGCCGCTTTCAACCTCTGCACGCGGTCTATCGAAGGAGCGTGCTGCCGCTTCTCGCGGGGCAGCTTGCGCGCGGTGAGTTGAGGCCGGTCCACCTGTTCGACAAGGTTCGACTCAGGAGGATGGATGAAGACGAGATCCGGCGCTTCGACCCTGAAGGATTGAGCTTTTTCAACATGAATACGCCCGAAGACTACGCCGAGGCTCTGACGCGCTGGAGTGAAGTCAACCGGTACCGCGGGCAGCGGCCCGCGGCGTTGATCCATTGCCGCGTCGAGCTCTTTGGCGTTGCGCGGCTCCTCGCGCGGACGAGCGAGGTGTCTCTGGCGCTGCCGGCAGGCGCCACGTTCGCTGTCGCCTTTGCGACGCTTGCCGAAAAGCTGCCCATGCTCGTGGGACAGGTCATCAGCCCCGATCGGATGCGCCTTGTCGAGGGCTATGCGTGCAATGTGAACGGACTCGCTTTCGTGCGCACCCCGACGGCAGTGGTCAACGCGGGAGACAGCCTCGTCATTCTCTCGGCGGACGCGGGAGGCTAGCGTGCATGGCTTTTTCGGTCGCCTCCTGCGCATCGACTTGACCAGCGGCTGCAGTACATACGACGACCTGGAAGAGTCGCGACTTCGCAAGTATCTGGGTGGCATCGGCCTCGGTACGACTCTCCTCTACGACTACGCTCCCGCAGGAGCCGATCCGCTGTCGCCGGCGAACCCGTTGGTTTTTGCAAGCGCGCCGCTCGTCGGGACCAGCCTGACCACCACCGCGAAGTTCGCCGTCGTCACCAGGTCACCCCTCACCGGTTTCATCGCGGACTCGCTTTCGTCGAGCCACTTCGCGCTCGAGTTGAAGCGTCTCGGCATCGACGCCCTGGTGATCACCGGCCAGGCGCCTTCGCTCGCCTACCTCTTCATCAACGGACATGAGGTCGAGGTGCGTGCCGCCGATCATCTGAGACGGAAGACGCCGGACGAGACGCAAACGATCATTCGGGCCGAGTTGAATGCGCCCCTCGCGTGGGTGGCGTCCATCGGCACGGCGGGCGAGAATCGCGTCCGCTTCGCCACGATCAGCAATGAAGGCCGCCACGCCGGCCGCGGCGGCGTTGGTGCCGTGATGGGCTCGAAGAACCTGAAGGCCATTGCCGTGTGCGGCAATCGCGCGACGCCGGTCGCGCACCCACAGGAGGTCGAAGCCCTTGCTGATTCTCTGCGGCACCGCAGTCTGGGTTCCGTGACGGACAAGTACCGGCGCCTGGGAACCGTTGCAAACCTGTCCGTCTTCAATCGTCTGGGCACGTTGCCCACCCGCAACTTCCAGCAGTCGACGTTCGAGAATGCCGATGCCCTGAGCGGGGAAACGCTCACCGACACCAGTTTCAGCCGCCGCCACGGCTGCGCCTCCTGCACGATCCGCTGCGAGCGGCTGTTCAAGTCTCGCAGCGGCGGCGAACAGCGCCTCGAGTACGAGACGTTGTTTGCGTTGGGACCGCTGTGCGGCATCAACGATCCTGACGCTGTGCTGGAAGCGGCCGGTCTCTGCGATCGTTATGGACTCGATGCAATCAGCACCGGCGGCACACTCGCGTGGGCGATAGAGACGGTCGAGAAGGGCTTGCTGCCCGAGGCGCGGACGCTCGGATTGCGCTTCGGTGACGCAGCGGGCGTTCTGGCCGCCATTCATGCGATTGCCGAGCGCCAGGGCATCGGTGCGCTCCTGGCCGAGGGCTCGAGACGCGCAGCGATCGAGACCGGCAGCGACAGCTCCTATTGGGCGATGCATGTCAAAGGTCTCGAGCTGCCCGGATACGATCCGCGGAGCTTGAAGACGATGGCGCTGGGGCTGGCCGTCAGCCCGCGCGGCGCATGCCACAACCGGTCTGGCGCGTATGAAGCCGATTTTTCGGGAGAGGTCGACCGATTGCGTGGCGACTCGGGGAGGGGCACCGTAGTCGCGGCATCGGAAGATTTTGCAGCGGTGCTGGACTCGCTGATCGTCTGCAAGTTCCTGCGCAAGTGCTTCACTGACTTTTACACCGAAGCGGCGGAGATGCTGGCACTGGTCACCGGCTGGGACTACACCGGCGCGGAAGTTCGTCGCGCCGGCGAGCGCATTCAGACGCTGAAGAAGCTGTTCAACATCCGGGAGCGCTGGCAGCCCGAAGATGATTGGCTGCCCCAGCGATTGCTCAACGAAAGTCTGCCGACCGGCGTGGCGCAAGGCGTCGGTTTGTCTCCGCACGAACTGCGGGAAATGGTTCGCGGATATTATCGGGCAAGAGAATGGGACGAGAACGGTTTCGTTCCTGAGTGGAAGTTGGACGAGCTCGGAATCCCACGGACCGCTGCTGGAGGACCCCGACTCACAGGACTGCGACTCACCTCTCCTACATGAACGGGCACGACAGCCGGGCGTTTGACGACGTGCGAATGCGGGGGTTCGCGCATCGGCAGACGGTTGAAGCCGCCCTCGCGTGGCTTGACGCGCACGTGCCGTCGCCGGACGTTGAGATCGTCCCTCTTCGAGTGGCGGCAGGTCGCGTATTGGCGAGTCCCATCGTGAGCGACGTGGACGTCCCAGGATTCGACCGCGCGACGATGGACGGATACGCCGTCGCGGCTGAAGCCACGGAAGGGGCGAGCTCATATAACCACATGCCGATCGTTGTGATCGGGGACGCACGGCCTGGAGTCTGTTTTGACGGATCCGTTGCGGTCGGCCAGGCCGTCCGAATCATGACCGGCGCGCCGATGCCGCTCGGGTGCGACGCGGTCCTGCCAGCCGAATGGGTCGAACATACCGCGGCGACTGACACCGGAACGGAGTGCATCAGCGCCCTTGCCGCCGTGTCGCCCGGCAAACACGTCGGCAGACGCGGGGAAGACATCGTCCGGGGGACTACGCTGCTCCAGTCTGGACGCGTCGTGCGACCGCAGGATCTCGGGGTGCTCAGTTCCGTCGGCGTGGGCGAGGTACGGGTGTTCTGCCGGCCACAGGTTCGGTTGGTCATCACGGGCAACGAGCTGCTGCCGTCCGGCTCGCAACCGCGCGGGTACCGCATCGCCGACGCCAACGGGCCCATGCTCGCTGCCCTCGTCGCGCGTGACGGAGGTCTCGTTGACTCTCCGGGCCTGGTACCCGACGAACACGATGCCATCCTGAGCGCGCTGCATGCCGAGGCCGACGTGATCATTGTGTCCGGTGGTTCGAGCGTCGGAATCGAGGACCTTGCCCCGGCGCTTGTCGCGGAGCATGGTGAGCTGGCGATTCACGGGATCGCCATGCGTCCCAGCAGTCCTACCGGTCTCGGGCGAATCGAGCATCGGCTCATCTTTCTGCTCCCCGGCAATCCTGTCTCCTGCCTCTGTGCCTATGATTTCTTCGCCGGCCGGGCGATTCGCGCTCTGGGCGGACGTTCAAAAGCTTGGCCATACCAGGCGATCCACGCCCGGTTGGCCCGGAAGATCAGTTCGCCCATCGGACGGTTGGATTATGCCCGGGTGCAACTCGTAGACGGAGCCGTCGAGCCCCTCGCGGTCGGCGGCGCCGCCGTGCTGTCATCGACCACGCGCGCGGACGGCTTCGTCGTCGTTCCCGCCGACAGCGAAGGCTTCGCTCCCGGCACCGATGTGGAAGTGTGGCTGTATGCGTGAGCAGGATCAGGGGCAGGTCCAGTTTCTCCACGTCGTCGACCGCGACGAGGCGGAGCGGCGCTTCCGTGACGCCATTGACCTGACGCCGCGCGGCATCGACACAGTGCCGCTCGATACTGCACTCGGTCGCGTCCTGGCAGCCGACGTCATCTCGTCTGTCGATGTGCCCTCGTTCGATCGCTCGAACGTGGATGGCTTCGCCGTCGTTGCACAGGACACGTTCGGTGCGTCAGAGGAAGCTCCGCGCTCGGTTGAGCTTGGCCAGGAAGTGATTCACACGGGAGTTGTGCCGGAGACTGTGATTCGGCCGGGCACGGCCGTGTCAATCGCCACAGGGGGAATGATTCCGCGAGGCGCCGATGCGGTCGTCATGGTCGAGTACGCCGATACACGCGGCGGCGCAGTGCGGATTTCGAAACCGGTCACGGCGGGAAGCGGGGTGTCGTTTGCGGGCACCGATATCACGGCAGGCGAGACCGTGCTTCGTCGCGGTCAACTGTTGACCAGCCGCGACACCGGCGTGCTGGCCGCGATCGGCGTCGCTTCCGTCGACGTCTGGCCCACGCCCATCGTCGCCATTCTCTCGACTGGCGATGAGATCATCCCTCCCGGTGAACCGATGGCACCCGCGCGGGTCTACGACTCGAACGCACAGGCGCTCGCCGATGCTGTGCGTGAACTGGGCGGCGAACCGAAACGGCTGGGGATTGCGCGCGACGATGTGGCCGCCTTACGGGAAAGGCTGCAGTACGCCCTCGATTGTGCCGACATCGTGTTGCTCTCAGGTGGCACCAGCAAGGGAGCGGGCGATCTGTCGTATCGCGTTGTCGCTGAACTGCGCGATCCCGGAATTGTGGCGCACGGCGTCGCGCTCAAGCCTGGCAAACCCATCTGCCTTGCGGCGACTCGCGGCCGCGCCGTTGTGGTCCTCCCCGGATTTCCGACGTCGGCGCTTTTTACGTTTCACGAGTTTGTGGCGCCGGTCCTTCGATTGTTGGCCGGTCGGGGCGCACAGGAGCGAACTGTTGTGCCGGCCCGAATGGCCGTCAAGATCAACAGCGAGATCGGCCGCACGGAGTACCTGTTGGTCGGGTTGGTCGACAGCACGGATGATACAGCCCCGACACCGCTTGTCGCGTATCCCATGGGACAGGGATCTGGCAGCGTCACGACGTTCAGCCGTGCCGACGGTTTCGCGACAATCGGCCGGCACCAGGAGATTGTCCAGGCGGGTACCCTCGTCGATGTTCAGCTTCTCGGCCGCGAGCTGCAGCTGGCTGACCTGGTGGTCATCGGGAGTCACTGCATTGGTCTCGACTACCTGCTCGGCGAATTGCAACAGCGAGGCACGCGCTCCAAGTTTCTCGCTGTTGGCAGCACGGCAGGATTGGCTGCGGCCAAGCGCGGCGAATGTGATCTGGCGGGCATCCATCTGCTGGATGCGGCGACCAATCAG
>DASZFS010000232.1:0-2052 GCA_035939575.1 Vicinamibacterales bacterium | reverse complement strand
TTAAGGCGGCAATGTTAAATATGTGGCCTATTTCTCGACGGTGTAGCTGCTGAACATCGTCCACGCGGCCGAGGTGGCCCGCGTCGACAAAGATCATACTTCGATGTCGTGCTTGCGCGGCTGATAGACGCCCGTTTTCAGAGACGGTCTGATCCGCGTACCAATACGCGCTGCCCGCTCAGCCGTCAGCTCAAGAATCCGGTCCGCCGCCATCTGGGCATGGAATTAGTCCCAACCCCCCACTCGCCACAACGCATTTCCATTGATGAGACACGCACTGGCAGTTAACACTACTGTGCCAGAAGCGTTCATTAGCGGAGGGCTCGACGGAATTGGGTGAGTAAGGACGGCGGATCGCCGGGAGGCGCTGGACGTCGATGGTGACAAAGAGGGCAGCGTGGGAGCCATTTGACAATGACCCGGGCGATGGCCAGGCGTGCGGTGATGAACGAATCGTCGAAGTGCCGCTCAGGGCGAGCATGCGATCGCGTCGTCGCTTTCCTGCCATCGGGTCTGGGGGGAAAAGGTCCGAACGCGTTCAGCCACGACGAACGCGAAACAGCAGAGGGCGACGGAGACGTGGTGGTGCCAGCCTCGAAAGCGGCGACCTTCGAAGTGGTCAAGCCCCAACTCGCCCTTGAAGTCCTCGTACATGCGCTCGGTGCGGTACCGCTCCTTCACGACGCGCACGAGGCGCTTGGTGGTGGTGTTCAGCGGCAGAGTGGCGAAGTGGAAGTCGGTTGGCTCGGCCTCGCCTTCCGGCCACTCGATGAGCAGCCATACGACTTCGCGTTCGGCCGCGTCCCAGCTGTCCTGATGGAAAGGAAGCACCCGTCGCAGAGCGAAGGAGGACGACAGACTCGCCTTCGTGCCCTCGCGCCATGTCACGCGGCGGAATCCATTGTCGCGGCGGATCTCGAGCGCGAGATCTCGCACGCTGAGGGGCTCGCCGTAACGTCGGTCGAGGGTGTCAACACACCAGATCTTCGTCGGAGAATGGATGCCGACCGCGTAGTTGAGCCCAAGAAACCGAACTTCCTCGCGGAATTCGCTCGAATCGCCGTAGGCGCTGTCAGCCAACAGAACGCCGAACGGGATCTCGTCGTCGACGGCGCGGCGGATCATGTCGAGGGCCAATTCGGGCTTCGTCTTGAACCCAACGTCGTCGGGAATGCGCGCCTCCTTCCGCCGGGCCGAATCCTCGGTCCAGCTTTTGGGCAGGTACAACTCGAAGTCCACAGGGACGTGCTCCGTCGGCGTGGCGACGCTGAGGCTCACCCCAACTTGGCAATTGGCGGTCTTGCCCGCCGATCCGGTGTATTGCCTTTGTACGCCCACCGAGTGCGTTCCCTGCTTGAGGAACCCGGTGTCATCCACGATCCACGTGTGGATTCTCTCTCGCTTGTCCATGGCCGAGAGTGCGTGCCGGTGAGCCACTCGGCGAACCGCCCGGTCATCCCACTCCGACTCCGTCACGAAGTGCTGAAGCCGCTCGTGAATCGCGCCGGTCTCGTCCGGGTCGCCACACGTGCGCGACGCGATCGGCTCCATGCTCTTACGCTCACCCTCGCTCAGTAGCCCCAATGCGTAGGCCGCAAAGGATGCTCGGCGACGTGCGTTGCCCAATACGTCGCCGATTCGAGAAAACAGCACTCGGAGGCGGCGCTCGGCACCCCCACCCATCTCGTAATCCATCCTCTACCAAGAGCCTCAGCTCCGTCGAGAGCGCCAGTTTTGGCACAGTAGTGTTAAACACAGGAGCGGTCGCCGGAGCAAAGGACTGACCTCGGTGGCATGAATTATCCAATTCCACTGCGCAAAGGCCCGCCCCCTCACACGAGCCCGACGGCTGGTCTGAGAATGTCCCCGAATCAGATACCGGGCACACGATCGAACGAGTGCCAGGCCACGGGATCGTATGCGTGCGATCTCCTCCGCAACCTTCAGCAAACCATACCAGGAACATCATCGTGCGAAACAGCTGCCGAGAACGCATCGATTCCATCCTCTTATTGTTATTGCTCACGCTGTGCCACCTCGTCTGGGAGCTGA
>DASZFS010000231.1:0-10286 GCA_035939575.1 Vicinamibacterales bacterium | reverse complement strand
TGTGTTCAACCGCATCAGGCACACCATGCTCTCGCGATCCGTCAGCGGTGCGGATCGCCCCTGACATCCGTGTGCCGTGATCGATCCCGTGATCGATCGTTCACGTGGTCCGAGCTGGCCAGTCGATGACGGTCGCGAGGTCACCCGCGGCGAACCGCCTCCTATCCGTGTGGCGTCTTCAGGCGCCAGCACCCCATGCTTCTGCGTCGCTCGACGCAAGACGACTGCAGGGGCGCGCCGCTCCCTCTACATGACCGGTTTCCGGAGAAACCCGGCAACTGCCCGAGCGGCGCGCACCAGCTCACGTGGACGTCGACCTCCTCGACGTCGCGCCTTACCCCTTCAGCACGGCGCCGGCCGGCGGCGTCCCCGTCTCGAGGTAGCGCCACGCCGCGATGACCAGCTTCCGCGCGACCGCCACGATGCCGATGCGCCGGGAGCGACCGTGTCTCCCGAACTGCTCATGAAACCAGCGCGTGAGCGCGCTGGTCGGTTGCCAGCGCACCCAACTCCACGCGAGTTCAATGCTCAGCGCCCGCACCCGCCGATTCCCGGCGCGACTGATGCCTTGTTCCACGACGCGTTGATCGCTGCGATAGGGACTCGGCGTCAGGCCCACAATGGCCCCGACTTCACGGCTATTCGCGAACGCGCGCCACGCAAACAGCTCCGTCGTCAGGGTCAATGCGCTATTGACCCCGATGCCTTTCAAGGCCGCGAGTTGGCGGGTCTGCATCGCGACGCGATCGGTCTGCTCCGGGGCGACGCGGGCCTGACGGAGCGTCTTGAGCTGGGCGAGCCGCGCGTCCACGTGCTGCAACTGGATCCAGTCCCGTTCGAGGCGGCCGACGAGGTCGGCGGCGAGGGCCGTGCCGTCCCACAGGCGGGCGAGCTGGAGCTGCGCCAGAAAATGTCCCGTGAGGGGCACCCGCACCCCTTGGGTGGCCAGGAGCCCTTGGATCCGATTCCGCAGCCGCGTGTAATCCGCCCGGACGGCATCCCATTCCCGTTGGAGTTGGCGATCGGCTTCCGCCTGGACCGAGGGCACGTGGAGCTCATGCCACCCGCGCCGATCCCCGGCGGCGGCGTTCATCAATTGCGTGACCAGGGCAATGGCATCCAGTCGATCGGTCTTCGTGCGACGGGCCCGCCGGTCGACGGCAATGCTCGCGGGATCCACGACGACATTGTGGAGGCCCTCCGCCTGGAGCGCCCGATGGACCCAAAAGCCGTCGCGGCCAGCCTCGTAGCAGCTCCGGACCGGCGCCTCGGCGCCGAGGCGGAAGCGCGCCTTGGCGTCCGCAATTTCCGCGCGCAGCTGCTCGAGCGCGCCGGCCGTCATCGTCCGCACACGCGGGCGCATGCCTCGGGTCGTCGCGAAGGCGACTTTCCACGTCGTGCTCCCCATCTCGAGCCCGATGAAGAGGGTCTCTCCGATTGCGATAGACTCAGAACCACGGGTCTCGGTTGTCATCACTCCTCCTCCTTGGCTGCTGTTCCCAACAACCTGGTGAGGAGCGTAACAACCGCGGCCCCGTTTCGTCTCGCCACCCGCATAGCATCTACGCCCTCGATTTCTAACGATCTGTACAACCCCTGAGCATCTTGATTGTTGGCGAGGCAACTGCACGCGGCCATGAGTCCTTCAGCCCCATTGTGAGTCATCAGTGTCGCTCAAGGCGCGAGCAACTGCGCCGCGACCGCCCCGAGCGGCCCGGTACCGTGCACGTCCCTCGGCAGCTGGCGGACGACGACGCGCGGAAGACGGCCGAAGCGGCTGGCGATCTCGTCGAGATACTCCCGCTCCTGGGCCTTCCGCGAGTCGTAGAAGCTGCCGGTCAGGCCGTCCGGGAGCACCCGGTTGACGACCAGCCCGCCGATATCGAGCGCGGTCTCGCGGAGCGCATCCGCCGCGCGGGCGGTCTCGTCAATCGCAAGCCGCTCGGGGATGGTGACCAGAACGAAGGACGTCCGGCCCCGGTCGGTCACATAGGAGCGGAGCTCGACGAGACGGCGGTATCGCCGCTCGAGGGCGGCCAGCACCGGGTCGGTTGCCAACGCGGCGTCACGCTGCTCCTCGGCTAGATGATCGATCGCGAGCATCGCCTTCCGGTGCTTGACGAGCGCCTGGATCCACGTGGTCATCGCCTCCGGCATCCGGAGCAGTTGCATCGTATGCCCGGTCGGCGCGGTGTCGAAGACGATGAGGTCCCAGCGCGAGCGTGTGGCGTCGTTCGACACGATCAGGTCGATCATCCGGTCCAGCAGCGCAACTTCGGCGAGGCCCGGCGACGCGGCCGCGAGATCGATCTGCCGCCGCGCTCGCTGCACGACCGCGGGGCTGAACATTTTCTCGATGTCTCGCTTGACCTGCTCCACATAGCGCGCCGATTCGCGCTCCGCGTCGATCTCGATGGCCGAGAGGCCCGCCGACAGCCGGCACGGCTCGGCGCCGATGGCCCGCTCGAAGATGTCTGCCGTTGAATGCGCGGGATCGGTCGAGACGAGCAACACCTCTTTGCCGCGCTGGCTTGCGGCGAGCGCGAACGCCGCCGAGCATGTCGTCTTTCCGACGCCGCCTTTTCCGCCGAAGAACACCACGCGGCGATCGAGCAGCGTCAGCAGCACGGCAGCGCGCCGAGCGGCGAGTGATCGATCCCCATCCGCTGGTGCCAGAGGTGAAACTGCTCGAGCAGGTAGGGATAGACCTCGAGGAGATACAGCGTCGCCGGATTGGGGAGCCCCGTCGCTTCCATGAAACACAGGAGCGTGAAGAGGTCGTTCAGGTCGGCCGTTTGCTTGCGGAGTTCGCGCTCGTAGGGACCGAGCGCGACGCCGCGCATCATCTCGGCGGCGTGCCGCCGAATCTCCAGCAGGTCGCCCATCCACCCATCGGTCCAGCCCACGTGCCCAGCTTACTTGCCGACGATCACTTTGACGCGGACGGAGACGCCACCTAAGCTGTTCTCGCCTTCGTCTTTCGACAGGCCGGCGTCGCCGAGGATACCGGGCACGTAGGTGTAGTGGACATCGGCGGCCACTCCGATCCAGCGGTGAAGCCGCACTTCGGCGCCGCCTTCGACGATGACGCCCGCGTGCTTCGTGGAGAGGTTCTCCGAGTCGCTCGAGAACATCGATGTCTCCTCGTAGCGGTAGAGGCCAACGCCGCCCCCTGCATAGGGGCGGATGCGCGGTGTGCTTGTATGGAAGCGATATCCGGCGGTGAGCTCGAATGGCGTGACCGTGGCCGTGAGCGGTTCGCCCAGCGGGAACGTCTGGCCGTTGCTGAGGAATGCCCGCTGTCCCGTCTTCTTGAACCGCGAGGCGCTGACGTCGAGGTAATAGCGGTCCTCCTGCGTGATGGTCAGGCCGCCACCCCAGAAGGGCTGCGTCGCGCTGCCGAAGACCGCCGTGAACGTGTTGGCGGCCGAGAATTTCTGCTCCGTAGCCATCACGAACGGCCGGAACGACAGATCTTGTGCGGTCGCTGGCGCCGCGTCGGTCAGGACTCCAATCAGGACCCCGAGCAGAATCGAGACGGGCGCGAGCGGCTTGGAGGTCAGCGTGTTCATCGAGCGATCCCCAATCCGCGGAGCGCGCCGCGCGCGTCGATCAGGCCGTAGCCATACAGATCGTCGCGGCCTGGCACCCCGAGGTCGACAGCGAACCGTTCCAGCGCAGCTTCAATGGCCGCAGGGCTTTTGATCCCCTGCTGCATGAGCATCGCTGCCACGCCGGAGACGTGCGGCGCGGCCATCGACGTACCGATGTAGCCGACGTACGCGAGCACATCGAAGCGTGGGGCAGTGTACTGACTGACCGGAAGCAGATATGTCTCCACTTTGGTGTAGTCGAACGTCTGCTGCCAGACGAAGCCATCGCGGTCGTACCCACGCTCGGATCCTCCGGGCGCCGCGAGCTCGACCCAGGTCCCGGAGCTCGAGTAATACGCGTGGCACGACGGCGACGCGGACGTGCCCGTGCATTTGCGATCGCCGACCGTGGCGTTGCGGTCGACGGCCGCCACCGAGACCGCGCCCTGGACCCGCGACGCGATCTCCGCGATCACCTCTTTCGGGTTGCCGTTCTCGAAATCGTTGCCCGCGGAGATCGAGATGAAGACCCCCTTGCCCACGGCGTACTTGATCGCGTCCTCCACGGCCGGCGCCGTGTCGGGCGGACCTGAGCGGCCGAGGCTCATGTTGATCACGTTTGCGCCGTTGTCGGCGGCATACCGGATGCCGCGTGCCACCGTATCGTCCGTGCCCGCGTTGGGCGCGCCGAAGATGTCATCCCACACGCCGCCGATGACCTTGACCGGCATCAGCTTCACGTTGAACGCAACGCCCGCGGTGCCGATGCCGTCGTTGGTCAGCTGGCCGATCGTGCCCGCGACGTGCGTACCGTGCCCGTCGAAGTCGAGTGGGGGTTGGGTCCCGTTCCAGATGAAATCGTACGGGGCCACGATGCGGCCGGCGGTCGAGTCACTGACGATTTGAAACGCGGGTGAATACGGGAGCGTCACCGGTCCGAGCGGCGGGTACGTCACGCCTTGATCGTCGACGAAGGAAGGGATGTTCGCGTTGATGGTGGATTTCATGTAGGCCAGGCCGGTGTCGAGCACGGCAACGGTGATCGACGAACCCGCCTGGGGCTGAATGTCCCACGCCTGCTCCAGGCCGATGAGCGGCAGGTTCCATTGCCCCGGAGAGAACGTTGCGCTGGATTTGTACAGCGGGTCGTTCGGGACGAACATGGTGTGAACCCGGTAGGCCGGCTGGGCGTACTCGACCTCGGGCCGCTGGCTGAGGCGATTCGCGGTTGCCTCCGCATCCTCGTTCTCGTCGATCGAGAGGATGTCGAAATTCGCGTACGTCGGACGCGCGGCCATGCTGCCGGTGCCCGACGCGGACGAGACCGCGTTCAACCGATCGGCCGCGCTCGCCGCATCGCGAAATTTGACGATGACGCGGCCGCGGGCGTAGGGCACGCCGGACGAACCCGCGCCGTCGGAATGCAGGACCGCGTGAACGGCGGCGCGCCGGCGCGCCTCGAACGTCGCGGGGGTATGAGTGAAGTCGATCGCGACCCCCAGGTCGATCGCCGGGAGCCCGAGGTTTTCGCGAATCAACAGGCTCGCGGGGCCCTGCGTCTGCGCGCGACCGCCGAGCGTCGCCAGGCCGGCGGCCAGCGCTGCCGCGGACAAAAACACACCGGTTCGGGGCATCCGTGTATTCTAGCTGTGGACCCGGTGCTTCGCCGGTGGATCTACCGCATGGCTGAGACACTTTTTCACAAAATCTGGAATGCGCACGCCGTCCGGACGCTGCCGAGCGGACAGACGCAGTTGTTCGTTGGATTGCATCTCGTGCACGAGGTCACGACGCCGCAGGCATTCGACATGCTGCGGCAGCACGGGTGGCGCGTCGCGTTTCCTGAACGCACGTTCGGCACGATCGACCACATCGTGCCGACCCGCACCCAGCAGCGGCCGTTCCTCGATGTGATGGCGGAGGAGATGGCCTCGTCGCTCGAGCGCAACTGCCGCGACGCCGGCATCCCGCTGTGGACGCCCGACCACGAGCACCAGGGCATCGTCCATGTCATCGGTCCCGAGCTCGGGCTCACGCAGCCGGGCATGACCATCGCGTGCGGCGACAGCCACACGTCCACGCATGGCGCCCTTGGCGCGATCGCGTTCGGGATCGGCACGTCGCAGGTGCGCGACGTGCTCGCGTCACAATGCCTCGCTCTGGATCTGTTGAAAGTCCGGCGCGTTGAGGTGAACGGCCGCCTGCGGCCGGGCGTGTTCGCCAAGGACGTGATCCTGACGATCATCCGGCGGCTGGGTGTGCAGGGTGGCGTCGGATACGCATACGAGTACGGCGGCAGCCTCGTCGACGCGATGACGATGGACGAGCGGATGACGATCTGCAACATGTCAATCGAGGGCGGCGCACGCGTGGGCTACGTCAACCCGGACGCCACGACGTTCGCGTTCCTGCGAGGCCGGCCGTTCGCGCCGCAGGGGGCGGCGTTTGACCGCGCCGTCAGCTGGTGGACCGGGATTGCCTCGGACCGTGCCGCCTCGTACGACGACCGCGTGGTGTTCGACGCCGACGCGATCGAGCCGACGGTGACCTGGGGCATCAACCCGGGCCAGTCAGTTGGCATCGACGAGCCAATCTCCGCAGCGCCAGACGATGAAGCGCTCGAATTCATGGGGTTCCGGCCGGGCGCGCGCGTCGCCGGAACGCGCATCGACGTCGCGTTCATCGGGTCGTGCACCAACGGGCGGCTGTCCGATCTCGAAGCGGCTGCGGCGGTCGTGCGCGGACACAAGGTCGCGCGCCATGTCACGGCGCTGGTGGTGCCGGGCTCCCAGGCCGTCCGCAAGGCCGCGGAGGCGAAGGGGCTCGACCGCGTCTTCACCGCGGCCGGGTTCGAGTGGCGCGGCGCTGGATGCTCGATGTGCCTGGGCATGAACCCCGACCGCCTGGAAGGCCGCCAGATCTGCGCGTCCTCCTCGAATCGGAACTTCAAGGGCCGGATGGGGAGCCCGACGGGGCGCACCCTGCTGATGAGCCCGGCGATGGTGGCCGCCGCTGCCCTGGCAGGCGAGGTCGTCGACGTCCGGACGATGATGGAAGGGGTGCCCGCGTGAGCCAGCCCTTGGCCATCAGCCAACTGAACGGTCGAGGCCTCCCTCTTCGCGGCCACGATATCGACACCGATCGCATCATGCCCGCGCGCTTTCTGCGTGCCGTCTCGTTCGAGGGTCTGGAGCGGCACCTGTTCGAGGACGACCGCGCCGCCGATCCGCGCCACGCGTTCAATGACCCCCGCTACGCGGGCGCGGCGATCCTGATCGTCAACGCGAACTTCGGATGCGGGTCGTCGCGGGAGCATGCGCCGCAGGGCCTGGCGCGGGCCGGTATTCGGGGGATCGTCGGCGAATCGTTCTCGGAGATCTTCCGCGGAAACGCGGCGATGATAGGGCTCCCCTGCCTTGCTGCCGATCGCGCGTCTATCGCGGAGCTGCAAGCGCTCGTCGAGCGCGAGCCCTCGATCCCGATCGAGGCCGACATCGCGGCCAACCGTGTCGTCGCCGGACAGCTGCGCTTTGTGGTGACGCTGCCAGAGCCCCTCCGCGACGCGTTCGTGTCGGGGCAGTGGAATCCGACGGCCATGCTGCTGGACCGATTCGAGGAGGTCCGGACCGTGGCCGCCCGCCTGCCCTACATCAAGGGCTTCTAAGTTTTTACCTCCTCCTGCGCGACTCCCAGAAACGCGTCGCTCGCGTGCGAGCGGTGCGTCTTGCGGCACACGATCATCACCTGGCGCTTCCGCGACACGCCGGCCACCGGAACCGCGACGAGCCGTCCGCTCGCGATCTCGGTAATGGCACACCGCCGCGGCAACAGGGCCACGCCCAGTTTCATCTCCACGGCGCGCTTGATCCCGTCGAGGCTTGGGAGAGCGATGACCATGCGCAGCGGCACATGCTTCGACTCGAAGAGCCGCAGCACGCGCTCGCGGGCCGGTGAGGGGTCGTTGTGTGCGACCACTGGCTCCATGGCGACCTCCTCCATCTGGACCTGACGCCGCTTCGCGATCGCGTGTGAAGGCGGGACGAGCAGCACGAGCTCGTCGCTCCCCACGACGACCACGAGCAAGCCCTCCTCGGCCGGATGGAACGTGAGGGCGCCGAAATCGAGGCTTCCCTGCTGCACTTCCACGGCGATCTGGCGCGCCGGCACACGTCGCACATCGATGGCGATGTCGGGGTAGCGCTGGCGGAACCGCGCGATGAGCGGCAGCAGCGTATGGACGGCCGCCTCGTTGGCGCCGATCAGCACCCGGCCGCGGCGCAGGTCCCGCAGCTCGCGGACAGCCGACTCGGTCTCCTCCGCCAGGCGGACGAGACGCTGCCCGTAGTTCTGGAGCGTGCGGCCGGCCTCGGTGAGGGTCCCGGTCTTCGATGATCGGTCGAAGAGCTGCTCGCCGAGCTCCTGCTCGAGGCGGCGTACCGCCTGGCTCACCGCCGGCTGCGTCCGGTGGACTTTGGCCGCGGCCCGGGAAAAGCTGCGCTCGTGGGCAACGGCGAGGAAGATCCGGAGGGCGTTGAGATCCATAATTGCCTGTTATTTTAGCTTAATATTTATCACTTTGACTTCTAGCCACCCCCACCACTACAACAGAGCCATGAGCCAGCCAGCCCGCATCACCATCTTCGACACGACGCTCCGCGACGGCGAGCAGGCGCCGGGCTTTTCGCTCGACGTGCCGGCCAAGCTGTCGATGGCCCGCGCGCTCGATGCGCTCGGCGTGGACATCATCGAGGCGGGGTTTCCCATCGCGTCCCCTGCGGACGCCGAAGCCGTGCGGCAGATCGCGGCCGCGGTCCGGCGGCCGGTGATTGCCGCGCTCGCGCGGACCCGGAGGGTGGACATCGACGAAGCGGGCCGGGCGCTCGCGTCCGCCGGCCGCGCGCGCATTCACACGTTCCTCGCCACCTCCGACCTGCATCTTGCCGCGAAGCTGCGGATGACGCGTGAGGAATGCCTGGCGGCCGCCGTAGACGCCGTGAAGCTGGCACGCCACTACACGGATGACGTCGAGTTTTCGGCGGAGGACGCGACGCGCAGCGACCGCGACTTCTTGTGCCGCGTCATCGAGGCCGTCATCGCCGCGGGCTGCACGACGATCAACCTGCCGGACACCGTCGGCTACGCGACACCCGACGAGCTGCGCGAGTTCTTCGTGGACGTCATCACGCGCGTGCCCAACGCGGATCGGGCGATATTCAGCACGCATTGTCACGACGACCTCGGCCTGGCCGTGGCGAACAGCCTCGCGGCCATTCAGGGCGGCGTCCGGCAGGTCGAGTGCACGATCAACGGCATCGGCGAGCGGGCGGGGAATGCCTCGCTCGAAGAGCTGGTGATGGCGTTGCGCGTGCGGCAGGACCGCCTGCCCTTCGACACCGCGATTCACGCGCCTTCGCTCTTCGAGGCCAGCCAGCTCCTGTCCACGCTGACGAGCGAGCCGGTGCAGGCCAATAAGGCGATCGTCGGCCGCAACGCGTTCGCCCACGAAGCGGGCATTCACCAGGACGGTGTGCTGAAGGACGCCCGGACGTACGAGATCATGCGGCCCGAAGACGTTGGCCAATCGGCCGCGTCCCGCCTGGTGCTCGGCCGCCATTCGGGCCGCCACGCGGTGCAGCGGCGCTGTGAAGCGCTGGGCTTCGTGCTCGCGCCTGAAGAGCTCGATGTCGTGTACAAAGCGGTGATTGCGCTTGGCGAGCACCGGAAGGTCATCGGCGACAACGATCTGCGCCGCATGGTCGATCGACTGCAGAGGCCGCAGGCGTCGCAAGCGACGGGATCGCTGTCCGCCGCGCCGCCGAATGTGGAAACGGTCGGGTACGGACATGGGGTCTAATCAACATTGCGGATTGAGGATTGAATAAATCCTCAATAAATCCTCAATCCTCAATCCGCAATCTACAATGTTGAAGTGATTCCCCTTCGGGACGTCATTCCGTCCCGCACGACGCCCTACATCACGATCACGATCATCCTCTTGAACGCGCTGGCGTGGCTGTATGAAGTCAGCATGCCGGAGCGGGTGCTCACGCGGTTCCTGTACCTCTACGGCGTCGTGCCCGCAGCCTTCAGCCCGGCCACGCTCATCACCTCCATGTTCCTCCACGGCAGCTGGTCGCACGTGATCGGCAACATGTGGTACCTGTGGATCTTTGGCGACAACGTTGAGGACCGCGTCGGCCACGGGCGATTCATCATTTTCTACCTGCTGTGCGGCATCGCCGCCGGGCTCGGCCAGGTCGCGATCGATCCCAGCTCCGCGCTGCCGACCATCGGCGCCAGCGGCGCGATCGCCGGCGTGATGGGCGCGTATTTCGTCCTGTATCCGCACTCCCGTGTGCTGACGCTCATCCCGTGGATCTTCCTCCAGATCGTCGAGCTGCCCGCGATTGTTCTCCTCGGGTTCTGGTTCCTGATGCAGCTGCTGAACGCGGGCGCCATCGCCGTCACGGCAAGCACCCAGGGAGGCGGCGTCGCGTTCGCCGCGCATGTCGTGGGATTCCTGGTCGGCGTGGTCGCCGTGTTCGTCTTCAGGCGCCGCGACCGCGACTACTGGGATGGCGTGGAGCGCTACACGTAGGGCCCACGGGAAATCCTGAGACCTGAGCCGGGCTGAAGGACTCATGGCCGCGTGCAGTTGCCTATCGCCCTCGATTTCTGACGACTTTTTTTGAA
>DASZFS010000230.1:0-16705 GCA_035939575.1 Vicinamibacterales bacterium | reverse complement strand
GCGATTTTTCCGCTGCGGTTCGGCGCGACCGCCACGCTGCTCGAGAATGCGTCGCCAGCGAACATGATCGACATCATCGAAACCTACAAGGCGACGATCAGTTTCACGTCTCCCACCGCGTATCGCGCCATGATGGCGGCGATGGATGCCGGCGCCGACCTGTCCTCGCTGCGAATGGCGATCTCGGCGGGCGAGACGCTGCCGGCGCCGGTGTTCGAGGAGTGGACGCGGAAAACCGCGAAACCGATCCTCGACGGCATCGGCACGACTGAGCTGCTGCACATTTTCATCAGCAATCGCATGGAAGATTGTCTGGCCGGCGCAACCGGCCGGCCCGTGACCGGGTACGAAGCGCGAATCGTCGACGACGACATGAGGGAACTGCCGGACGGTTCCGTGGGACACCTGGCGGTGCGCGGGCCCACAGGCTGCCGGTATCTGGCCGACGCTCGTCAGGCCACCTACGTCCGCGACGGCTTGAACGTGACCGGAGACGATTTCGTGAGGGATGCGAACGGCGTCTTCCACTTTGTCGCCCGCGCCGACGACATGATCATTTCCTCGGGCTACAACATCGCTGGACCCGAGGTCGAGGCTGCGCTCTTGTCGCACGCGGACGTCGCGGAGTGCGCCGTCGTCGGCGCGCCTGATCCCGATCGCGGGCAGATCGTGCAGGCGCATGTCGTGCTGAAGGAAGGCGTGGCGCCAGACGATGCGTGCGTGAGGCGGCTGCAGGACCACGTGAAGGCGACGATCGCACCCTACAAGTATCCGCGCTCGGTGAAGTTCGCGATCGCGCTCCCCAGGACGCAGACGGGAAAAATCCAGCGCTTCAAACTGAAGCCATGATCCTGCATCCGAAGAACTGGACGCGCCCATCAGGCTATTCGAACGGCGTCGCCGCGGAGGGTCGCCAGGTGTTCGTCGCTGGCCAGATCGGTTGGAATGCGCGGCAGGAGATCGTGACCGACGATCTGGTCGCGCAGGTCGAGCGGGCGCTCCAGAACATCGTCGCTGTACTGGCCGAGGCGGAGGCTCGGCCCGAGGACCTCGTGCGGCTCACGTGGTACGTCACCGACAAGCGGGAATACCTCGCGCGCACGGCCGAGGTGGGCCAGGTATACCGACGCGTCATCGGCCGACATTTCCCTGCCATGACGCTCGTGCAGGTGCCCGCGCTTCTCGAAGATCGCGCCAAAGTCGAGATCGAAGCCACCGCCGTCGTGCCCAGGACGCGTCTGGGCACTAAGCGCAAACGTGCAGCGCGAACAGGGCAGCCTGCGTAATTCTCACGCCCCGCGCAGTTCGACGGCGTGCTGTGTCTCGTACGCGCGCGTGGCCTCGAGGCCAATCCGCAGCGCCGCGATGCCATCGTCGATGCCAATAGGTGGCACGGCGTCATCCAGCACGTTCCTGGCGAAATTCCGCAGCTGGGCTGTGTAGGCCCTCTCGAATCGCTCCATGAAGTACGGCACCGTGTCGTGCGCCACGTGGTTCTTCGTCATCACGAGGAGTGGCGTCTCCCGCAGGTAACCGACGCGGGCGGTGCCCTTCGTGCAGAGCACCTCGGTCGTGATGTCGTAGCCGTAGAACCCGTTGCGGCTGAGATCGACGACGCCGATCCGGCCATCGGCGAACAGCAGGCTGATCACGGCGTTGTCGATATCGCCGACGCTCTTGAGTTCGGAGGTCACAAGCACACCGCCCACGGCACTCACGCTCTTTACCTCGCCCATGAACCATCGTGCGAGGTCGAAGTCGTGGATGCCCATGTCCACAATCATGCCGCCGCTGCTGCGCGGGTCGGCGTAGTCGAGGCTCGGCGGAAACGGATCGCGCGAAGAGGACTTGAACACAACGGGCGTTCCAAGCGTGCCGCCGTCGATCAGCCGCTTTGCCTCGGCATAGCCCGCGTCGAAGCGGCGCATGAACCCGATCTGAAGAAGCGCGGCCGCGCGCGCGGCCGCGACCTTCATCGCCATGGCTTCAGGCAGCGTGAGCGCCGGAGGCTTTTCGCAGAACGTGGCCTTTCCGCGCTCGAGCGCAGCCACGACGAGCGGACAGTGCGTGCCCGTCGGACTGACGACGACCACGGCATTGACCTCCGGATCGTGCAGCAGGTCAACTGGATCCGCGTAGTGGCGCGGCACGGCATATTCACCGGCGATCTGGTCCGCGACGCCCTCCGCCGTATCCGCAACCGCGACCAGACGAGTCTCCGGGATGCGCGTCGCGAGATCGCGCGCGTACACCCTGCCGAGGCGCCCAAGGCCGATGAGACCGACACCCACGCGAGCTTGCTTCGTTGTCGTCATTGGATCTCAGTACAGTATCGCAAGCGCGTCAACTCGCGCCAGACGAGGTTCACGAGAGACTCTCTTCCCGCCGGCCGGCGTTTCGACGTCGACTTCGATGCGGTCGGACGAAGAACGACGTCGCCGCTGCTTCTCCACGGTCAAGGTCCGGCATACAATCGTGCGTCGCCGATGCCGAGGATTCTTCTCGCGATTCTGCTCGCTGCCGCGACCCTCGCTGCTCAGGCTCCGCAAGTTGGTCTGATCGCACCCCTGCCGGCCGCGGCTCCGGCGTCCACCTTCGACGTCACCGAGAAGACCATCCTCCAACTGCTCGCCGCGCAGCGGATCGGCACAGTCACGTCGCACGATCTTGTCGAGAAGTACCTCATGCGCATCAAGGCGTACGACCAGGACGGACCGCGCCTGACCGCGATGGTCGCGTTGAATCCAAGAGCACTGGAACAGGCTGACGCGCTCGACGCCGAGCGCCGCGCCGGCCGGGTCCGCGGACCGCTGCACGGCATCCCAATCGTCGTAAAGGACAATTACTCGACGGCGGACATGCCGACAACCGCCGGCTCGCTCGCGCTGGCCGGCTTCCAGACCGGGCGCGATGGGTTCATGGTGAAGAAGCTGCGCGACGCGGGCGCCGTCGTCATCGGCAAGACCAACCTGCACGAGCTCGCATACGGCATCACCACGATCAGCTCCGCCGGTGGACAGACACGCAATCCCTACGATCCGACGCGCAACCCTGGCGGCTCGAGCGGTGGAACCGGGGCCGCAGTGGCCGCGAGCTTTGCCGCGGCGGGAATGGGCAGCGACACGTGTGGATCGATCAGAAATCCCTCGTCGGAGAACAGCCTGTGGGGACTCAGGGGCACGATCGGTCTGTCGAGCCGGGACGGGATCGTCCCGCTCGCCCACAGTCAGGACATCGGCGGTCCGCTCGCACGGTCGGTCAGCGATCTGCTGCTGATGCTCGACGCCACGGTTGGCTTCGATCCGGCCGACCCGATCACGCGCGAGAGCCAGCGCCACATTCCCCGCACCTACAACGGATCGGTCGGTGACGCCGGACTCGGCGACGTGACCATCGGCATCCTCACGCCGCTGTTCGGCAGCGCGCCGGAGGACGAGGAAGTGGCGCGCATCGTCCGCGACGCTGTCGAAGACATCCGATCGCTCGGCGCCGGCGTCGTCGACGTTCCCTATGCCGGACTCGACGAGCTCCTCCGGGATACCAGCGTCATCAACGCCGAGTTCAAGTTCGACCTGCAGGACTTCCTCGCCAGGTTCCCGGCAGCGCCGATGCACTCGCTCGGCGATATCCTTGCGAGCGGCAAGTATCAGCAGGCTGTCGAAGGGGTGTTGAAGCGCGCCAACGAGGTGGCGTCGCGGGATTCGGAGAGCTACCGCGCGGCGCTGTCCAAGCGCGAGCAGGCGCGCGCAGCGATCCTGTCCCTGATGAACGAACGGGGTATCACGGTGTTCGTCTACCCGACGCTGCGCCGCAAGCCCGCCGTGATCGGTCAACCCCAGAACGGCTCGAACTGTCAGCTGAGTGCGACAACCGGATTCCCTGCGATGAGTGTGCCCGCGGGATTCACGTCGGACGGACTCCCGGTGGGCATGGATCTGCTCGGCCAGCCCTGGAGCGAGCCGACGCTCCTCAGAGTCGCGTATGCGTACGAGCGCGCCGTCGCCCCTCGCAAGCCGCCGAAGACCACTCCGCCGCTCGCGGCGCGTTGAAGTTCCGTTCGATCACTGCGGCGGTCGACTGTACCCAAACGCACAGACACGCGTCAGCGACTTGCCGCATGCTGGGGGCGTCCGATCGCGGATCGCCCCCGCCCAGCGACGTCTTGGACGGCCGGCCGACAGACCCACACGAACGGGGAGAACACCGATGACTGTTCCGAACAAATGCGCGCATGCGGCCTGCAAGTGTCTCGTCTCGAAAGATGGTGCATTCGGCAAGTATTGCAGCGAACGCTGCAGAGAGGCGGCGGATGAAACAGAGTTGCGCTGCGACTGCCAGCATTTGGCATGCCGGTAAGCGCAAGTTGTCCGAGAAGGCCGAGTCACGAGCGTCTGGAGCGTCGTTGACAATCGTTCTGAAATAGCCGAACGCTCAAGTTTTTCCTGCCTTCGCTTCTTCAAGCGCAACTGAACGCCGGAAGGGGCCAGCTGGCATATGGGCTGACGCCCATTTTCCGTTTCAAAGGACGCGGGACTTGACGCGGCGAGCTGCCGTTTCCGATACATCGCCGGAGCGGCGCTCTTTCTGCTACAGTGGCGCCGGTCCCGAAATGACCCCAGAGCGCTGGCAGCAGATCAAGCGGCTGTGTCAGCTCGCTCTCGACCGCGAGGTGGACGATCGTGCCGCGTTCCTGGCGGAGGCCTGCACGGACGCGCCCCTGCGCGCAGAGGTCGAGAGTCTTCTTCGGCATGCGACGGCGGGTGAGAACGCGCTCAAGTCCCCGATCTGGGACCAGCTTGCGATTGCGCCGATCGCAACGCGAATCGATGCAACTCACGCGAGCGGCCCGTATTTGCCACCACAAATCGGTCGCTACCGTGTCTTACGCCTCATCGGCGAAGGCGGTATGGGGACCGTTTACGAAGCCGAACAGGACTCTCCCCGTCGCCGCGTCGCGCTCAAAGTCGTAAGGACCGGCCTATCGACTCCAGAAATCCGCCGGCGGTTCGAACGAGAGTCGCAGGCGCTTGCACTGCTTCAGCATCCGGGCATCGCGCAAGTCTACGACGCGGGCGCGGCGGAGACGGGTTGCGGGTCGCAGCCGTACTTCGCGATGGAGTTCATCCAGGGCCACCCGCTGAAGGAGTACGTCGCGAGCCATTCACTGGAGGTCCCGGACCGTCTCGAGCTCGTCGCGAAAATCTGTGATGCTGTGCAGCACGCGCACGACCGCGGCGTCATCCACAGAGACCTGAAACCGGGCAACATCCTTGTCGACGAGATGGGCCAGCCGAAGGTGCTCGACTTCGGCGTTGCCCGCACGCTCGAAGGTCAGGCGTCCGAAACTCTGCACACCAATGTAGGCCAGGTGGTTGGCACGCCGGCGTACATGAGCCCCGAGCAGGTGCTCGCGGATCCCAAGGCGATCGACGCCCGATGCGACGTGTATGCGCTCGGCGTGGTGCTTTACGAGCTGCTGGCTGAACGCCTGCCCTACGACGTCAGCGGGCGGCAGCACGAGGCGGCGCACGCGATTCTCGAAGAGGACCCGCAGCCGCTGAGCACGGTCAACCGCCTCTTCAAAGGCGATATCGAAACGATTGTCGCGAAGGCACTGGAAAAGGATAGAGCTCGACGGTACCCGTCCGCCGCCGCGCTGGCCGTCGACCTGCGGCGTTATCTAATCAACGAACCGATCGCTGCTCGTCCGGCGACGGCCGTCTACCATCTTCAGAAGTTTGTCCGGCGGCACACAGCGCTGGTCGCGGGCGCGGCGTCCGTGTTCGTGGCACTGACAGCCGGCACGGTCGTCAGTGCTTGGGAGGCGCTGCGGGCGCGAGCGGCGGAACGAGCGGCGATCGAAGCGGAAACCCGGACCACGACGGAGCGCGATCAGGCGCTGCGCGACAGAAACCGGGCGCTGGCCGCCGAAGCGCTCGCGCAGAAGGAACGCAATCGCGCGGTGGCGGCCCAGGAGCAAGCGCAGCAGGACCGTGGTCGCGCAGTGGCCGAAAGCCAGCGCGCGTCGACGGAAGCCGCAATCTCGCAAGCCGTCAGGGCATTTCTTCAGTCGGACCTGCTCGCCCAGAGCAGTGCCCGCGAACAGTCGGGTCCCGATTCGAAACCGGATCCCGATCTCAAGGTCAGAACGGCGCTCGACCGTGCAGCGGCGCGCGTGACGACCCGCTTCCGCGGTCAGCCTCTGGTCGAGGCGTCAGTTCGACAGACCATCGGCGCGGCGTATGAGGATCTCGGGCTGTATCCGCAGGCTCGGGAGCAGTTCGATCGGGCGCTACGCCTGCGACGGGTTGCGGTCGGGCCCGAGCACGAGCTTGCGCTTGAGAGTCTCAAGAACCTCGCGCAGCTTACACTGCTGGAAGGCCGGTACCCGCAGGCCGAGCCGTTGTACTTGCAGGCCATCCAGGGGCTCGAGCGCCGTCGCGGCGCGACCGACCCGAGCGTGCTCGAGGCGCGGGCGCAACTCGCAGAGCTTTACACGCTCGAGGGCCGATACGTGCGGGCCGAGTCGCTGATTCTCAAAACGCTCGACACGCAACGGCGTGTGCTCGGGCCGAGCGATCCTGCGACGCTGGCAAGCCTGTTGGAGCTGGGGCGCGTGCAGGTCACTGTAGGTAAATACGCGGACGCCGAGGCGTCGCTGAGGTCGTTAATCGGAGCGTCGCAGCGCACCAAGGGCGCAGAGCATCCCGACACGCTGGACGCCGAGGACAGTCTCGCGACAGCGCTCGTGAAGGAAGTAAAGTACGACGAGGCAGAGACTCTCTACAAGAGGTCGCTCGAAGCCGAGCGCCGCGTGCTCGGAGCCGATCACCCAAACACGCTGTCAACGGTGAATAACCTCGCCTTGTTGTACAAGACCGAAGGCAAGTACGCGGAGGCCGAACCGCTTTACAGGGACACGCTGGAAGCGCGTCGGCGGGTGTTCGGCGAGGAGCACCCCGACACCTTAACTGCGATGAACAACCTCGGTGCGCTGTACGTCGCGCAGAAGCGATACGCCGACGCCGAGGCCTTGCTTGCACGACTGCTGACAGTTCGAAAACGAGTGCTCGGACCCGAACATCCGAACACGTTGAACACGATGGTGAACCTCGGACAGGTTTATTTCGGGGAGGGCCGTGTGCTCGACGCCGAACCGCTCTATTCCGACGTGCTATCAATTAGGCGGCGCGTACTGGGCGGTAATCACCCCGATACGCTGTTTATAATGGCGAACCTTGGCGTGTTGTATACAACCGAGGGCCGATTTGACGACGCCGAACGGCTCGTGTCGCATGTCAGAGACGAGCGTCGGCGCACAATTGGCGACGCTCACCCCAACACAGCACAGGTGACGGACAACCTGGGGCAGATCTACCTGCGACGAGGCGAGCCCGCTCGTGCGCAGGATCTGTTCGCCGAAGCACTTGAGTACCGACGGCGCGCGCTCGGTATCGACCAGGTCGACACGCTGCGAAGTCAGTTGAATCTGGCGGAAGCCTATCGACAGGCCGGCGACACGCCGCGTGGCGAGGCACTCCTCGACGCGACGCTGACGCGCGCACGCGCAGCGCTCGGTCGTGACAATGATGTCACCGTTATGGCGGTCGAGCGGCTGGCGGAGGCGCGCCGCCGGCAAGGAAACCTGGCAGAGGCACGGACATTGCTGACCGAAGCGTTGCAGATCCGACAGCGTGTGCTGGGTTCGATTCACCCGGCCACGATCGAGGACACTGTGAAAATCGGCGGCGTGCTGTACCAGGAGCATCAGTACACAGCAGTCGAAGCGATGCTGAAGCCGGTCGTGGCGGCAGATGGCCCAGTCATGCCCTGGATCTTGTTCGAGGCCAAAAGTGTCCTCGGCGCAGCGATTGCGGCTCAAGGCAGGTTCGCCGAGGCCGAATCTCACCTCCTGGAAGCGTACGATGGTCTCGTCGAGGTCGGGCCGAAGATTCCTGCCGACAACAGACCAACTATCGCCGACACCGCCGACCGGCTCGTGACCCTGTATCAGGCATGGGGCAAAGAGGAGCGCGCCGCATTTTGGGCAAAGCGACGCCCAAGCTGACGAGTGTTCACTGCTGCGGCAACCAGATCGACGACGTCTTCGAGGAACAGTCCGCGATGTCCGCAGATCGAGTTCGATTTTTACACGTCGCCAATGGCACGTGTACCACCCGGGTAATCGAGTCCGCCGGCATTCCTGGCGCGCGTTCCATCTGGGCCGACCCCCTGTACGAAGGGCCGGTCCCTGCCGGTTTGGGTGACGCTGAACTGCTGGACGTGCGACGGCAATACCTCGCCGGACCAGGTGACCTGACGGGGGCGGCATGGGCCGGGGCCGATCCCACCCTCGATCCCGCAAACGATATGCGGGAGTGGCGCGCGACACTCGAGCGCCACGAGTCGTACGACGAATTGATTCTGTGGTTCGAACATGACCTGTTCGACCAGCTGAATCTGGTTCAGCTGCTCACGTGGATTCGCGAGCGCCTCCCGTCGGCCAAGCCGGTCTCGCTCATCTGTATCGCGTCGTTTCCCGGACGTCCGGACTTCAAGGGCCTTGGCGAACTCACGCCAGACGAACTGGCGTCGCTGGTCGAAACCAGACAGCGTGTCGGTCGCGAACACTACGAACTGGCGGAACGAGCGTGGCTGGCCTTCCGAGCGCCGACGCCCGAGGCGCTCGACGCCCTTCGACAGGACGATACGACGGCTTTGCCTGATCTCGCTCCAGCCATCGGCCGCTTTCTTCAGGAATACCCATGGACGCGGGATGGAGTGTCGCGAACCGAGCGCCGCCTCCTCGAGCTGGCGGACGGCGAAGGCATCGCGCTGTCGAAGGCGTTCGCTCGAATGCACGACGGTGAAAAGGTGTACTACGTCACGGATGCTTCGCTAGCCGCGTTGGCCGAGACCTTGTCCTACACGGTGCCTTCGCTCCTGACACTCGATCTATCGGCCGTTGAGGAAGGTCGCGTGCTGCGAGGCCGCGTGACGCTTACGGGCGCCGGCCGCTCGGTATTGTCCGGCGAATTCGACCGGATTACGACCTGCGGCATCGACAGGTGGCTGGGCGGGGTGCATCTGCAGAGCGGCCGCAGGCTCTGGCGATGGGACGACGCCCGGCAGCGCATCGTCCGCGAGATTCGCGACAGCCTTGTTACTCCCGGCGCCGCCGCCGATTGACGAGGATCGAATTGTGAATCGATCGACCGCCGAGATCATCCGCGAGTACGGACCCTTTCCGGGCGTCGAGAACGTGGGTGGCGTCACCTACGACGGCCAGCGCGTCTGGTTCGCTGTCGGCGATTCGCTGAACTCGTTCGATCCGGCGAGCGGAAACACGCTTGGCTCGATCGACGTTCCCGCGCACGCGGGCACCGCCTTCGACGGTCGGCACCTGTTCCAGCTCGCTGCGGATCGCATCCAGAAGATCGATCCGAAGACCGGCCGCGTGCTCGCCACGATCCCGGCTCCCGGCGGCGGCGGTTCCGGGCTCGCCTGGGCGGAAGGGACGCTCTGGGTGGGCCAGCATCGCGATCGGAAGATTCATCAGATCGAGCCCGAGACGGGAGCGATCCTTCGCACCATCGAATCCAACCGATTCGTCACCGGCGTCACCTGGGTCGACGGCGAGCTCTGGCACGGGACGTGGGAAGGCGACGAGAGCGTGCTACGCCGTGTCAATCCACAAACAGGAGAAGTCCTCGAGCAGATCGACATGCCGCCGGGCGTCGGTGTGTCAGGTCTCGAGTGTGACGGCGCCGATCGATTCTTCGCTGGAGGCGGAAGAAGCGCGAAAGTGAGGGTGATCCGTCGGCCGAAGCGCGGCCAGAGTTGACCCGGCTATCTCATAAAATGCCTCGGCAGAAGCGACACTGACGACTCAGAATGGGCTGAAGACTCGTGGTCCGCGTGCAGTTGCCTACGCCCTCGATTCCCGACGACCTGCTGCAACGCACTGGCAATCAGCCGGTCCCCGATCCCCGGTCTTGGACAATCTTGATCTTGGGGCGAGGCAACTGCACGCGGACCACGAGTCTTCAGCCCGCCGCATCGCGGGCCGCCTTGACCTCTTGCGCGTCATGGGCGTCCTGGACCGCTTCCTTGACAGCTTCTTTCACCGCCTTCTTGACTACCTTCTTCATCGTAGCCTTGACATCGTTGTCGTGGAGCACGTCTTCGCCGGCTTTGGCGACGGCTTTTCTCACGGCCTTCTTCACGCTGACCGCGAGTGGATTCAGCTCCTTTGTGAGGACTTGAACCGCCTTCTCGGCGTCCTTGATGGACACGGCGACGGATGCTGCTTCCGGCTCGTCAGCGGGAACGTCCGGTTCTTCCGGTCGGGCCGTCGCCTTCTCTGCGGTCGTGGCGGTCCAGTCGGACTCGAATGTCTCGATCAAAGCTTTCACGGCCTTCGCATCCTGAACGATCAGGCCGACCTCGCGGCGCAAGTCCAGTTCCGCCGCGCGAAGGCTTTGGCTGCCGACGAAGGCCTGGCGCCGGTCGCGGATGATCGTGCGCGTGTGCAGGCGCGTGCCGGCCAGTTTGTGCGCGTCGAACTGCGCGCGCCCGGCCACCGAGCCGATGACCTTGATCTCGACGCCAGCCTTCGCCCGCTCCTGCAGGATCCGAAGCATCTCCTTGTCCGAGACTTTGGGGTCGTAGATCAACAATTGCGTCTTCGCTCGTTTGAGGAAGCCGCCGAGCGCCTTCCGGGAGTTCGCGGGGCTGACGACGAACGTCTCCGTCTTCGGCGCGTACTTCGTCCGGATGCGGTCGGCTCGGAACAGCGTTGCCGCTTCGCGCACCCAGCGTGCATGCGTGGTGACGATGCCGAAGCCGCGGCTGTGGTCGATATCGAGATGCGTGAAATTGAACGACAGCATGCACAGGATGCGGCGATCGATCAGGATGTATTTGCCGTGATAGCGGATCAGGTCGTCCGATGTGCGAGCGACGGTGATCCCGGCAGCCAGGCAGCGGAGCTCCAGCTTGCGCAAGACCTGCTCGCCGCCGCGGTTGGCAAATGCGATCAAGGCGGTGACCTTGACGCCCCTCCGCGCTGCCGCCTTCAGCGCCTCCTCGATGTCCTTGCGATCGAAGCGAAAGACGGCGATCTCGACGCTCTTCTTCGCGCCCTTGATGGCCGCAAGCAGCGGTCCCACGCCGTCGGCCGGCTCGATGATCAGTTTCACAGCGCCTGAAGCTCCCCGATCCGCTTCCGCATCGTTCGTGCGTAGACCTCGACCTCTTCGTGCCTGGTGCGGTCGCGATAGTGTTGCATTATCGCTGTTTCTTCCTGCGAGAACAGCCTCGATCAGGCGGCCGGTCGCGCTGTCGTGATCTTCGCTCCCTCGGGAGCTTGGATTCTGTTCAATTCCGCATACACGCCGTTCACTGCCAACAGTGAGTCGTGGGTGCCCTGTTCGACCAGTTCGGCGTCTTTCATCACAAAGATGACGTCCGCGTGCCGGATCGTGCCCAGATGGTGTGCGATGACGACGGACGTTCGCCCCTTCATCAGGGTGTCCAAGGCTGCGATCACGGACTGCTCCGAGGCGGCATCCAGACCCGCGGTCGGCTCGTCGAGAATCAGGATCGGGGTATCGCGAATGATGGCGCGGGCGATGGCAATGCGTTGACGTTGGCCGCCAGAGAGCGTGATGCCACGGTCGCCGACCATCGTGTCGTAGCCGTCGGGCATGGCCTCGATGAATTCGGCCGCGTTGGCCAGTTCGGCCGCGCGCTTGATCTCCTTGGGCGGGGCGCTCGGTTTGCCGTAGGCGATGTTTTCCCAGATGGTGGCGCGGAAGAGAAGCGTATCCTGTAAGACGAAGCTGATCTGATCGCGCAGCGACTTCAGCCGATACGCGCGAATGTCCGTACCGTCGATTCCGACGCGTCCGGAGACCGGGTCGTAAAAGCGTGGAATCAGGCTCACGAGCGTCGTCTTGCCCGTGCCCGACGGTCCAACGACGGCCGCCACCTGTCCCGCTTCGATCCTGAGGCTGACGTCCTTGAGCACGTCGTTGCCGCCCTCATAACTGAAGCTGACCCGGCTCAGTTCAATCGCACCTTTGAACCCGCGAGCGGGGCGTGCTCCCCGTACGTCGCGCACGCGGCTCTCGATGTCCAGGACGTCCTGAATGCGCTCGTAGCCAACCGTCGCTTTGGAGATGGTGTCGGTCATTTTCGAGAGGCTGCGCATGGGCGCGTACATCTTCCCAAGGTACAGGAGGAATACGATCAGCACGCCGGCGCTGAGCTGCCCGGCCAGCGCAAGTCGTGCCCCATACCAGAGCACGAGACACGTCCCGCCCGCGACGATGACCTCGACCAGCGGTGACAACTTGGCCTTGATGCTTCTGGCCTGGAGCCCCGCTTCCACGTTGGCCAGGCTCTCGGATTCGAACCGCTCCTGCTCGTAGTCCTCCCGGGCGAACGCTTTGACCACGCGGATGGACGTCAACACTTCTTCGACGATGGACAGTAATTTGCCCTCTTCTTTTCGAACGGCGCGCGAAGCGCTCTTGATGCGCCTTGTGTAGGAGAACACCACCGCGAAGAGCACGGGTGAGACTGAGAGCGCAATGAGGGTAAAGCGCCAGTTGAGATAGAACATGACCCCGATCATGCCGACCAGCGTCAGCACGTTGACCAGCATGCCGAGAAGCGCCGAGTTGATGAAGTCCTGGACGGCCGCGATGTCGCTGGTGACGCGCGTGATCAGATCGCCAGCTATCGATTCGTCGTGGTCGGCGAGCGATAGCCGCTGAATGTGATGGTACAGAATCCGGCGCAGGTCGTGTCCCACCCATTGGCTGACGCTCGTGGTGAGGTATTTCTCGAAATATGAGCTGACCGCGCCGACGATCGCCGTGACCGCGACGGCGGCAACGGCGAAGTGCATCACGGCGTATGCGTTCCGGCCGAACACCCCGGACACGAATGTACCGAGCAGCGCGGGCAGTGGCTTCGACTGCAGAATGTTGTCGACGACGATCTTGATCGGCCACGGCTGGAGAATATCGGTGAGCGTTTCTCCCAGCACGGCCGCCAGCGCGATGGTCAGCGCCTTCCAGTGTGGTCGAACCAGGTCGAAGATCCTCAGCCGTCGCGAGGCGTTCGACTCCATCCTCATGAAGAAGCCTGGGTCACCGGCTTACGCAAAGAGCCGCCGTCGCGTGAGCAGGTGGAGGCACGCCACGAAGATGGTGGCGCCGACTATCGACAGCACAACCGGAAACGGCTCGCCGCCAATGCGGACCATCAGCGGCTCGGACACGTTGATCTGATGGGCAAGCCAGGGCCCGAGTAGGGCTCCGATGAACCCGATGGCGATGGACGTGATCAGCCCGCCACCGCCGCCCGCGAGGGTCCTGCCGATGGCGCCGCAGATGGCCGCAATGACGAGGAGCACGAGAAGCGACGACAGTGACATGGCCATGATAGCTGTCCTTTCAGCGTTCGTAACAGGATGACGACAGGGTTACGAGGGACCGCACACCAAGAAACGGCATGTCGAGCGCGCCGCCCGTACCCTCGGTCTTGGTCTTGGTTTCCTGATCCTTGCCGTGTTCGACTTCGGTGGTGGTCTTGGACTCGATCGAGACCGTCCCGTCGCCATGTGCGACAGCCTTGCCGCGGATTTCGACGCGCTCGCCAACGTGCCTGGATAGGTCCTCGCTGGTGACGAGGGCGTACTGCGATGGCTCCCTGCGCTGGTTCTCACGGACCTCCGTCAGGATGTAGTGCCCGTCGGGGCGCCGGTCCAGACACCCGATCACGGTCACGTCCTTCCCGCCCTTGATCTCGGTCTTGGTCTTCGTCGTCGTCTTTGTTTCCTGCGTTTGGGCGGTCAGCCCTGCTGAACACATCGCCGCGAGACCGATCGCCAGTGCTGTCTTGAAGGTCGTTCGCATGTTGCTCCTGCTGCGCGGCGTCGGATCCGCGCGTCGAATGACGAAGGCGGAGCCGATTCTCCGACTGCAGGACGACCGGTTCGCCGAGCGTTGCCGCGCGAACCGGGCCTCTGCTGCTGATGACTCTCTGCCGGATCGGGAAACGGCGCTGTACCGTTGTGGACAACACCGGCAGCACGCCGGGCGTGTGTCGTAGTGCACACCCCCTGCATCCCCGGCCCGCGTAAGGTACTCGCAGGAGTAGCAGCACATGGACACGCACACGCGGGAGCATCGAGACGGCGGCTTCATGATCGGGCTGTTGTTGGGCGCGAGCGTCGGCGCCGGCCTCGCGATGTTGCTGGCGCCATGGTCCGGCTCAGGGCTCCGGCACCGGATGACCGATTCGGCCAGAAGGTTTGGGAAGCGGGCCTCCGAACAATACGAACAGGCCGGCACCTATGTCGAGGAGGCCGTCGACGGGCTCATCCAGAAAGGTCAGAGCGTCCATGACGATGTCGCCGGCGCCGTGGCGCAAGGCGCCCGTGAAGTCGAGCGCCACGCGACCGCCGCGAAGACGGATCCCCGCCGCGAAGGTGTGAAACATTCCGAGGCGAGCCGCTCGAGATCCACGCCGCAGTCCCTCTAGGAAAAGCCCGCCGGCCGGAATGGCGCACGGCCGGCGTGCAATAGCGCACAGACAGCGGTGGGCGCTTCACCTACGATCCTTCCAGACAGCAAGCGATCTGCGAATCCCTGACAGCACCGTCATCCGGCGGAAGCAGAGACCGCCCGCCGCCCTGCCTAACATGAGGAATAGAGCCTATGAAGATCAGACCACTTGCAGGACTTGCCGTGTTGGTGACGCTGGCGTCACCGGCCGCGCTGACGGCTGCGATGAAGAATGCGGAGACTGAACGGATCGCGGCCGCCGCGACCGTCCTCGACGAAATCCGCACCACGCCCGATCGAGACATCCCGAAAGACCTCTGGGATCGCGCCGCATGCGTCGCGGTCATTCCGTCCTTGAAGAAAGCCGCGTTTATTTTTGGCGGGGAGTACGGGAAGGGCCTGATCAGTTGCCGCGTAGGCAGCGTGTGGGGCAGTCCTTCGTTCCTGCTGCTCGAGAAGGGCAGCTGGGGGTTCCAGATCGGTGGCGAGACCGTCGATGTCGTTCTGCTCATCATGAACCAGCACGGCATCGACCGGCTGCTGCAGGACAAGGTTTCGCTGGGAGCGGATCTATCGGTGGCGGGAGGTCCTGTCGGACGGGACGCGCGCGCCTCGACTGATGCACAGCTCAAAGCGGAAGTGCTGTCCTACTCGCGATCGCAGGGGCTGTTCGCCGGCGTCGACATCTCCGGAGGGGTGCTCAAGGCAGACAACGACGACAACCGCGATCTCTACGGGCGCGAAGTCAAGGGCCGCGAGCTGCTCACGATGAACCGGACCCAAGCGCCGAAGTCGGCGCGGCCCTTCATGGCCGCTCTCGATCGGATGTCTGTCACCTCGTCGAGAACCGAGCCTCGGCCGTAACGCGCGGCTGACTCTCTTGGAGCGCACCTGAACACTCATCTCATCGCGCACCCTGCGCGATGAGCGCATTCCTGCCAATTCGCGGGAGGCTTCGGAGCCTCCCGTCCCGCCCAAACTGGCTCTTCAAGGCGCTTGCAGCATTCCCTTCCCGGCGAGTACGTTGTTTGCTACAGGACAGGTAGGGGGCCAGGCCGATGGATTGGGAAAAGGGGCGGGAAAGCGACAACGTCGTCGAGGACGGCGGCGGCGGCGGGTGGGGTGGCGGGGGCGGCATGCAGTTCGGAGGCTTCCACATCGGCGCCGGCGGTCTCATCCTCATCGTGATCGTCAGCCTGCTGTTTGGGAAGAATCCTCTCCAGATTCTTTATCTGTTGAGCGGCGCCGGCAGCGGTGCGCCGGCTGTGCAACAGATGCCGGTGGAAGGCGGAGAGAGGCCGTCCACGGAAACTGACGAACAACACCGCTTCGTGCGAATCATCCTGGGCAGCACGGAGGATGTCTGGAGCGAGTACTTCCAGTCCAGCAATCGACGATACGTTCCGCCCAAGCTCGACCTGTTCAACGGCAGGGTGAGTACCGCGTGCGGAGCGGCCTCGGAGGCCATGGGACCGTTCTATTGTCCGGGCGATCGGCGCGTCTATCTCGACCTCGGTTTTTTCCACGAATTGGAAACCCGCTTCCATGCCACGGGCGATTTTGCACGTGCGTACGTCATCGCCCACGAGGTCGGCCACCATGTGCAGAACCTGCTCGGCGTGATGAACCAGGTCGACGCGCAGCGGCAGCGCGGCGCGCCGATGGAAGGCGCCAGCGGGCTGTCGGTGCGGCTCGAGCTGCAGGCGGACTGTTTTGCCGGCGTGTGGGGCAGCCGCTCGCAAGCGCAGCTGAACTGGATCGACCAGAGCGACATCAATGCGGCGCTCAACGCCGCATCATCGGTCGGCGACGACACGCTGCAGAAACAAGCGCGCGGCTACGTCGTTCCCGACTCGTTTACACACGGATCTGCCGCACAGCGTCAGCGCTGGTTCAAGACCGGCTTCGCGTCCGGCGATATCAAGGCGTGCGACACGTTCGGAGCAACGTCGCGATAGACGTTCCTCGGCGTGGGCCGCGTGCAGTTGCCTACGCCTCGAAAGCGATGAAAACGGCGGGCTGAAGACTCGTGGTCGCGTGCAGTTGCCTCGCCCCAAGATCAAGATTTTTCAAGGGCGGTCACGGTGGTCAGGGACTCGAGGGCGTAGGCAACTGCACGCGGCCAT
>DASZFS010000229.1:0-22465 GCA_035939575.1 Vicinamibacterales bacterium | reverse complement strand
GGAGTCGGAGGGCTTCAACGCGTTGAGCGACACCTACGAGGATCTGGTCAAGGCTGGCGTCATCGACCCGGCGAAGGTCGTCCGATCGGCGCTGCAGAATTCGTCGTCGATTGCCTCGCTCCTGCTGACCACCGAAGCGCTGATCTGCGACATCCCCGAGGAGAAGAAGGATGCGCCGCAGGGTGGTGGTCCGGGCGGCATGGGAGGGATGTACTAGAAGTTAGAAGTTCTGAGTTTTGAGTCTTGAGTCCTGGAAGGCCCGGCTGGGAGAACCCCACCGGGCCTTTGCTCTGTCCAATCCCCAATCCCCAATCAATCCGCAATCCTCTATCCGCGATCCTCAATTAGTCGGGCTAGGAGGCCTGGGCGTGTGCAGGACATAAGGTTGGTCCCGCAGCTCGCGGCCCAGCCTGGCGTGCCGCCGGCGCCATGGCTCGAAGTGCCGGGCGATGGTATCGAGCAGCCGCGCTTTCGGCAGGGACTGCTCCTGAACCGCCGCGCGGCTGAAAAAGCTCGCGCCCAGCTCGGCATACCAGCGGATGTTGTGCCGCCGGCGCATTTGATCTTCGAAGAACCCCGCCAGCAGCAGGCACTGTGCGCCCGCCGTTTCCAACATCAGACTATCCAGCAACAGAGTCGGGTCAGCCACGTAATAGTCAAAGAACACACTGAGGTCCGCGGGAAGGGGCATGTCGGCGCTGGCCTCAGTGGAGACTTGTGCATAGTGGGCCAGGACACTAGCGTTGTACAGCAGCTCCTGTCGATCGACGGTAGGCTCGGAGAGGTCCTGAAGGCCGAGGACAAAGAACTCCAGTGCCTGCTTATGACCGGTCGCGACAAGTTCCCGCAGTGGATCCATGACACCTCCGCGTGACGGTCTGTGAAGGCCGCGTCTGCGGCCCGCTCTGGCAACTTCAGTTACTACAGCGACTACAGCTACTAGAGCTAATACAGCAACTCACGTACCAGGCTTCCGCGAATTTGATTGCGGGCCGATTTGTGTACACCTCAGGATTTGCAGCAGGGTACGACAATTGTTGAGCGTTGTACAGAGTCCAGAAAAGTGGACCGAGGTCAGCGTCCCGAAATCGACGCCGAGGTGACAAATACGTAAGACACAAGGGCAATGGGCACCGGGAGTGGTTTAAGATCCGTTGGCCGCCGCCGACATGTCTCCGGTTTCCACGACCCATTCGCGGCTCATTTACGACGCGCTCAAAGCCTGCGGCGTCCGCCTGCTCTCCGCGCTGCCGGAAACGTGGCTCGTGCACCTGATCCGCCTGGCCGAGGAGGACCCGGACATGACCCTTGTCCGGCTCGCCAAGGAAGAGGAGGGCGTCGGCATCTCCGCCGGGGCGCATCTGGCGGGGGTCAAATCCGCGATGCTGATGCAGAACCACGGCCTGCTCGCATCGATCAACGGCATCGTGTCGTGCGCGCAGCTGTACCGCATCCCGCTGCTCATGCTCGTGAGCTACCGCGGCGAATTCGGCGAGCGCGATCCGTGGCAAACGGAAGGCGGCGCGGTGACCGAAGACATCCTGCGCGCGCTGAGAATTCCGTTCGCACCTCTCGAGGCGCCGGACCATGTCGCGCACCGCATCGCCCAGGCACAGACGCTCGCGCTTGCATCGAACAAACCGGTCGCGCTGCTACTGCGTCGAGACTTGATGGTCGAAGAGACAGGGTGAGAGGCAGAAGATCTGAGGATCGGAGGATCGGAGGATCTGGGGATCTGAGGATCTTCTGAGGATGTCTTATGTTGCGACTCGACGCGCTGAAGGCCGTTTACCCCCGCTTGCAGGATCACATCGTCGTCACGATCATGGGCGCGGTCGCGGCCGAACTGCAGTCGATCGGGCATCGTCCGAACTTCTTCTACCTGCAGCACGCGATGGGTCTTGCCTCGTCGATCGGGCTCGGCATCGCGCTGTCACGCCCCGAGCGCCGGGTCGTGGTGCTGGACGGCGACGGATCGGTCCTGATGAACCTCGGCGGCCTGACGACACTGGCGCGGTATCGGCCGAAGAACCTGGTGCACGTCGTGTTCGACAACGAGAGCCTGCTGTCGGTCGGCGGGTTCCCGACGGCCACGTCGACCGGCAGCGATCTCGAGGGCATTGCGAGAGCGGCCGGCGTCCCGCGCACGACAACGGTGAGGACGATCGACGCGTTCAGACGGGCGTTTGACGAGGCGCTGACCGCCGGTGAGCTCTCCAGCGTCGTGGTCAAAGTCGAGGCGGTCGGCCCATCGGCGTTCGTTACCGACCTGGGGTTGCTCGAGAATCGCTTCCAGTTTCAGAGGTATCTCACACGTGGCCTCCACCCTGACCCAACTCGTTGACGACTTGAGCGCGGGCCGCCTGCGCGTCGTAGATCTGACGCAGCCTCTCGGGCCGGCGACACCGGTCATCGGCCTTCCGCCGGCGTTCGCGGCGTCCCCGGGCGTGACAATTGAGCCGCTCTCGCGCTACGACGAGAAGGGCCCCGCCTGGTACTGGAACACGCTGCGGTTCGGTGAACACACCGGCACCCATTTCGACGCGCCTGTGCACTGGATCACGGGCCGGGATCTCGCCGATAACGCGTGCGACACGATCCCGGCGCGGCGCTTCGTCGGCCCGGCGTGCGTCATCGACATCACGCGCGACGTCGACGTCAACCCTGATTTTCTCCTGACGCCCGAACGGATCGAAACGTGGGAGGCAGACCACGGTCGCATTCCGCCTGGCGCCTGGGTGCTGCTGCGCAGTGGATGGAGCCGGCGGACCGACGCCGTGTCCTTTCTGAACGTTGCCGCCGATGGTCCGCACAGCCCGGGTTGCGATGCGCGCGCGTCGACCCTGCTCGCGCACAGCCGCGACGTGCTCGGCATCGGCGTGGAGACGGTCGGCACCGACGCGGGCCAGGCGGGCAGGTTCGACCCTCCGTTCCCCAACCACACGATCATGCACGGCGCCGGCAAATGCGGCCTGGCCAGCTTGTGCAATCTGGATCAGCTGCCGCCCGTCGGGGCGGTCGTCATCGCGGCGCCGCTGAAGATCGTTCGTGGAAGCGGCAGCCCCGTGCGCGTCATCGCGATCGTGCCCGGCTAACCCGGAGCGTCTCGCTGAATCGCTCACGTGGCCCTCCGCCGGCGTGCCTGCCTGACGCAGTCGCGGCCGCGCGGCGCCGAAAACGAGGAGCGGTTGGCCCACAGGCACTGCGTCATGGAAGGCTCCGCGCTGACGGTCGGACTCGCCAGTCAGAACCGAGGATGTCGAGGCCACACAACCCCTTAGAACGTGAGGCGCACGGCGATCTGCATCGTCCGCGGGTCGCTCGCCAGGCTCGAGATCGTCCCGAACGTGGAGGCGCTGCTGATGTCGCGGTTCGGCAGGCCGAAATTGACCGTATTGAACACGTTGAAGATGTCCCACCGCAGTGTCGCCGCCAGGCGCGGATTGAAGCGGATCTGGCGCTGCACGGTCAAGTCAACGTTCTGGAAGCCAGGACCGGTCAGCTGGTTGCGCTGCTCGTTGCCGAACGTGCCGGAAGGCACGGCCTGGAAGGCCGCGGTGTTGAACCACTGGTCGACCGTTTTCGGGCCGCTGGGGTCTCCGATGACGTTCGGCAGACCGGTCATGTTGGTGCCGACGTTGTTGTTGCTCTGGTTGACCGTGAACGGATGGCCCGTGTGCGCCGTGTAAATCCCGGACACCGTCCAATCGCGCGCGATCAGGTTGGCGCCGAGTGGCAGGGCCAGACGAAATTGGCGGAGAAGCGGTGGCGGACGTCATAGTCGCTGGGGCCGTACCACGGCGTGAAGTCACGCGCGTTCTGCGGGAAGGCGTTCGACCCCTGGGTTGTGAGCTGCTCCGACGCGTTGTCCTGTGATTTGCCCAGGGTGTACGCCACGCCGAAGGCGTAGCCGCGCAGGAAGCGTCTCTCGAGCCCGATGTCAACGCCCTTGTACTCCGACTTGCCGTTGTCAGACCGCCACTCAATGAATCCGAAATTCGGATAGGGCAGCGCGCCGAGCGCGTTGTTCCCCGCGGCGTTCGGCAGCGGCTGATTCAAGTTGACCAGCGTCGCGAGGTTCGAGCCGCGCGAGTAGACGAAGTCGGCGGATACCACCAGGCTGCCCGGTACAGCTTTCGTCTCATTGAGGCGTCCTCCAGGGCTTGTCGTGAATCGAGCGCTGGATCGTAGTCGGCGGCTGTAAACATGGCGTGAAAGGAAGGGCAAGCGTTAGACTGCTCCCGGCTCAGGTGTGGGCATCATCCAGCTGAGCCAGGAGAGCGTCATGCTGAAGCCACCAGCGTTCGTTTTGGGTGCCGTCGCGATTGGCCTTGGGGTCTCCGGGGCCTACGGGTTCTACGGCCTTGCCCTGTCGGCGCAGGACACGAAGCCCACCTGCGCCAGCTGTCCCGCGACCTATATCGCGAACGATGAGATTCAGGCGTACATCAAGCGGGGCATCGCGAGGGGCGGCGCCGTCGCCGATCAGCAGGTGCGCGCCGTCAACGTCGGGAAGTCCAACGTGGACATCGGGCTCGTGTATCGGGGCAAGCTGGCTGCGCCGACCCCGCAGTCGGCGGCGGAGCACGACCTCGTCAGCGAGGTCTACCACATCATCGACGGCTCAGGGACGCTCGTCACCGGGCCGGATCTCGTCGATCAGATCCGCAGGCCTGCCGAGAACGAGAACGTCAGGCTCCTGAACGGCCCCGGCAACAACGCCGCTTCGATCCGCAACGGCGTCACTTATCAGCTCAAGCCCGGCGACGTCATCGTCATCCCGGCCGGCACGGGACACTGGTTCACCCGGATCGACGATCACATCACGTACTTGATGGTGCGCATCGATCCGGATAAGGTCACTCCGCTCAAGGATGAAGCGGCGTCCAAGGCCGATCTCCGCCGCGGCGGAGCGTAGAGGCCGCCGCCAGTGAGGATGCAGTCATGACAATAATGCCCAAGGTCTCGCTCATCGTAACCCTTGTTGCCCTGCTCGCCGGGCTGCACCTCGGATCGACGCGGCTCGCCGGGAGGGCGGCCGAAGCCGCCAGGGCCACCGGCGCGCTGGCGCCGAGATTCGAAGTCGACCCGCTGTGGCCGAAGCCGCTCCCGAACAAATGGATTCTGGGTCAAACCATCGGCGTGTCCGTCGACGCGCAGGATCACATCTGGATCATTCACCGGGCGGGATCGCTCGAGCCGGGCGAAGTGCATGCGACCACCACTCCGCCGACCGCACAGTGCTGCGCGCCCGCGCCGCCAGTGCTCGAGTTCGACGAGGCCGGCAATCTGATCGGGCACTGGGGCGGCCCGGGCGCCGGGTACGACTGGCCGAACTCCAACCACGGCATTACCGTTGACTACAAGGGCAACGTGTGGATAGGCGGCAACGGCCGCGGCACGCCGCCGACAGGGCGGCAGTCGGGCCAGCAAACCGCGGCGGGGCGAAACCAGCAGCAGGACGAGAGTCAGAGCGGCGCGGCGGGCTACTTCTACGACAACATGGTGCTGAAGTTCACGCAGGACGGCAAGTTCATCATGCAGATCGGGAAGCCGGCCAAGAGCCAGGGCAGCAACGATGTCGCGAATCTCCGACTCCCGGCGAAAACGTTCATCGATAAAGAGGCCAACGAAGTCTACGTCGCCGATGGCTACGGCAACCATCGCGTGATCGTGTACGACGCCGACACCGGACAGTACAAACGGCACTGGGGCGCGTACGGTCACAAGCCGAGCGACGACAACCTCGGGCGGTATGATCCCGCTGCGCCGCCGGCGCAGCAGTTCCGCAATCCGGTACACTGCGCCGATCTGTCGAACGATCGCCTGCTGTACGTTTGCGATCGCGTGAACGACCGCATCCAGGTCTTCAAGCCGGACGGCACGTTCGTGAAGGAGGCGTTCCTCACCAAGGACACGCTCGGTTCCGGCTCGGTGTGGGACCTCGCGTTCTCGAAGGATCCGCAGCAGAAATACCTCTACCTGGCCGACGGGGAGAACGACAAGGTGCGCATCCTGCTGCGGGAGACGCTCGAGGTTTTGACCAGCTTCGGCGAGGGTGGACGCCAGCCCGGTGAGTTTTACGGCGTGCACAGCATCGCCACCGACTCGAAGGGCAACATCTTTACGACCGAGACGTATCGCGGGCAACGGCTCCAGAAGTTTGCGTACAAAGGCCTGGCGCCAGTGACGTCCAAGGACCAGGGCGTCGTGTGGCCAAAAAAGTAGGAGGCAGATGAATCATGGCGGCTTACGGTCTTCCGATTACGACAGCGCTGGCGAAAACCGTCGCTGCAGCGGCACTCGTCGAGGCGCGTGCCAACAACTGGGCGATGGCGGCAGCGGTCGTCGACCCGAGCGGCGTTCTGGTGTACTTCGAGAAGATCGACGACACGCAGACCGCCAGCCCGAGGATTGCCATCGACAAGGCCCGTTCCGCCGCGATGTTCAAGCGAGCCACGAAAACCTTCCAGGACTCGGTCGAGCGGGGCGGTGTCGGTCTGCGTGTGATGATGCTGCGGGGCGCAATCGCCGCGGAAGGCGGAGTACCGATCATCGTCCGCGGAGAGATCATCGGCGGGCTTGGCGTCTCGGGCGGCACGTCGGAGCAGGATGGGCAGTGCTGCAAGGCTGCCATTGACGCGATCGGGCCGGCGTGAGGCCGCGCTCAGAGGCGGGCTGAACCTTCACCCCCGTTCTGAATCATCAGCGTCACTTCTGCCGAGGCACGTTGGCAACTGCTTGCTGCCGTCGCGGCAGTCTCTGCATGCTCTCCAGGGGGCCGTCCAGCGACCGCCGCGCTGACTGCATGTCGGACCACAGATCGCCGACCTTTGCCACGCGCGCCGCCATGGTCCGCAGCCTGAACGTCTGCGGGCCGACCTCGCCCCGCTCGATCTCGTCCCACGTGCACGGTGCCGACACCGGTGCGCCCGGCTTCGCGCGCACAGCGTAGGCAGCCGCAAACGTCGCGCTGTAGCCGTTGCGTCCGGTGTCGACGAGAATGCGGCCACCGCGATCAGCTTTACTGAACTCCTGCGTCAGATGCTCGGGGTCTCGCCCGACGAGGGTCGTTCCCACGGCGTGCGCGAATCGGGCGACCGGGCCGAAGCGGGCCCGGCCGTCGAGTGGAACCACGATGTGGAAGCCCTTCGACCCCGACGTCTTCACCCAGCTCGTCAGGCCGATCTCGGCAAGCAGATCGCGGAGCGCGAGGGCGGCCGCGCGCAGGCTGTCGTCGCCAGGCGCCGGTGGATCGAGATCGAAGACGCAGATATCCGGCTGGTACAGGTTCGGCGTGCGAGACGTCCAGACGTGCGGGGTGATGGTGTTCTGATTGACCATCCAGAGCAGCGATCGCATGTCACCGGCAAGCGGGTAATGCACCGTTCCGTCTTTCTTCGGCGCCTCGACGCGCTCGAGCCACGCGGGGAAGCCCTTCGTCAGATCCTTGTGAAAGAACCCTTTCGTCGCGATACCAGACGGATATCGCTCCATGGTGATCGGGCGTCCGTCGAGGTGCGGGAGCATCAGCGGTGCGATGGCTTCGTAGTAGGAGGCGAGCTCACCCTTGGTGATTCCGTCATTGTCCCCATCGGGCGGGAACAGCACTTTCTCCGGGTGGGTGATCACGCCTGTACGCCGAGCAGCCGCGGATGGCGAAGCTTGCCATGCACGGTCCACTCGATGAAGGCCACCTGTACGACGATCTCGGGGCGCACCCAATGTGCGCGCAAGCGAGGCAGCCCGACGGCCTTCGTGAACGGCGCCGCGGCGATCTCGAGGGCATCGAGCCGCGCGCGAAGGTCCAGGAGCATCTTCGTGTCGAGGCCCGTTCCGACCTTGCCGGCGAACACGAAATCGGCGCCGTCAGCTCCGTCAAAGTAACCAACGAGCAGCGCGCCGAGGCCGACGCGCCGGCCCTGCGGATCGGTGAACCCCCCGACGACAAGGTCGCGCGCCACCTCGCACTTCATTTTCAGCCAGAGCGGCGAGCGGCGGTGCTCGTACGTCGAGTCGCGCCGCTTCGCGATGACGCCCTCCCAACCCTCGGCGCGCGCTCTCTCCCACGGGCGGGGATCCTCGAGCGCCGTCACGCGCTCCAGCGGCGGTTGAAGAGACAAGTCGTTCAACAGGCCGCGGCGCGCATCGAGCGGAAGCGTTGTCACATCGCGGCCGCCGAGCCAGAGCAGATCGAACACGTGGTACGTGACGCCGCCGCCCGCGTGGGTGACCTCGCCGTCCAGGATCACCTCGCTCGCCGGCAGGTCCGCAAGGGCTTCGATGACGGTGGGGTAGTTCAACGGCAGCCGGTTACGCGAGAACAGGCGGACGCCCCGACCCTGTTTGAACGCGAGCACCCGGATGCCGTCGAACTTCTGCTCGAAGATCCAGTCAGGCCTGTTGAATCGCTCCTGGGTCAGCGTGGCCGCCATCGGCTCGACCCATTCGGGAAACGCGGTCGTCATGCTGAATCGTCGCCCCCCCGGCTCACGCAGGTGGGAACGACTGGGCTCACTGCGCCAGACTGGCCTTGAACGGCGCGCTGGCCATGGTCTTTCCCCACATGATGGCCAGCCGGCCGCTGTCGTTCGTCATGTCAACGAAGCTCCACGTCAGCTCGTCGACGGCGAAGGGCAGCGTGTCGAGCTTCATCGCGACGCGCGCGACATCCTTGTCCGGCGTGTAGCCGTACGCGCCCCACAGGGCGGTCTTGTCCTGCGGGGTGTACTTCGGCTGCGCCGGCCAGCCCGATATGATGAGTGTCCACTGTGACGGCTTCAAGTCGATGAAAAGGCTGTATTCCCCCGCCGGGACGGTCTTGCCGCTGAAGCTGAGCGGCACCTCGGACTTGAGCCGGGTCGATACGTTCGCCCCGGCACGCCAGACCGGCGGCGGCGGAAGGCCGGGGGCGCCCACGTCGAGCGCGGCCTTGCCGTAGTTCTCTCCGGATCCAAACAGGTCGCGCCCGCGCTGCAACGGCCGGCCGTATGTCACCTCGATCCACTTGCCGCCCTCGTAGTTCTCGCGGCCGAGCGTGAACGCGGGCTGCGATCCCTTTGTCCACTTGCCGAGGACCTGCACGTGCGACGACCCCTCGGGACTCATCGGCTTGCGGCCTCCTGTCTGTGCGAATACCGCGGCGCCGGCTGCCAGGAGCAAGGAAGCTCCGACCGTGATTGTGCGTGTCATCATCCCTCCAAGCAACTCTACAAACCCTACTAACGCTACTAAACCAGTTTTTCTAACGCCCCGCCACTGCGAAGAAGTCAGCCGCGTCCCGGTACTCGAACCCGAGCCGGCGCGCGAAGCCCGGGTCCTGTGGCCCGGCGCCGACGTAGAGACACTCCGATGGATCGAGCCGGTATCGCTGGGTGAAGACGACGCCGAGGCCGGGAAGCGGCTTGCGGCACCAGCAGACCGGCGGCCCGGGGCCGTGGGGACAGTACAAGATGTCCATCGTGATGCCGAGCCGGTCCTGCATCCGACCGAGGCCAGCTTCTACCTGTTCCCGTGTGACGATCTCTTCCGCGATTCCTGGTTGCCAATCCAGACCCAACAGCCGCCAGCCATCTGCCGCGTATCGCCGCAACACCTTTCCGCGTTCAGCAAACACCCCTCCGTCCTCCACAGGCAGCTTTCCAGGCGCAGCCAACGCTTCTCCAGCGTCTCGAGACGGGAGCCGGGTACGACCGAGGATCCCGTCGCACCACACGATCACGGCGCGGTTCGTGAACGCCGGGTCGCGGGTCCGCTCGAAGGGAACCGTGTCGATTCGCGAGAATCCTTCTGACGGGTCGGGTGGTTCCAGCTCACGCTGATAGCGGAATTGCACGCCGGGCCCGAACGCCGTGACATCCTGCCTGGCGGTGCGTCGCAGTTCCTCCGGTTCGAGCAGGCGGCCGTACGTCGATACGATCCGCCACGCTGCGTTCACCTGGGCCTCCTCGAGGCTCGTGGACAGCCAGACGCATCGCACGGGGAGGCCGTGCCTGGCAGCCAGCTGAATCACTGCCTGCCGCGACTTGCGCGACACATACGTGTTGTCCAGCACGATCCGCGAATGGCCGGACTCAATCAGGCGATCGACCGCCGGCAGCAGTTCGCGCAGCGATCCGCCCGCTTCGTCCCGGTTGATTCGGGCAAATCCCTGCTCCACCAACGCGCGCGCGGCGGTGCTCTTGCCCGCAGCCGGCAGGCCCATGATGAGGACCAATTCGCGAGTGGGGTTAAAACGGGGAACGGGTTCGCGGGGTTCCACGCGGCGTTGGCGCAGCGTCTTGCCCGCAGGGAACCGGTCATCGAGGCGCGCGCGATCGGCGTCGGTGAACTGGATCTCGCGCGCGCGACCGAGCGAGGCAGCCGTCACGACCCTGGTCGGCCCCGGGATCGGCACGATCAGGTAGGACAGGTCCATCAGCCAGGCAATCGCGATGACGGGCGCGGTCGTACCATGCCGCGCCGCGAGGTCGACAAAGGCGGGATCGGAGACGGTTCGACGGATGCGCTGCGCACCGCCGAGCGGACGGTGAGCGATGAGTCGAATCCCGTGCGTGACGCAGTACTCGGCCACGCCGCTCAGCACGTTGTCGTCGTTCCAGGCGTTCAGCTCCACCTGCACGGCGTCAATCTCGGCGATGCGCCTGGCCTCTTCAATCTGACCGACGTTCACGTTGCAGAGACCAATGTGCCGGACGAGGCCGTCACGTTGCATCGAAGCGAGCGCGCGGACGCTGGTCGAAATCGGGACGCGCGGGTCCGGCACATGCAGCTGATACAAATGAATCCGCTCAACGCCGAGCGCGCGGCGGCTGGCCTCACACGCGGAGACGAGGTGGCGCGCGCGGCCGTCCGGGATCCAGCGGCCCTTCGGGCGCGTCAGGCCACCCTTCGTGGCGATGAGAATCCGCGAGCGATCGCCCGTCCAGGTGGCTAGCGCACGAGCGATGAGCCGCTCGTTGTGGCCCACCTCGCTGTCATCCCAGCAATAGGTGTCCGCCGTGTCGAGGAACGTGACACCCGCGTTGAACGCGGCGTGCAGCACCTCGAGCGCCCGCGCGTCGTCCCGGTCGCGATCCGTGGACAGACGCATGCAGCCCATCCCGATGAGTGGCACTGCACTGACTATAGCTTCGGGTGGTCGCTGGTTGGACTACCCCCACCTGAGCGGTCTGCCGTCGACGACGAGCTGACGGGCCGGCCGCACCTCGATGGTCCCGAGACGCGCGCTCGGGATCTTCGAGGCCAGGTCGATGGCCTCGTTCAGGTCACGCGCCTCGAGCAGGTAGAATCCCGCGACCATCTCCTTCGATTCGGTGAAGGGGCCGTCGGTGACGGCCGCCTTCCCGCCGCGGACGCGCACGCACGCGGCCGCGCGCGCAGGCTCGAGGGCCTCCGCGACGACGAAGTGACCGCTCGCTCGAAGGCCATCATTGAAGTCGAGATGCGCCGCGTTCAAGACGCTCACATCCCCTGCGGGCATCGCGTCCAGCTCTCTCTCGTCCAGGTGGATCAGGCATAGGTACTTCATGTGGGCTATTCATAAATAGCACACTCTGAACCTAGCGAGATCTCGAGGATCGCTGAGACTGGCAGGATGTGACGTCGCTGAAGCGGGCGGCAGGCCGTACGCGCGTCACGCGAGCTTGACGTTCTCGCCTCTCGGCCCTTTGGGCCCCTGACCCTTCTCGAACGTGACCGCCTGTCCTTCGCGCAGTTCGTCGAAGGACGTTTCGCGACAGGCTGACTGGTGAAAGAAGTACTCGCTCCCGTCCGACGTTGCGATGAAACCGAACCCTTTGTCACTCACCAGCCGCTTGATTGTTCCATTTACTGTAGCCATCGTATGTCCTCCCACGGACCTCGTCTGCGCACACGCCTCATTTCCAGCGTGGCGAATAGCCGACCCGGCTCGACGATCCGCGAAGCCGGTCGACATTCCACATTTCCCCGCACGCCTCACACCGCCAATAGGACGACGAATCCGCCTTATCGCTCGTCGTCTTGATTCTGGTCGAACGACAGAACGGACAGCCCGTCGGCGACGGGGGCGGTGCCGGCTCCGGTAACGGAGATCTCAGCAAGCCTCACCTACGCCCGGAACGCCGCTCGGTTCGTCAGTCGCGCCTTCTCTCGAGACGCTCCCGCGTCTTCCCGCTTCACCGGCGGCCGTCCTGCTTGTTGTTCACCGAGTACAGGATCTCGGCGACAGTGGGCGAGGGTGCGCTCAACCCGATCAGCAGCATCACGCCCATCGGCACGGCGCACACGACGAGCAGGAACGCGCTCGTTGACAGCCTGGCGCCCATGGCGACGCTGGACGCGACAATGACGACGAGCGTCGCGAGCCAGCCCGAACCGAGGAGCCACGTTCGAGCCGCCGTGCTCACCACGATCGCGCGCCTTCGCGACGGTTCCGATCCGACGGGGACGCGATCAGCGCGCGGAACTGCTCGCCCTCCAGCGCACGCCAGCGAGAGACGCCATTCCCGCGCCCTCCAGGGTGACCTTCCACGGCAGGTGATTGGCGCTTCTTGGGCTGAGGCCGTGCAGGTACACGAGCACTGGACGAACGGTTCATGAGCGCTCCGATTCGGTGGCCGATGGGCCTGTCGGCGCGCACCCGCCATTGAGGGGGCACTGCTCGAACGCTGGCGGGCTCAGTACGGACTTACGCGTTCTCACTATACACGATCCGCCTGGGAGGCGTATTCAGTGCTGGATCAGCGCTAGAGTTGCGACCGAATGGCCCACAAGTCGGGAAAGATGGGGCGGCCGACGGTTTCCTGCAGGTAGGCCGCGCCCGATGACCCGCCTGTTCCCGGCCTGGCACCGATCGTGCGCTCGACCATCTTGACGTGGCGGTAGCGCCATTCCTGGAGCCCCTCGTCCAGATCGACCAGCCGCTCGCACAGCTCCGCGTTCTTGGCATCGCGCCGATACACGTCGACGAGCATTCGCTGGATCTCGGCGGACGGTTGGACGGCCGCCGCCGGGGCGACCGGCTCCAGCGCGAGATGGGCCGGCGGAACGTCGTAGCCCTCCCGCGCGAGGCAGCGGAGAAATGCGTCCCATAGGGTCGGCTCGTGATACCGGCGCTCCAGCGCCGCGCGCGCGCGGCTGCCCTCCGGAAACCGGCGGAGCGCCTGCTCAGACTTCAGACCCAGCACGAACTCGATCTGCCGGAACTGGTCGGATTGAAAACCGCTCGCGGCATCGAGGCGCTCGCGAAAGCTGAGGAACTCGAGCGGCGTCATCGTTTCCAGGATATCGAGCTGCGCGACCATGACCTTCAGGATCGTCAGGATCCGCTTCAGCGTGTGCTGCGCGCGGTGCGACTTGTCCGCCTCGAGAAGGCGCATGACGCAATCGAGCTCGTGCAGCAGCTCCTTGAACCAGAGCTCGTACACCTGGTGAATGACGATGAAGAGCATCTCGTCGTGCTCTGGTCCGGGTGAGCGTGGCTGCTGGAGCGACAGGAGCTCTTCAATCTTCAAATAGCTGCCGTAGGTCGCGGCCGGCGTGTGGTCAGACATGAGAGGGCCCCTGCGCCAAACTCGCCTTGTCGAGACGGCGCGCAAGGTCGAGCTCTTCAATCAGGTAGTCGAGATCCTCGTCCTCGGTCCGGAAGCTCGTGATACAGGCCCGGAGGACGCGCTCCTGGCGGCCCAGCACGACGTCTGAGATCCACACGTTGCCGCGCGTGTAGATCGTATTCAGAATCCGGCCGGTGGACACCCGGCCCGATCGGATGTCGTCGTGCGTGAAACAGATCACCGGCAGCACCGTCTCGTTGACGACGATCCAGCCGGCTGCGGCGAGCTTCGAGCGCAGTCGATCGCCCATGTGCGCGTGGTGGTCGATCTGCCGGGCGAAGGCGTCCTCGCCGCGCTCGGCGAGCGACATGAAGACCTTCAACCCGATCGCGCGCCGCGACCACTGTACGGTCGTGTTGTAGGCGTCGACCGTCTCGGCGCCGGCGTCCGAGGGCATGTACGACGCCGCGGCGTCGAACGCGCGGTGGACGGCCTCGGGGTGCCGGCAGAAGAACATTCCAGCGCCCATGGGCGCCGACATCCACTTGTGAGCGTCCCAGGTCACCGAATCGGCCCGCTCAATGCCCGCCAGAGCGGGCCGCAGTCGCGGCGCCATGACGGCAGCGCCGCCCCAGGCGGCATCGACGTGGAACCAGGCGTTTGACTCGCGTGCGATATCGGCGAGGGCGGGGAGCGGATCGACAATCCCGCCGCCGGTGGTTCCCGCCGTCCCGACGATCATGAGTGCACAACGGCCTCGCGCCATGTCGTCGTGGATGCGCTCGCGCAGCGCCGTCACGTCGAAGGCGAAACCGGAAGTGGTCGTCGCTTCGCACACGGCCTTCGCGCCAAGCCCGATCATTCGCGCGATCTTCAGGAAGGAATGATGGCTCTCGCTGGTGACATAGATGACCGGGCGCGCGCCGATCGCAGATGCGCCGTCTTCCGCGAAGAGCGGAAAGCGATGCGCCAGCGCTGCGAGCACCGCGGACATGTTCGCTTCGAGGCCGCCGCTCGTGAAGTTGGCGATCGTGGAGTCCGGATCGAGGCCCAGGCGCCGGGTGAGATGCCTGAGCGTCAGTCGCTCCAGCTCGTTCGCGGCCGGTGAATGGGACCACGTCGCGAGCTGCGCATTGTAGACCGCGGCAAGCGTGTCTCCTACGATGCCCGCCTCCGAGACGCTGGGGTTGAACAGGCCGAAGTACCGAGGATGCGTGACCTGCACAGAGTGCGCGCGAAAAAGGGCGGCGACCTTCCGGGTCAGGTCGTCAAGCGGGACCGGGGCGGCGAGATCGAACGTTGATTCCACCTCTTCACGAACGGCTCGTGGAGGCACCAGTCGCAGCACGGGCAGCGTCCGGATGCGTGCCGTGAAATCCTCGATCTCGCGAGCGATGCTTTCCCAGACCGTCAGCACGTTCTCAAGTCCTCCAGCACTTTCTGCGTTCCCCAGCACCTTCTGCGTTCTCCCAGCACTTCTCACTTCACTCCTCAATCCATCATCATTTCATGAGTATATTTCACGTGTTCCCGTGCCAGAGATCTCGCGCCCGTGATCAATGATCGAAGATCACATGGACGGCGCGATCGATTGGATGCTCATTGTCGTGCCGGGGATCATCTGGGGCGCGTCATTTCTCTTCATCGCCGAGGGTCTCGAGGCGATGGCGCCGAACGGCGTCACCTTCACGCGCATCGCGATTGGCTTCGCGTCGCTGTCTCTGATCCCGGCGGCCCGGCGTCCGATCGCGCGGCAGGACTGGACGGGCTGCGCGCTCCTGGGCGTCCTGTGGCTGGCGTTTCCGCTCAGCATGTTTCCGTTCGCCGAGCAGCGTGTTTCGTCGGCGCTCACGGGCATGTTGAACGGCATGACGACGCTGTTTGCGGCCGCGGTTGCGGGAATGATCGCCCGCCGGTTCCCGGCGCGCGGCATCGTCGTCGGGCTCGCGGTGGGACTGGGCGGTGGCGTCGCGATGGCGCTGCCAGGGATCGGGGCCGGTCACGAGAGCCTGACCGGCGTGCTGCTCATCCTCGCGGCCATTGTCTCCTACGGGATCGCGATCAACCTGGCGCGGCCGCTGCAGCAGCGCAACGGCGCCTTGCCCGTCATGTGGCGGGCGCTTGGGGTCGCGCTCCTCTTGACCGCACCGTTGGGCGTGCCAGCTCTCGCGAGCGCGCATTGGTCCGTCCGGACGGGTCTTTCCATGCTGGCCCTCGGTGCGTTGGGCACCGGCTTGGCTCATGTCCTTGCGGCGACCGCCGCCGGGCGGCTAGGCGCGACGCGGGCGTCGGTAATTACCCTTCTGATGCCCGTGGTCGCGCTCGTCCTCGGGGTCGTCGTTCGCGGAGAGCGCGTCGCCGGGCTGTCGGTCGCCGGGGCCGCGGTCTGCCTGACGGGCGCGTGGATCATCAGGCGCGCGCAAGAGCGCGCCGCGCGCGCGCCTGCTAAGCTGGTACTCGATCCGATCGGCCGCTCTCTTTGACGGTTTTCTCGTCGACCAGCACCCAACCGACCGGAATGCGATTTACAACGATGCGAATCCACCACTCGGTTGTTGGCTGCGAGAGGACGCGGAACGCGCGGCCGTCTTGTGCCGGACACGGGTCGGCGTCGACGACCTGGTCGGCAACTTGAACGAAACAGGTTCCCTCGGCCCGATACTGCAGGTATTCGATAACATCGCCTTCTTTACAGGCGATTGCCTGCCGCGGGAAGCAGCTCTGTCGTACCGCGCCATCGCGAAGGAAAAGATCGGCGACCTGCCCGGCGCGCTCGAGCAGCTACAACGGGGCACGCGTTGAGCGAACCCGGCTCGTACAACCGCTACACGTTGGAGCTATCGCTCGGCTCTTTACTCGCCATGACCGGCCAGCGCGAGCAGGATCCTCGTGGCTTCGAGCGGCGCTCAAGACTGTCCTTGAAGGAAACGGTATGTCTGGAGGAGTTGCCCTGGGCAGGTTTCTCGAACTGCGTGGCGGCGAGGACAGTTTGAAACCTGAAGACAGGCAGCTCACTTCACCTCAGAAGCCTGGACGGCTGATCCCCAGCTTCCGCATCTTCGACTGCAGCGTCGTCCGCTTCAGGCCGAGCCGCGCGGCAGCGCCTGCGGCGCCGGCGACCACGCCGTTCGATTCACGCAGCGCCTTCAGGATCAGCTCTCGCTCGCCTTCCCGAAATGTCGAGGCTGGCGGCCAGACCGATGATCGATCCCTCCGGGTCGACTTGACCGCAGACAGCGGCACCTGCAGGACCGAGCCCCGCGAGAGAATGACGCCGCGCTCGACCACGTTCTCGAGCTCCCGGACGTTGCCCGGCCAGTCCCACCGCTCGAGCGCACGCATCGCCGACGCCGGGATGGTCGTGACCGGGCGCCCAATGCGGCGGCCGAATTTCGCGGCGAAGTGCCGGACGAGCGCCGGAATGTCCTCCGGCCGTTCGCGCAGCGGCGGGACCAGGATGGGAAAGACATTGAGCCGGTAGAAGAGGTCCTGGCGGAACATCCCTTCGCCGACCATGGCCTCGAGATCGCGATTGGTCGCCGCGACCAGCCGGAAGTCCACGCGCTGGATTCGTGTGCTGCCCAGACGCTCGAACTCCCGCTCCTGCACGGCGCGCAGGAGCTTGGGTTGGGTCTCGAGCGGCATGTCGCCGACTTCGTCGAGGAACAGGGTGCCGCGGTGCGCGAGTTCCAGGCGCCCGACCTTCGCGGTCGCCGCGCCGGTGAAGGCGCCCTTCTCGTATCCGAAGAGCTCGCTTTCGATCAGACCCGCGGGCAGGGCGGCGCCGTTGAAGCGGACGAATGTCTGGCCGCGGCGCGGGCTTCGGTCGTGAATCGCGCGCGCCAGCAGCTCCTTGCCCGTTCCCGTCTCGCCCAGCAGCAGCACGGAGGCATCGGTCGCCGCGACGGTCTCGATCTGCGCGAGCACCCGCCGCAGCGCGGCACTGTCGCCGATGATTTCGGTGAAATCATGCTGCTGCGTAATCTCCCCCTCGAGATAGAGCTTCTCCTCCGCGAGCTTGTCCTTGAGCGCCGCGATGCGCGCGAACGCCAGCCGGTTCTCGACGGCGATTGCCACCTGGCTCGAGACCTCGGCCAGCCGGTCGACCTCGTCGTCCGTGAACCCGAGCGGGTCCCGGCGGCCGAAGACAAGGGCGCCGAGCGGTCCATCGCGCCCCGGGAGTGGAACGCAGCAGACCGCGCGGATGCCCAGAGGCCGGACAGTCGGCACCGCTTCGAGCGGGAGCCGATCCAGATCGTCGCCACGGACCTGGATCGGGCGTTTGCTGGTGAACGCCGCGCCCGCCGGAGATCCTTCGACGGGGAACGAGACTTCGGGATCGATGATCCCGGAGTGGTCGAACTGGGTCAGGGAGGCGAGGCGAAAGCGTCTGGACTCCTCGTCGTACAGCGCGAGACTCAAGTAGTCGTGCGGCACAGAGCCGCGAAGCAGCTCCGCCACGCGCCGAGTCATCTCCGGCGAGTCCGTCTCCCCGATCAGGACGTTGTTCACCTCAAGGAGCAGCTGAAGCCGGTCGCGGCGCTCGGTCGCTTCGCGTCGATAGCGATCCGCCTGACGGAAGTGGATGGCGTTCTCGATCGCCATCGCCATCTGCGCGGCGATCTGCTCGAGCAATCGGACTTCCTGCGGGGGAAACGCCCCGTCCTCCGGGCTTGCCACGTTGAACGTCCCGTACTTGCCGCGCGCCGTCTGCAGCGGCACGCTGCACGCGGAGCGGAACCCCTCGGCGGTCATGACGCGCGCCGCCTCGGGGTCGGTGCCCACGATGTCCCGGTACGAGAAAACGATCGTCTCGCCACGATCGAACGCGAACTGCGGCAGCGACGCTCCCTCGCGCACGAGCGCGCCGGCCTCGAGGGTCTTCGTGCCCTCCCGCGAGACGAGCGCCTCGCGCCGCAGACGGTTCGCGGCGGCGTCCCACAGCGTGACGCTCGCGTAGTGGTGTTCGATGATGTCGCCGAGCTCGCGGGAGATCACGCCGAGCAGAGCGCGGAGATCGAGCTCGGAGCACATCGCGCTCGTGACGCGGAGCAACAGCTGCACCCGATCGCGTTCAGTAGCGAGCGTGCGGCTGAGCGTGCCGAGCCGTTCCAGGTACAGCGCGTGCTCGACCGCGACCGCGACCTGCGCGGCCGCCTGTTCCATCGCTTCTACGAATGTGGTCGAGTAGTCGTCGACGTCCTGGCTGGCGAACACGAGCAGGCCGAGGCGCTGCCGCGTCGTGGTCAGCGGCACCTGGCACATGACGCGAAAGCCGAGGTCGTGTAACCAGGGCTGCATGCCCTCGAGCGGCTTGCCAGACTCGGCGCCCTTCAGCCGCCACACCATCGATCGCTGTGACCGCCACGCGCGCGCGGCCGGCAGATCGTCGATCGTGCCGGTCATCGGCGGGACAGGGCCGATGTCCGGCGGCTCGACGACGGCGACGCGCACGGCGCCCGTTTCCGGTTCGATCAGCAGCAGCCCGAGGTGGTCGAAGGGCACGACCTGTTTCAAATGCGCTGCGAGCGCGCCGCACAACTCGTCCAACGTTCGATACCCGGCGAGATCCGTCGACAGACGCAGTAATGCCTGACGAAGCTCGACGGCCTCGGCACCGTTGGCACCGTTGGCACCGTTGGCACCATTCCCAGGGCGCTCGGCGCTGCTCACATGGTCGTCCCGGAGCGAGAAATCATCCCCGGGGAAATCATCCCCGGGGATGCCGGTGTGTCAAGCCGTATCTTCGTCAACTGCCGAAATATCGGCGCATCGTCAACGGGCCCTTCTTGGCGGCGTCCCGCCGGCCACCCTCAAGTGGTTGCGTTGAGGTGACTTATCCGGAGCGGCGTCCGACGGGACCCGCGGCGCCAATCGTGCTGAGACGGTAGGCAATGAACACTTCAGCAGACGAGTACCGCGCGCTGTTCGACGACCTCGACGCAATCGTCTGGGAGGCCGATCCGCGGACCGTGCAGTTCTCGTTCGTCAGCGAGAAAGCCGAGCGGCTCCTCGGCTATCCGATCGAGCGGTGGCTGGGCGAGCCCGACTTCTGGATGAACCTCATTCACCCCGACGATCGGGATCGAGCCGTGACGACGTGCGCCGCGGCGGTCAGCAAGGTCCGGGATCATACCTTCGACTACCGGGTCGTGGCGGCGGACGGCCGGACCGTCTGGATGCGCGATGTCGTCCACGTGACCGCGGACAGGCACGGGCGGGCGTCACGCCTTCGCGGCGTGATGCTCGACATCACCGCTTGTAAGCGCGCTGAACACGCTGCCGTGCGCCGCGACCAGCACTGCCGGGCGATTATCGAGCACGCGATCGACCTCATCACCTTCGTGGACACCCGCGGCGACATCCTCTTCGAGAGCCCGTCGGGCGAACGGATGCTCGGCTTCACGCCGTCCGAGCGATGCGGCCGCAGCATCTTCGAGCTGATTCATCCCGACGACGTGCCGAACGCGCGGGCGGCGTTCGAAGCGGCGATGAGCGCGCGCGGCCAGACGCCGTTCATCGAGCTCAGGGTCCGCCACAAGGACGGGCGATGGCGCACGTTCGAATCGATCGGCAGCTACGTCGAGGACGGCGGCGTCCGTCTGGGCATTGTCCATTCGCGCGACGTGACCGATCGGAAGCTGCTCGAGACCCAGCTTCGCCACGCGCAGAAGATCGAGGCGCTCGGCCGCCTGACCGGCTCGATCGCTCACGACTTCAACAACCTGCTGACGGCGATCCTCGGCTACTCGGAACAGCTGATCGAGTCCGAGACGACATTGCCGATCAGGATGGAGCTGCGCGAGATCAAGCGAGCGGCCGAGCTCGCGGCCGGCCTCACACGCCAGCTACTCGCGTTCAGCCGGCGAACGCCGCCGGTGGTGGAGCGGCTCAACGTCAACGCGATCCTGAACGACATCAGCGCGCTGCTGCACCGGCTGCTGGGCAAGAGCTCGAAGTTCACCCTGAGCACGACGGCAATACTTGCTGACATCCTCGCGGGCCAGGGCATGGTCGAGCAGGTGGTGATCAACCTGGCGGTCAACGCGCGCGACGCAATGCCTGCCAACGGAGGCGGCGTGATTGCGATCCGGACCTGGAACACGACGCTTCCGCGCGTCAACGGCGGCGTACGCGGCGAGCGCCGTCGCTACGTGGTCATCGACGTTGCGGATACCGGCGTCGGGATCTCAGCCGACGTCGCCGCGCGGCTCTTCGAGCCGTTCTTCACCACGAAGGAGAGCGGCAAGGGCACCGGCCTCGGTCTCGCGACGGCGTACAGCATCGTGCACGAGGCGGGCGGCTGGATCGACGTGGAATCGGCTGAAGGCCAGGGCACGACGTTCCGCGTGTACTTGCCGGTGGCGTAGGTCATGCGTCGTGCTCACTGCCGTTGAAACAGCGCGAGCGGAATGGCATTCCCCTGCGCGACGTTCCCGGCGTCCTTGACGTGCAGGCGGTCTTCAGCGGCGTAGGCAGGAAGCAGCTGCGTCGGCCTGGCGGGGTCGCGCGTCGCCTCGTCGAAATCGACCACCGCGTCGAACCTGCCGCTGTGCCGTATCCACTCGTTGACCGTAGCACGCACCTTTTCTCTTTCAGGAGTGTAGAGAGTGAGGTTGAGCCCGGAGCCGACAAACGTCGCGCCCTCGAAAGGAGGAATCGTCGTGCCGATGACGCGGATGCCCTTTTTGTGGGCGCGGGCGATGAGCTGACGGTAGCCGTCGAAGATGTTCTCGGGCGTGACGACCTCGCTTGCCGGCGTGAACGGGTACGCGGGAAACAGGATGTCGTTGACGCCGAGGCAGATCAGGACGTACTTAACGCCTGACTGCTCGAGCACGTCCCGCTCGAAGCGCGCGAGGCCGGCCTGGCCGAGAAGCGCCCCGAAAGGGCTGTCCGCTTGTTGCGGGCTGTCAAACAGCAACCGATTCCCGATGATCCCCTCATTGAGAACGCCGAGCCTGCCAAGCTCGGTCTTTCCGCCGGAGCTCTTTTGCAGGCGCTCGGCCAGGACGTCCGGCCAGCGCCGGTTCGCATCCCTCGTGGAGCCATCTCCATCAGTGGTCGAAGAGCCGAAGGCCACGATCGAGGCGCCGCGGGACGACGCCGCGACGTCGACGCCGGTGAGGAACGGCCAGGTCGTGATCGTCTTCGAAACAGGGAATTTCGCCTGGGCGGTCACATCGCCGGTCTCGGCCGACACGTAGTTCGTCTGCTTCGCGAGGCTGTGCGACGTCGTCGCCGGCACCGTTTCGGGGAAGAACAGGCTGATCGCCAGATCTGAAAGCGCCGGCACCTCGAGATCGACCGGATCGCTGATCACCGTGGCTCGGGCCGGTACCGCGATAGACGGCTGGCCGCGGAATGACAGGATGCGATCCGAGACTGGGTCGATGTCGGCCGCCGAAGCCCGGTGCGCGATATGTGCCCTGCCGATGAGCAAAGGCCCGTCCCCGAATGTGTTCGAGATCTTGATTCTGGCCTTCGTCCCGCCAACGCTGGTATGCACGATGAGACGCAGGGTCTGGTTCTTGAAGACTTCAGCAGAACCTGCCGAGACAGCCGCCTGGGGCGCCGTCGCCCACGTTCCGATCCACTGTTGACCATCCCGACCCAGCAAAGCGAGCGCAAGCGCGAGAAACCACCAGTTCATCATCAAAACAGTCCTCCACCTTCTTGGACGTCGACCATACCGAGAGGCGGCGGCGGAAGTTCTGACTGTTGTCTGAAAGACTCTGAATACTTCTGAAACGCGCCTGAGCATGCGCGAGACCTGCCGCTTCGCGCAGCGATACAATCGCGTCGTGCCGCTTGGCGTGCCGCTTAGAGTGATCGACGAGCTCGGTGTCCGCGTCGTCGAAGGGACGCGCGGAGAATCGCTGGTGCGCCGCCCTCAGGACGCGACGCTGGTCATTGAAGCCTGCTTGTCC
>DASZFS010000228.1:0-14911 GCA_035939575.1 Vicinamibacterales bacterium | reverse complement strand
CGCTCCGGCCGGGCTCCCCTCGTCGACCACTTGTGACCCTGACGCACGGCGGGGCGTTCTCGTCACGTCGTTGCCTCGTTGTTCAAAAGCGATCGCTCTATTCCGGCGAGCGCTGCGATGAGACACTTCAGCTCCTGCAGCGCGGACTCAGCCTCCGGCGGACGGGCAGGGATTGTCGGGGCCTCGAGGAGATTCACGAGCAACAGCGCGAGGGCCATCATGGCGTGGCTGCGCCGCTCACCCTGAAGTAGTGCGTTCACTTCCGCCGCGATGCGTCCGACGTCATAGCACAGCGCCGCGACCGTCTCAGCTGACATCTACGCGCTCCGTTTTGCCTTGCGCAGCTGTCGAATCGTCTGCGTCGTCAACTTGAAGCGCTCCACGGCCAGGTCGGCGACGCGGAGCGACATGATGCAACCCCAGTAATACCCCTCGTGGTAGGCGCGCAGCTCCCCAGGGCCAAACCGCGCCTTTGTGCGCATGTGCGGGCGAGCGTTCGTGAGTTCACAAATGGCTTCAAGCATGGCGTCACTGAGCCGGCGTCGCGGCGTAGAGGTAGACCGTGATGCCATGCGCTTGGAGGGCGCGGAGGGTATCGTCGTCGCTCGTGCGGCCGATCACGACGAGCTCAGGCTCGAGCGCGTCGGGGTTGTCCTCGAGCCAGAGCTGCCGATACGTGAGAATCTGACCGAGGCACGACGGGTCCACGCGGGACTTTGCTTCGATGATGACCGGCCGCAGCCCGCGCCACGCGAGCAGGTCGATCCGTTTCTGTGTCGAATACGCGGTCGCTTTCTGCACGTTCGGCGGGTGCGTCGGGTCCGGCGCCAACCCCTGGCCGATGTGCACGCTGAACGCGAAGCGGTCAAACTCGGTGCCGTGGGCGAGCAGGTAGTCCCGCATCACGGCGCTCTGCTTGTCCGTCGCCTCGTTGTAGGCTTTTCTCAGCAGCAGCGTCGCAAGGTCGCTGCTGGCGTATTCGTAGCCGCTCGAGCTCACTGCATCCCTCGATTGGCGTTGCGGGCCGCGAGATCGACGAGCAGCTGGCCGTGGGTAATCGCCCGCTTGCCGGCGCGGGAGTTCGCTATCCGAATCGCGATGTCGAGGCAGTGCTCCGACAGCACATCTGAGTCGAGCAGCCGCTCGGCTTCCGCGCGAACGTCCTCGAGAAACTGGTCGACCTCACTCATGAAGTGGTCTTTGTTCATGACTTCCCCGCCATCAACTCTGCGGCCGCGGCGCGGGCCTCGGTAATCGCGGTCCGGCTGGCTGGACTGAACCCGCCGACGCCATCGGGCCAGATTTGCGCCGCGCGGAACATGATCGAGCCGGGCGGCATGCACGCAACCACGAGCCAGCTAAAGGCTTCATCCGGCATCGTGCGGAGGGCCTGGAGCAACCGATCGCGCGGTCGCGTCGGCTCGAGTTGCGGGCCAGCCGTGGAATCGTCAGGGCGCGTCATGGCGTCACGATCGGCGGCGTTGGCCGCGCGATGAGCCGATCGGGCGGACGTCCGACCAGGCCGCCGCTGTCGAGCCGCACCATGATCACGGGCGTCCGTTGGCCGGCCAACGTCACGACGGGCACGATCGTCCCCTCCTGTCCGCTCACGGTGTCGAACACGCGCGCATTCGGCACAAACGGTGCCAGTGACGGTGATGTCACGGTCGCGGATTTCGCGGGCGTCGCGGCAAGATCCCGCTGGCGCGCTGTCGCGTTCTGTAGCACGCGCTCACGATTGACGGCGAGATCGTCACTCAAAAGTGCACCTTCACGCCGCTGGCCTTCAAGGCGTCTATCCGCGTATTGAGTCCGTTGACGGCGTCCACCGTCAGTTGCAGTTCAGCCACGATCTGATCGGCGACGTCGAGCAGATGCGTGAGCACATCTTCGGGCGCCGGCGGCACGGGCGTCGGCACGGGCGTCGGCACGGGCGGCGCGTCCGCGAACGTATAGGTCTGCGGCCCGTTGCCGCTGGGGAACGGCACGACGACGACCTGTGAGCGTTCCTGCACTTTGATGGCGCCGCCCAGGTTCCGGCAGTCGCCGGCCGTCACGAGAAAGCCCACCGACTCGCCCGGCGCGGGCTGGTGCCCCGTCATCGGCGCCCAGCGGTTCGCGTCGTAATACCAGTTCGCGGCGAAGTTCGCCGGCCCGCCGCCGTTCGCGTCGAGCCCGCGCCAGAACTCGATGCCGCCCATCGCGAACCACTGGCCGTTGATGTTCAGCACGATCCACAGCGTGTATTGAATCGTGCCCGCGCCGAACGGCACGTCGGGCCAGCTGCCCGGATCGTTCTGCTTATCGAACTCGACGTGCGCGCCGTCCGGCCGCAACTCGAGCTTTGTCAGCTTCGCGGTGACTGGCCAGCCGCGCACGTCGGGACTGTTGCGTATCGTGACTTGCGAAAAGTCGAGCATGTCAGTCATGAGGCCTCTCATCGCGTCGGCGCCGGCGCGTGCGGGCCTTGACGCATTTCACACACCAATCCGCGCGTTCACCGGGCAATATCTGCGAGCCAGCGCAGAGCTCACCGTGCGGGCAGTTATGTCGGGCGGGCGCGTTGTAGCGCAGCCGTCGAATGGCTCGGCCGCACGTGGCGCACGTCACGCGCGGGATTTTTCGTTTCTTCATCGCGTCGGCCCGTTCACGGCATGACGCACCGACTCGAGCGTGTGTCGACGGTGGAGCTCCGTCTCGAGCTCGACGCAGCGCTGCCGCCAGTGCGGCACGTTCGGGTCACGCGGATACAGTGCGATGAGCGTTCGGCAATGCGCGAGATAGCGCTCTAGCGCGGACGTCGGCTCAGCCGGCTGCCGGAATCGGCTTAACCACATACGTCCTCCGCAAGTAATGGCTTGGGCCGATCCTTGAGACGACCGGCGAAGACACGTTTCGGCGGGCAGTGCGCGTGCGTCATGCGGTCCAGCGTCGACTCGCGCGTGACCCACTCCCCCCGTTCGATGAGTCGCTGACACGCGGTGCAGCGCTGGCCGCCGAGCACGTAGTCGACACGCTTCGCGCCTTCGTGCACGGCACACAGTCCCGTGGCGCTGACAACAAGCGCCGGGCAGCCGTCGACGTCGCACGGTTCGTGGTCATGCATGGGGCTCTACTCCTCGACGAGTTCTCGGATTTCAACTCGTTCGGCCTTGAAGCCCTGTGCGTTCAGCACGCGCACGGCGAAGTCGAACAAGTCCCCGTTGGTGCGCTCGCGCAGCCGCAGCAGCGCCCGTGTCAGCTGCCGCGTCTGTCGCTCGACACGCATGGCGCGTCGCAACACGAGCTGTTGCTCGAGGCGCGCGCGGTCGGCCGCGTCGACCTCGCGTTGTTGTCGTTTGTGCCGTGCCGTCTTTTTCGCCACTGGATGCCTCCGTGGTTGGGGTTTACGCTTCCCCGCGATACGTCGCGAGCAAGGGATCGAGAATCGCCATCTTGCAGTGTTGGTGCACGTTGATCTGCCGAATGAGATGCACGTTGTCAGCGCGCCGGCAGATCTCGCACGTGAACGGGTTGTGCGGGACGTCGGGAATGCCCTGCTCAGACGGCGCCGCGTCCGACGTCGGCGGTTGCGGGCCGCCGAACAGCGTTTTCCATTCGGTGATCCAACCCACGACGAGCGCGACCGTCGCGCCGCCGCGAATCGCGCAATCGAGGTAGTAGCGACGGTATTTCTGGTCAGGGCACTTGTTCAGCTCGTGCGCGACGCCGATCTTGATGACGCCGCGCTGCAGGGCGGCAAAGACTTCCGGGTCGCCGCTGAACAACAACAGGCGGTTGTTGACGTAGGTTTCCTTCTCACCCACAAGTCCGCACAGCTGCTCGATGTCGCCGCCGCACTTCTTCTCGAGCAGTTCAGAGAACCAGATCGCCTCGTCGGCGGCGCTCAAGTCTTCGCGATGCCGGTTCTCCGCAAACTGGATCGCGTCGAGCGCGTCTTCGCGGGACGGGTAGATGATGCAGGGCGCTGAGACGAGCCCGGCGAGCCGACACGCGATGCACCGACGATGGCCGGCGATCACTTCGAACCGAGCGCCCACGCGCGCGACGCTCATCGGCTGAATGAGCCCGATAGCGCGAATGCTCGCCACGAGCTCGACCATCTTCTCGTCGTCCATCGCGGAGCGCGACGCGAGTGTCGGCTCGTCGATCAGCGACATCGGGAGTTCTTTGAACTCGCGCGAGATAGACGCGACGTTCATGGCTTCTCCGGTGTGCCGTCGGTGAAGATGCGCGGCGCGCTGACTGGACCGAAGTCAGCGGCGTTGGGCAGTCGGACGACGCACGCGTCGCAGTTCTCGGTGAGCTCGACGATGACTGCGCGCCCCGGAACCCAACCCAGCTTGAAGAGAAACGAGCGCGGGATAGAGACGGCCGTCGCATTGCCGTTTCGCACCAGTTTTTGCAGCGCGCGCATCGCGAATCACCCCCAGGGTGTCCATCACGGTGTATCCGGTGATCACCGTTCGAACACGGGAACGCAATTCACGACGACGCCGGACTCTTCTCTGACTGATTAGTTTGAGTTCAAACTAACAGAGAGAAGAAGAGAAGAAGGCGTGTGGAAATTGCGGATTCGCCCCTGAGCAGAGACGCGCGGCAGGTTACATAACCGCCATCCCTTATCAGACTCAAGTCGAATCGGGCCAATACTAGCCGTCCGTCAGCTGAGCTGTCAAGTGGGTCGTTCTGCCCCCCTCAAAGATTTCCACAGGCGAATGTTGAGGTTCCGCTAATCCTTCACTTTCGCGTGTAATCTGTCAGCGTTCCGTGACGGATTAGGACGGCATCCACAGTTCGTCAACAGGATTTCAACAGGAGTTCAACAATGGGCTGTGGAAAAGCGCGTATGCGGTTTGTGCTCATCGTCTTGGCGTCCGTCATCTTGTCCGCGGGGCCGCTCTTTGCGCTCCCGTTGACCCCTTCAGTGGACAGCCGTGTTTCGGCGCCCCTTGCCCCGGCGTCACCCCTCAAAGAGGCGGTGAAATGGCTGGCGCTCGGTGCCGGCGCGGTCGGCATCACCATCCGCAAGGACACCGGCACGCTGGCGCAGAAGTTCGTGACGCGCGCCGGCGCGGCCGCGGGCGACTACAAAGACGGCGTCACGAACGCCGGACCCGCCTGGCAGACCGGCGCGAGCAACGGTGAAGGCAACTACGAGACCGGCGTGCAGGCCGCCATCGCGAACAAGATGTATGCGAAGGGCGTGCAGAGCGCCGGCCCGCAGAAGTATGTCAACAACGCCGTCAACCTCGGGTCGCAGCGCTACGGCCCCGGCGTCGCGAACGCCAAGGATGCCTGGGCGAAGGGCGTGCAACCGTATCTCGACGTGCTGAAGTCGCTCAACCTGCCGGCCAAGGGCGCGCGCCGGTCCCCGCAGAACCAGCAGCGCGCGGCGGCCGTCGCCACGGCGCTCGCCGCGGCCAAGGTCGGCCACTAACGCGGTCACTGAGAGAAGGAGACCGCCATGTTGACCCGCACCCTTCGGTTTCTCACGCAGAGCCCTGACGGGCTGCTGCACATGCCGCCGGCGATGGACACGATTACCTCGCAAGGCACCGCGATCGGGGCGGCGCTCGCCGCGACGACGGTCGCCTCGGGCGACTCGTTCCAAGTCAAGAACGCGGCGCTCACGTCGGACGTCTGGATGCTCAACTTCTGGACGCACAACCTCGTCGCCGGCATGGTCCGCATCCGGTCGCCGAAGATGCACGACAACGTCGACGCGCTCCGCGCGCGGACGCTCATCGCGACGCTTGACCCGTTGCTCCCCCTCGGGACGAAGCACAAGTTCATCCCGCAGGACACGATGATCGTCGAGCTCGCCGGCAGCGCGGTCGGCGGCAACATCGAGAGCGTCGTGCAGCTGATGTATTACGCGGACCTGCCCGGCCAGGCGGGCCGGTTCATCGACCACGCGGCGCTCTGGGCGCGGCAGAAGTCGATCATCGGCGTGCGGCTCGCCATCACGCTCGGCACGACGGTCGGTTACAACGGCGCCCGCGCCATCAACGGCGACGTCGACCAGCTGCACGCGAACACCGATTACGCGGTCCTCGGGATGACGAGCGACATCAATACCGCCGCGCTCTGCCTCCGCGGTCCCGACACGGGCAACCTCCGGGCGTCGGTGCCCGGCTCGGTGAGCCTCTGGCAGCTCGTCGACCGCTGGTTCGTCAAGCTGTCGGACGAATACAAGATGCCGCTCATCCCGGTTATCAACTCGGCGAACAAGGGCGCGACCCTCATCGACGCCGTCAACAATCAGGCGGGCGGGACGGCCAACGTCACGATCTATCTCGCCGAGCTCGGCCAGTAACGGGAGACGACCATGTCCAAACCAGTCGAGTTGCAACCCGGCGATCCGTGCCCGGCCTGCGGCGGGACGCTCCGCAAGTGCCCGCAACCCACCGCGGCCATGCGCGCGAAAGCGGCCAACAAGGAAGATCCGATCTTCATCCCGCCGCACTACGACACGGCGCCCCAGGAGACCGTCGACGAGCTCGGCGAGCTCTGGAAGTGCCCGGATTGTGGCTACCCCGCGCGGTTCAAGCCGGCGGCCCCGGCGGCCGCTGTGGCGCCGGCGCCGGCGTTTACCCCGCGCGTCTGAGACCCGCGCCGCTGGCGCGTGAGAAAGAGAGCATCCCATGCCGAAGTGGTTAGCGGACCTGATTCAGGCGGCGCTCGTGCAGGTGTTGACGGACCTCCTGACGCCGCACGTGCCGGCGCCGACGTCGCAAGAATTGCCCAAGTAGGCGGCCGACGTGGCCGCCGAACAGGTTTTTATCGGCGTCCCGCCGCCGTCGTTCGGCGGCAAAGTCGTCGCGATTCCGAATCAGTTTCCCACGGACGCGGACACGAACCTGCAGATCATCTCGAGCTGCAGCATTGCGGGCGTCACGCTCGGGGTGAACGGGCGGCGTATCGACGACCAGGGCCGCGTCGTGTCGTTCGTCGAGACGCACACGCCGAACAGCGACCGATCGAACAAGGTGCAAAACATCTTGCTCGGCGGCGGCGCGCTGCTGCATCTGACGGTCTTTGCCATCACCGGCAACCCCACGATCGGCCAGTGCTTCGTCATTGTGCGGCTGATTCAAGGGTTGGCCGGGCCGCGCGTCCTGCTCGCGACGCTCGGCGCGAGTTACGTGACGAACATTCAGGCGCTCGGCTATCCGGGCTCGCCGATCAAGCAGTCGATCGACGGGCCGGGCGCGATCCGCTTTCTCGATTTCGGCGGGCAGGCGAGCGGCGTCGACTGGTTCGTGCAAGTCCCGACTGGCGCACGCTGGCAAGTGCTGTCGTTGTTCGCGCAGATTACCTGCGGCGCCGGCGGTGGGAACCGGGCGCCAGCCTTTGCGATCGGCGCCAGCGGCTCAGAGTTCGTCATCATCCCCGCGACGGTCATCGTGACCGGCGGCAATGTCGGCAGCTTTATTTGGTCGGTCGGGATCGGCTACGCCGTGGCGGCGCTCAACGTCGCGACGGCCACCGGGATTCCGAATGACCTCCCGGTGCCGGCGGGTCAGTTTGTCGCCACCAAGACATTGAACCTGGCTGGGAATGATCAGTGGTTCACGGTGCGACTCATCGTGCGCGAATGGCTGGAGGTGAGTTAGATGGCGGCTCCAACGTGGCTTGGCGTTCCGTCCCCCGCGCTCGCCGGCGGGTCCCCGCTGTATGTCACGGGTGAAGACGGCCTGCGGCTCACGGTGTTCAACAGCGCCGCGGGCGTCACGGTCACGTTCTCCGGTCGCTTCCTGCCCGCGAAGCAACGCGACGACGAGGCGGACCAGCGGGTCAGCAGCATCAACCAGACGCTCGTGCCGACGACGGCGCGCGCGGCGTCGACGGTCTTTCTGTCGCTTGGCGAGGGCTGGCTACTCGATTGGTCCGTCCAGGCGACGGCCGGCACGCCGCTCGTCGGGCAGACGTTCGCCACGCTCGAGATCGTGCGGGGCACGTCCGGCGCCCTGGCGCGGCTCTCCCGCCTGGGGCACGGCTATCTCACCGCGACGACCGCGCTCGGCTGGCCGGGCTCGACGTTTACCAACTCGCTCGACGGTGAGGGCGCGGTGCGATCGATTCAAGTCAGCACCCCCGCGGCGGGGGCGGACTTCCTGCAGGCGGTGCCCACGGGCGCGCGCTGGGAGCTCCTGTCGGTCAAAGCCCTGCTCACAACCGCCGTGGCCGTCGCCAATCGCAGCCCGCGGCTGTTGCTCGACGACGGCGCGAATGTGCTGTTTGACGGGCCGGCCCCGGTCACGCAGGCCGCGTCGCTCGCGGTGGTCTGGTCCTGGGGCGCCGGCGCGGGCGGGCCGGTGATTGCGGACGCCGGCGCGGTGAGCTCGCCGATTCCGAACGACGTGTATCTGTCGGCGGGCTTTCGCATCCTGTCGAGCACGGGGCTGCTGCAGGCGGCCGATCAGTGGAGCGCGATTAACCTGCTCGTGCGCGAATGGATTGAGGCGTAGCGATGCTGAAGTGCAACGCGTGTGGCGCAACGTATCCGCCGGTCCAGTGGGACGGGAGCACCTATTTTCACACCTGTCCCCCGCTCGCGTGGTGGGAGCTCGAGCAACAGCAGTCGCAGCTCGTGCTCACGTTGACGCCGGCGCAGCTCAAGCAATTCGAAGCGGCGGATAAAATCGACCAGCTGAATCCGCCCGCGGCCGGCGCCCCGACACAGAAGATGCTCGCGCTCCAGTCGTTCGGCCTGAAGCGGCCGAACGCGCGCGACGAGAATCTGATCAGCACGGACGAGGCGAACGACGGCGCGATCAAGAGCGCCGGCGCGGGCGTGACCGTGCTGCCGGACGCGTAGACGGCCATGTTTGAGCGTGAACCCGGTCCCCTCGAGTTGATTGACCCGGCGCTGCTGCGACCGTTGCAGCCGCCGCCGTCGTTCTCCGCGATTGTCGCGGACGGCTTGGCGCCGAGCGGCGGGCTGGACGCGACGCTCGCCAGTCGACAGGACGAGCTCGTGAACGACCCGACCGCTGGCGTGGACGCGGTGCACGCCGGCACGATTGACGTCGCCAGCGACATCGTCACGACGGAGATCGCCACGGCGCCGAGCTCGCCGGCGCCGGCGCTCTTGGCGACGGGCGATCAGTCGAGCCAAATTCGCGAAAGCATGGCGCCGTTTCTGCCGCCGCCGGAAACGCCGATCGACGCGCCGTTCACCGATCCCCCGCAACCCCCTGACGGCGTCGTGACGCCGCGCGAGCCGTCGCCCAAACAACCCGTGTAGGCATCGAGGCATCCATGCTCCCCGACGACGTCGTCATCACCAAGCAATCGCAAGACGCCATCTGGAATCCAGACGGCACGTCGACGTCCATCATCCGCGTGCAGTTCATGGTGGGCAAGCACGGCCCGTTCACCGAGAAGTTTCAGAAGGACGGGTTCAACGCCGCGGCGCGCGACGCCAAGCTGACGCAGTTCGCTTACGAGGTGCGCTGATGGCGCGTCCGTGGCGGCCGTGCCGACGCCGATCCCTCGGCGTGTGGCCGTCGCTCGTCTTCTGGTTGCTTGCGTATGCGCTCTACCGGCTCGACGGGACGTTCCATGTCCCGACGCGGCAGGCGGCCATCTTTTCGATCATCCTCTCCGCGATTGGCTGGCTGGCCGATGTCATGGGCTCGGTCGGCGGCACGATTGCGGCGTCCCTCGAGGGCGTCGTGCTGTGGCTCGTGCACGGGCTCGGGTGGCTGTCCCTCCACGTCGCCGACATCTTCAAGAACACGGGCGCGATGTTTTCGAAGGTGTGGGAGGGCGCGAAGATCGTCTACGACGACGTCGTCAAGCCGTTCGCGCAATGGCTGCACGACACCTACGAATCCATCAAGGGCTGGATGACCCGCGTGTTCGGCCCGATCCTGCAGTGGGCGAACAAGGTGCGCGACACCTTGATGGGCCTCTACAAGAACTACCTCCGGCCAGTGTTCGACGCGCTCGATACGACGCGAAAAGTGCTCGCGATGCTCGCGGCGTTGCACATCCCGTTCGCCCAGGCGCTCGAGAACGTCGTGTCGGACATCGAGCAAACGCTGCAGCACAACTTTCTGCTGCTGCTGGGATGGGTCAACAAGGTCATCGACACGTTGAACGGGCTGCTCACGCTAGACGGGCTGCTCCAGCGCTACGTGTTTCTGCGCACGTTGGAACGGGACGCGTTCTACGTGTGGCGCGTATCGATGAACTCGAAAACGACCACACCGAGCGACGCAGATGGTTACCGCGTCTTTCGAGCGCTGGAATACCCGACCATCGACGTAGCGGTCGACGAAACGTTGCTGTGGCTCGACGGCCAGACGTCGCCGTCAGGCGAAGCGCTCGACGCGGGCCTCGCGACGTGGAACGACTTATTCGGTCCAGGTGACCCCAGTGCGACGGCTTGAGCGGCGCGGCGCAGACACGCGTGGACGCAGGTGCTACAACTTGAGCGGCCCAGCGCCGGCGCGTGTCGTGCTGCCGCCGGCCAATCCCGCGCCAGTCTGCTCGAGAGTGAGCTTGATGTTCATCCCGCCGCTCTCGAGATTGGTGTTTAGGCGCTCGAGCTGGAGGCGGATGCGCTTGATGTTGCGGACGACTGACCAGACGAGGAACGGCCAGCAGCCTCCGAACACGAGAATTGCCATGAAGCCGAGCAGCCACCCAATTGCGCCGAGCTTGCCGATCAGTTCGAACATGGGAACCTCTGCAATAAGTCTAGCGTAAATGGCCGACATTCCCGACGCTTCACAGGATGTCAATTGGACATCGATCGTGCTCTCCGTCATGGCGGAGCTCGCGAAGAACGAAAACCTGTCGTTCGACGGCGTGCGCGGCGCCGTCGTCGCGGGCGTGACGCAGTCGCACGGCGCCAAGCTCAAAGCTGGGATGACATGGCTGACTTGGATCGCCACGGAAGTCGGTAAAGCGCTCGCCGCTGTGGAAGACGTCGCGCTGCCGCCGTTGGCAGGATTCACCGCGCCGATCGTCGGCAATATGTTCGGGACGGAAGTAGACGCATCGGCGTTTTCGAGTCGCTCCAACACAGGCGCACGCAACGCCGCAACATCCGCGATGGTTGAGGCGTTTCTAAGCGCCATCACCGAAGGTGCCGCGGAGCCAGCCGAACCGACCGACGTCGGCGCGAAGCGCTTAGCCGCCGCCGGCCTGCACGCGTCCCTCGAGGGTTGGTTTATGGCGGCGGTGCCAGAGCTGCTCTCCGATCTGCTGCCCTTCGAAGTCGGGCACTTCGATGTGTTCGCGCGTCTCCCGGAGGAAGTGATACAGACGCTCGGCATTGGGCGGCTCGTTCGACGCGCTCTCCAACCGCTCGTCAACGCCACGGCGACGACGCCGATGACGTGGGCCGCCAATAAGAAATATCGCCCGACGAAGCTGGGCATCACGACGGTCACCCGCGAATACCTCCGCGGCAACCGCTCGTATGATGACCTCTACGAATCCCTCACGCGGGACGGCTACCGCGACGAAGACATCGAAGGGCTCGTCAACGAGCAAAAGAAGTTCGCCACCGTGGCGGACCTTGAGCTGCTCGTGCGCGCGTTGCAGCTGGACCAGGCGACGGCGGTTCAGCGACTCCGGGACCAGGGTTACGACGAAGACCTGGCAAACACGCTCATCGGCCTCGAGCGGCTGAAGCGCATCGAGGCATTCGAGCTCGCGATGGCGGACGCCGCCATCACCGCGTATAGCGAGAATCGCATCGACGGGTCGACGCTCGACGCGTATACGCACGGCTCGACGATGGACCAGCAGCGCGGCGCGCAGCTGCGCGAGCTCGCCGACGCCAAGCGGGCGCTCCGCGCGAAGAACCTCACGCCAGCCGAAGCTGAGGCGTGCGTCGTCGCCGGCGTGTTGCCGTTCTCCGAGTATCGGGCGGCTCTCGATCGCGACGGCTACGTGCCGGACGCCGGCGACGCGCTCGAGCTGTTGCTCCGCGCGAAGATCGACAAAAAGGCGACGGCCGAGCAGCTCAAGGCACAGCAGGCGGCCGAGCGAGCGGCGGCCGCGCAGGCGAAGGCCGACGCCGCGGCCGCGAAGAAGGCACAGATTGACGCCGCGCGCGCCGTCAAGCAGCTCGGCTCGATTGCGGAGCTCGAGCACGCCGTCGTGCGCGGGCTGATTCCGATCAGCCGGCTCGAGGAAGTGCTGACCGCCGATTTCGATACGGATACCGTCGCGATCTACGTCGCCGACGTCGAACAGAAGCGCGCCGCCTACGTCGCCCAGCAGCAAAAGGCGGCAGATGCCGCCAAGCGCGCGGCCGCCAAGGGGCTGTCGACGGCGGCGCTCGAGCAGGCGGCGCTCGACCACGTGTTGACGGTCGGCCAGGTGCACGATCAGCTGCTCGCGCGCGGCATCGCCGCGGCCGACGTCGACATCCTCACCGCGACGCTGCAGGTAAAAGTCACCGACCATGATGCCGCGGTGAAGCTGCACGCCGACGCGGTCGCGAAAGCCGCGGTCAAGCACATCAGCCTCGGGCGGTTCGAGCAGCTCGTGCTCAAGGGGCACCGCACGTTGCAGGACTACGACCAGCTGCTCGCGTCGCTCGGCTACGACGATGCGAGCCGGGCCGCGATGGGCGAGCTCCTGGGGCTGAAGATCGCCGCCGCCGGCAAGGCGGCACAGCTGCGGACGTCGCTCGCCGCGGCGAATCCCGCGAAGGGGCTCACGCTCGCGCAATTCCGGCGCGCGGTCATCATCGGCGACAAGACGATCGACCAGTTCCAAACGTTCTTGGTGAACGAGGGTTACACGGCGGATGCGCAGGCGACGCTCACCGACGAGCTGCGCAACGACGTGGACGCCGCCGATGCCGCGCGGCAGCGACGCGCGCAAGCGGCCAGCACGACGGATGCCCGTGCTCTACCGCTTGCCGACGTGACGCGTGCCGCGCGGCTCGGTCTGCTGACGCCAGCCGCGTATTCGGCCGAGCTCACCGCGCGCGGCTACACCGCTGACGACATCGCGCTCGAGCTCGACCTACTGTCAACCGAGATCGCGCAGACGCAGGCGGCGCGCGACGCCAAAGCCGCAGCCGCGGCAGCGACGGCGCCGAAAGGGTTGACGCTCGCGGAGATCGCCAAAGCGGTGAAGGCCGGCGACGCGCCGATCGGCGAGTATCAGGCGCGCGCCCTGGCGCTCGGCTACAGCGCGGCGGACACGGCGCAGCTCGTGAAGGTGCTGCAGGACGAAGTCGACACGCTCGCCATTGCCACACGTCGGCACGTGCAGATCGACGGCGAGCTCGCCGCGCGCAGTCTCTCGCTGGCCGAAGTCGAAAAGGCTGTCACGGACGGCATGCAGACGCTCGACCAGTATGAGACCTGGCTGAAAAATAACGGCTACGGCGCCGCGGACGCGGGTCTGCTCCGCGCGCTGCTCGAGGCCAAACTTCCCCCGCCGGCGCCGCCGACGAGCGGACCGTGAACGGGGGCCATGTGGACAGCTTAACGGCGGTGACGCTCGCGATTTTTATCGTGGGACTGGTGTATCAGGCGGGCCGGCTGGCCGCGCGCATCGACAAGCTCGAGGAATGGCGCAAGGAATTTACGGAGGACATGAGCCGCATCGAGGCGAAGATTGACGAGCTGCTCGAGCGGCGCTCCCGCGATCGGCATCACCTGCCCATCACGTAGAGACGCCGGCGCCGTCAACGAACGTCCAGTCGACATCCCCGTTGTCGGTCATCTTGAGCAAATGCCAGACGCGCTCGCCCAGGTCGATCCCCGCGCCGTTCGTCGGACGACCACGGGTGTCGATGCCGGACTCGGCTTGCGGTCGCTGGCCGCCAAACACGTAGTCGACATCTGCGGTGTTCCACGGGCCGACGTCGAGCACGACGGCGAGCTCGCTGAGCCCGTTCGCCGGATTCGTCACGCGGACGAACCGCTGCAGCGCGCGCCAGCTCGGGAGCGCCACGAACGGCACGAAGGGATCGATCACGAACCCCGACGCCGTTTTCTGTCCGAGTAACCCCTCCCGTGTCGCCTTGACGCGCATGATCGCCTCTAGTGCCCCGGCCGCTGCCAGCGCAGCGCCGCGTTCTCTTCCTCGAGCGCGTCGCACCGTTCCTCGAGCTCGCTGGCGTCTCGCACGGCGAAGAACAGCAGTAAGCACGTCCACACCAGCAGCACGACGAGAATTAAGACAAGAATCGTCATGTCCGCCGGCGCCGGCGCCGTTCCTTTTGGAGCTGCGTTTCCCGCGTGACGGCACAGCGGCCGCGGTGCACTTTCCGGTTCCCCACGCCGAGCGGCTGGCCGCAGACGAGACAGTTTCGTTGCTTGCCGCCGGCGGAATCGTCAGGACCGCACGATTCGCCGGCTAATCCGTCAGACGGGCCAGTCGGCGCGGAATCGATGACGGATTCCGGCTCAGGATGCCCCAGGGGCGCGTAATCCTTCATACCCTTGACCTACCCCTCACCCCGTAACGGGTTAGCGACTTGAGGAGCCGGCTGGCGGGCCAGGGTGATGAGCGTGGATGTCACGTGACGCATCTCCAGCCGGCCTCCGATCGACGTGACCCAGGCATCGAGCCGCGCGACGGGTTCGGTTTGTGCCGGCACGTGCAGCAGCGAGATCCCCGCCAGCGTGATGCCGGCCACCATCTCGACACGCCGGCACACCGGGTCGACCGGCAGGGGCAGGTCCGCCGGGCCGGCGTGGTCGGCACAGTAGTAGGCATCCGGCGCGAGCAGGCGGCCAGGTCGGAAATACATGGCGTGACGGCCACAAAATGTAAATTGTGAGTTCTCGAGGCGAGCGAAACAACGCAAGGCAATCGTGTCGACAGACAACGGAGCGCGTCTCATCTGAGAACCTTCACAGCAGTTTCCGAACGTGTTTTTGACGTCGACTGAAAGCCTGCTCAATAGTTTCGCGGCGGG
>DASZFS010000227.1:0-19756 GCA_035939575.1 Vicinamibacterales bacterium | reverse complement strand
GATTTTGGTCTGGGAACCATATTTCGCATCGCGCTGGATGGTCAGTTCTCCACGGTGTACTCGTTCACGGGAGGCCCGGATGGCCGGTGGCCGGGTACCCGCTTGGTACGCGCGGCTGACGGCGCTATCTACGGAACGGCTTTCACCTTCAGGTTATGGGACACCCCCATAACGTCTTTCTTTGCGATTGGTCCCGATGGCGCGGTCAATGCGCCTCAGTTTCTGGTCTCGGACGCCAGTGCCGTCTTTGCCATGGCACCCGACCTGACCGTGTACGGCATCAGCTTCAGGGCGAATAATCCGCAAGGCGTGGCTCACCTCTACAAGCGATCGATCGACGGCACAATTGCGAACCTGCACGACTTCGACGCCGCGTCCTCCCTGGGTAATTTCGATCTCGGTGTGGGGGCGGACGGAACCCCGTTCGGGACCGCGCCCGGCCGAAGCAGCGCAACGGTAGGATACGACGACCTCTGCAGCGTCTTTCGGCTGGGCGCAGCGGGTTATCTCGTCCTGACGACCGTCACGTCGCCCTGTGTCGGCGGTGAGTTGCCCGGTGTGTTCGAAGGACCGGACGGCGCTCTTTACGGGCATATGAGCGGCATGGTGTTTCGCGTTGGCCCTGCCGGCGACTACACCTTGCTGCACCAGTTGTCCAATGGCGAAGGGCCAGTGGTGAGCGACCTGATTCTTTCCACGGACGGGACATTGTGGGGAACGTCACCGCAGGGCGGCGTCTTCGGAGGGGGCAGCGTGTTCCGCATGACGCTGACTGGCACACTGACGACCGTCGCCGCGCTGCCGGCGTGGGGCAATGACGGAGCGGAGCCGAACGGCACCCTCGTGTCACCGGGAAACGGCGACTTATACGGCACCACATCACGAGGTGGCCCGTTCAACCAGGGCACCATCTTTCGGACGACTCGGACCGGATCTCTCACGACGTTGTATACATTCCTCGGTCTCGGCGACGGCGGCACGCCTCAGGGCCTCGTGCTCGGTCCGGAGGGCGCGATGTACGGCACCACTCGCCACAGCGCGTCAGTTAACTACTATCGACCCGCGATCTGGGGAACGTTTTTCAGAATCGCGCCGTCAGGCGCGTTGGTGACGCTGCACGTCTTCCGGCGCGCGGAAGAGGGCTACAGCCCTGGACCCGTGATTCTGGCGCGTGACGGCTTCTTCTACGGTCGCACCGAGATCGCGGCGTTTCGCATGTCCACCGACGGCGTGCTCACGGTCTTGCACACGTTCGGCCCGGCCGATGGCCTCGCCGGATTGGACACCACGTCTTTGCTGCAAGCGGCGGACGGAAACCTTTACGGGACGACCACGCAATACACGTGCTGCGGGGACCCGCCATCGCATTACGGCTCGGTCTTCAGGATGACCTTGGACGGACGCGTGACGGCGCTCCATACATTTGCGTATGTCGCGTCCGACGCCGGCTGGCCTGGCGCGCTCGTGCAAGGGCTCGATGGAATGATTTACGGCGCGATCTCCGGCGGAGGAGCAGGCGCACGGATCTTTACGATCTCGCCCTCGGGCGCATTTGCGCTCCAGCCCGCGCTGTCGGGAGCGTTGTCAGGAACCGCGGCAATGGACCTGAGCTTTCGCTCGAGCGACAACGGGTTCTACGGAGTCGCCAGCTTCAACACGGAGACCACGTACGGGGCGGCGTTGTTCTTTCGACTGACGCCGCAAGGTGAATCGACGGTCCTGCGAGCCGTGCCTGGGTTCAACCCGAACGCGGCCGCATTGCTGGACGGCGGCGACGGGCAGCTCTACGGCACATCTCGACCTGACGAGCTGGGGGCGAACACGGGCACCCTCTTTCATTTTTTGCTGACTCCACCCACGGGACCACCGATCTCGACGCGCGCCGCTCGAGGCGACTTCGACGGCGATGGCAAAGCCGACGTGACCGTGTACCGGCCCTCTACGGGCACGTGGTACGTCCTCCGATCGGACGCCTACTGGTCAACCTCGTCGACGTATCAGTTCGGCGTTCGCACGGACATCCCGGTGCCGGGTGACTACGACGGCGACGGCAAGACCGACATCGCGGTCTTCCGGCCCGTAACCGGCACCTGGTACATCTGGCTCTCCGCGACCCAGACCGGCGTCAGCATCGTCTTTGGCAACGGCGCCGACGTGCCCGTGCCCGCCGACTACGACGGCGACGGAAAGACCGACATTGCCGTGTTCCGGCCCTCCACCGGCACCTGGTACATCTGGCAATCGGCGACACAAACCGGGCTGAGCGCGCAGTTCGGCAACGGCGCCGATGTGCCGGTGCCGGCCGACTACGACGGCGACGGCAAGGCCGACATCGCGGTCTTCCGCCCCTCGACGGGCATCTGGTACGTCTGGCAGTCGCGCACGCAGTCGCTCGACGCCAATCAATGGGGGAACGCTGGCGACATCCTCGTCCCGGGCGACTACGACGGCGACGGCAAGACCGACGTCGCGGTGTTCCGGCCGTCCAACGGCGTGTGGTACATCCGCCAGTCCAGGACGTTGACCATGGTCGCCAGTCAGTGGGCCAGCGCGGGTGACATCCCCGTGCCCGCGGACTACGACGGTGACGGGATTACCGATCTCGCCGTGTTCCGCCCGACCGAAGGCAAATGGTCCATCCGCCAGTCCAGCACGCTCACCCAGGCGGAGTTCTATTGGGGCAATGTCATCGACATCCCGCTGCCCCGGCGCCCGTAAGCGTCGCGTCCTAAGCTCGTCCCGAGGTGCCGCGTTGCGGCGCTCCGGTCCCTACGCTAAGCTTGGCGCCGTCGGATGCGATCGATCGAGTTTCGCCCCTGCGCAAACCCGCGCGTATCGATCCTGGTGCTCGCGTGGCGCCAGCATGCGCTGCTCGAGTCGTGCCTGCGGGCGCTGACCGAATCGGTCAGCGGAACGATCCGTTATGAAGTGATCGTCGTGCTGAACGGCGCCACGCCGGAGGTCGAAGCCTTTCTGCGCTCGAAAGTTCGCGGGGTCCGGGTCGTCGTTTCGCGCGTGAATCTTGGATTCTCCGGCGGCAACAACCTCGCTGCCAGCGTTGCGCGCGGCGAATACCTGGTCCTGCTCAACGACGATACGACCGTCGAGGCGAATTGGCTGGAGTGGCTGGTCACGACGGCGGATGACCATCCGCGGGCGGGCGCGGTGGGGAGCTGCATCCTGTTTCCGGATGGCCGTCTCCAGGAAGCCGGGTCGATCATCTGGAACGACGGTTCGACCATGCCGATCGCGCGTGGGCTCCCGGGAGACTCGCTCGACTGGCATTTCGTTCGGCGCGCGGACTACGTCTCGGCGTGCTCGCTGCTCGTCCGGCGTGCGAGCTGGGAGGCGGTCGGCGGCCTGGATGACGGATACTTCCCCGCCTACTACGAGGATGTCGATCTGTGCCTGGCGCTTCACGCGCGCGGCGAAATGGTCCTGTACGAGCCGCGGTCGCGCGTGCGGCACCACGAGTCCGCGAGCTCGGATTCGGGGTTCAAACGTTTCCTGTTCGCGCGGAACCGCCGGCGGCTGTTCGACAAATGGCGCGACGCGCTCTCGACTCGCGAGGCCGCCGCACCGGCGTCTCCGCACGCGCTCACGCGGGCGATCTGGCGGGCGCGCGGCTGCCCGCGGCGGATTCTGGTCGTGGACGATCTCGTGCCGAACCGCTCGATGGGCGCGGGGTTCGGGCGGATGTTCGATGCGCTCGTCGAGCTCTCCGACCGGGGATACGCCGCGGCAATTCACCCGACATGGAAAAGCGACCTGCCAAATGACGCGCTGATCTCGAAGGGCGTCGCAGTCGTGACGGAGAGCCTGGAGCGGCACGTGGCGCGCCCGGACGTCTTCTACGAGGCCGTCATCGTGTCGCGGCCTCACAACTTTCGCAGGCTCGCGCGGCTCGTCCGTCGTCACCAGCCCCAAGCGGTGCTGCTCTATGACGCCGAGGCCCTGTACTGGCGGCGCCTCGAGAAACAGGCCACGCTTGCCGCCGACGAGGGCGAGGCAGCCCGATTGCGCGCCGAAGCCGGCCACACGCGGAGGATGGAGGAGATGATTTTTCGAGGGGCGGACCGCACAGTCGCCGTGTCCTTCGAGGAAGCCGCCGTCATTCGAGGCCTGGAGGGGGCCTGCCCGGTCGACGTGCTCCCGCCGAGCGAGCCGAACGTGATTCTGACGGGTCGCTCCTTTGCCGACCGGCGGGATTGCGCGTACGTCGCGGGGTGGCTGGCGGGGCCCCGGTCGCCGAATGCCGATGGCCTTCGGTGGTTCGTCACCGACGTGCTTCCGCGCCTGCTCGCCAGGCTGCCGTGGGCTCGTCTGCGGGTCACGGGGGCGAATCCCCCCGCCGAGATGCGGGCGCTGGCGTGCGCCAACGTGCAGTTCGAGGGCCATGTCGACGACCTCACAAAGCTCTACGATTGCGTGCGGGTCGTGATCTCGCCGATTCGATATGGAGCCGGAGTGAAGCTCAAGACCGTCGAGGCGCTGCAACACGGCGTGCCGATCGTATCGACGACAGTTGGCGCGGAGGGGATTGACACGCGCGGGATCGCCGCGATTGATATCGTAGATGACCCGGAGCTGTTCGCGGATCGTCTCGCGATCCTCCTGACCGACGAGCGGGCCTGGCGAGCCCAACGAGAGGCGATCGAGCGGCTGGTGCAACCATGGCAGCGGCGATGTCACGACGACACATGGACGGGCGTGCTCGAGACAGCACTTACGAGGCAAGGGCGTGGCGACCAGTCGATCTTCCTGCAGCATTGATCTCGGCGACCTGAACACGTCGCATGCGCTGGCCGTCCTGTCGGTGCCGCTGGGGAGCTCCGTCCTGGACATCGGCGCAGCCGATGGATCGGTGGCGCGTCTGTTGGCCGATCGAGGGTGTCGCGTGTGGGCCATCGAAGCGGACGAACGCGCGGCGCGCGACGCGGCGACGATCTGCGAGCGGGTCGTGACAGGCGATGTCGAGCGGCTCGACCTGGCGGAGACGCTGGAGGGGGTCCGCTTCGACGTCGTGCTGCTGCTGGACGTCCTCGAGCACCTTCGCGATCCGGGGAATGTCTTGAAGCGAGCCGCGCAGTTGCTTGCCCCCGGCGGCCAGATCATCGCCTCGATTCCCAACGTGACGCACGGCGCGGTCCGGCTGAGCCTCCTGCGCGGGAAGTTCACCTACACCGACGCCGGCCTGCTGGATCGCACGCATCTCCGCTTTTTCGATCGTCCGGGCGTGGACGCGCTGTTCAGCGACGCCGGGCTGGACATCCGGGAGAGGCTGCGGGTGAGGCGCGGGCTCACCGAAACAGAAATCGCGATCGATCCGGGCTCCTTTCCTCCGAGTCTCATCGCCGAGATCGAGCAGGACCCCGATTCGACGACCTTTCAATTCGTCATCGTCTCGGCGCCGGGAGAGAGGACCTCGCCCGCTGCCAGCGCCTCGGACCGCGCGGGCCAGTCACCCCGTGGGGACCAGGTCTCTGACCGGGCCTCACTGGGGGAGCGTCTGCTCCAGGAGCTCGACGCGGTCAGAGAACGGCTTCGGGAGGTCGACGCCTACGCTCGGTCGCTCGAACTGAAGCTGGGCGAACGTCCCGAAACGTCGGAGCAGGTCGAGAGCTTGGCCAGACAGGTTGGAGAGCTGACGGGAGCGCTTGAAGAGCGAATGGGCGAGCTCCACATCAAGGAACGCGAGCTGCGGTGCTTGAAGGCCGATCTGGCGGTCAAAGAGGCGTTCGCGTCGGAGCTTCGCCAGTCGCTGCTCGAGCAGGAGGACGCGGCGAGGGAGATCAACGAAGCGCTGCGGCGGCACGAGGAGAGCCGGGCGCTCGACGCCCGCAGGCGAAAAGCCGAGGACGAGGCCGCCGCCTCGCAGCTTCGTGAAACGGCGTCCGAGCTGCAGGCAACCGCCGCGCGGCTGCGCGAGGCCCGGCTCCAGCACGAGCACCTCGCGCACGAGCTCGCGAAAGCCCACATCGCTCTCTCGGCGCCGAGCATCCGCCGTGTCACGCGCGTCAGTGCATGGCTGCGCAGGTTCCCGCGCCTCAGGAGCCTGCTGCGCCGCGGGTTCGGCGGTATGTTCCTGCCCGAGTGAGACAGAACGGGGCCGAAGACTCATGGCCGCGTGCAGTTGCCTCAGCCCCAAAATCAAGGTTCTCGAGGATTGGACAGGGTCGTCAGAAACCGAGGGCGTGCTTGGCGAGACAGAGGTGGCCTGAAGACTCATGGTCCGCGTGCAGTTGCCTCGCCCCAAAAATCAAGGTTCTCAACAGTTGGACAGGGCGGTCAGAAATCGAGGGCGTAGGCAACTGCACGAGGACCATGAGTCTTCAGGCCACCTCAGAATCTCAGCCCACCTCAGAGTCTTCAGCCCGCCTCAAAGTCTTCAGCCCGTTTATGAGATGGGTTGGAAGCTACCGCCGGCGGCCGAGGACCTGGTACTGCGCGCCGAGCGGCAGCCCCGCCGCGAGCGGCTCGAGGCCGCGGAAAACCTTCAGCACCCTCGGAAACAGGAACTGGAAGTCGGTCCTGACCACGTCGAAACCGGCGGCGCGGAGCAGCCGCCTGGCCTCAGGCGCCGCGATCATGATGGCGTCGCGATCGAAGGGAATTCGGCTCATCACGTAGCGCGCGCCAGGATTCCACGGGTTGTTCTCCCAGAAAGCAAAGAACCCTCCCGGCCTGACCGCCCGCGCGATGTAGTCCACCGCGCTCGCACGTGCGGGCGGCGGAATGTGATGAAACACGCCGTTGCAGAACGCCAGATCGATGGTCCCCTCGGGCCGATGCTCCGACGTCAGGAGAAAGCGGGCGCCGGTTGCCGCGTGCATCTGCCGGGCCCGCTCGACCGACCGCGCCGACACGTCCACGCCGACCAGCGAGTCGATGCCGGGCATGCGCATCAAGAATGGCGCGGCCGATCCGGTGCCACAGCCGAAATCCAGGACCGCGCCTGGCCGCCGGCCGAGCTCGGCGAGGCGGCGGCCCAGCCACGCGACGCGACCCTGCGCGAAGTAGTCTTTGTCCTCTCCCGAGACCGAGACGCCCCTTGCGAGCGCCGCGTCGTAGTCGGAGGCGTACTCGTCGAAATCGGTTTCGCCGGTCCCGCTCATCGCCGGCGCATGCCCAGGATGCTGACAAAGAAGCTGGACAGGATTGTCTGGAAGCCGAGCGCGGTCAGCGTCGCCCCCGGGACCACCCACCGCATCGTCTCGGCGTAGACCAGGGCTCCGAAGTCGTGCTGGCGCCATTGGTTCACGGCGCCGAGAAGAAGGCCGATCCCGAGGATCAGCGATGCGAACCCCGCGACGACGCCTCTCTCGAGGTTGACGACAGAGAAAAAGCGATCGAGCCGGGGATCCTCGGGCATCAGCCCTTCGGTGATCGCGAAAGTCTTGGTGAAAATCGCAAACAGGATTGACTGATAGCCGCAGAGGATGGCGACGCTGGCAAAGAGCAGCGTGTGGGCGTCGAAGGTGACGCGGCCGATCCTCACGCCGGGCATCGCCACGAGGTAGCCGGCGATTCCGATCAGAACAAGCAGGGCGCCCGGCGCGAGGAACAGCCAGCGCGGGCTGTACATGAGGAAAAAGCGCAGCGTCCGCCAGCCATCCCTGAACGTTCTCAAGTGCGGCGCATGGGTCTTGCGTCCGTCCGGATGCAGGGTAATGGGGACTTCGCCAATGCGGGCGTGGCGGAGGCTCGACTTGATGATCATCTCCGTGGCGAACTCCATCCCGGTGCAGCGCTGATCCAGCGAATCATAGTGCTGCCTGGTGAAGCCTCGCAGCCCGCAGTAGACGTCGTGGATGGGCGCCTTGAACCATCGGCGCGCCATGGCCGAGAACATCGGGTTTCCCCACCAGCGATGCAGCAGCGGCATGGCGTTCGGCATCACCGTTCCGCCGCCGGAGGGCAGGCGGCATCCCTGGACCAGATCGTACCCCTGACGAAGGGTCGCAACGATCCTGGTCGCCTCGAGGAAGTCGTAGCTGCTGTCAGCATCGCCCATGACCACGTACTTGCCGCGGGACGCGGCGATGCCGGCCATGAGGGCATTGCCGTATCCCCGGTCCGCGACGCGGACCACGCGCACGCCGGCGGCCTCGGCGATCTCGACCGATCGATCGGTGCTGCCGTTGTCGGCGACTACGATCTCACCGTCGATACCACCGTCCTCGAACGCCCTCCTCGCCTGCAGGATGCACGCCTCGACCGTGTCGGCCTCGTTCAGGCACGGCATGACAATCGAGACTTCCGGATCCGGGACGCCCGGGCGCGGCGCGACCGGGGCGCGGGCGTTCAGCGTGGGCACAGGCTCGGTCATCATCAGTCGGGAACCGCGCGGATTATATCCGCGCGCGGGGCGCCCTGGCACCACGTGCCGCTAGTACTAGGCCAACCATAGGATAATGCGCGATGGAGAAGCCGATGGACTCGTATGAAGACGGCCTCGCGCGCGTCGCCGCGGTCTGGGCTGACCAGGCCGCCGGCTGGCGGGTGGGCCGTGGCGTGCATTGGGTGGAACACGAACGGGTGCAGGCACGGATCAACTACAAGGTCACCGACGATCATGCGATCGACCGCTATCAGTACTTCGTGAGGAAGTACTTCGCCGGCCGGACGCCGGTCGATCGCGTGCTGACGCTGGGCTGCGGCGCGGGCGAGCTCGAGCGCGGGTTGGCCGCGTACGACTTCTGCCGCCAGCACGATGCGTTCGACATCTCCGACGGCGCAATCGCGCGCGCCATCGAGGCATCGGTGGCGGCCGGGCTGTCGCACACGCACTACCGCGTGGCCGATCTCAACCAGATCGTGCTCGAGCCGGAACACTACGACGTCGTGTTCGGCGTCTCGTCCGTGCACCATGTCGCCGCCCTCGAGCACCTGTTCGAGCAGGTCTCCAAAGCGCTGAAACCGGGCGGCTACTTTTTCCTCGACGAGTTCGTCGGACCGAGTCAATTCCAATGGTCGAGCGCGCAGCTGGACGCGGTGAACCGGACGCTCCTCGCGATGCCGGTGCCATTCAGACGGAGCGTCACGCAGAAAGGCGCGCTGAAGCCCGCGGTCGTCCGGCCGACCATCGAGTCGATGAACCAGTTCGATCCGTCGGAGGCGATCCGATCCGGTGCGATCCTCCCCCTCCTCCCGCGCTACTTCGACATCGTCGAGATCAAAGGACAGGGCGGCTCGCTGCTGCACCTGCTGCTCGAGGACATCGTCGGCAACTTCGACGAGCGCAATGAGGGGTCGATCGCGTACCTGGACAGTCTCTTCGAGCTCGAGGATCGCCTAATTGCCGATGGTGTGCTCGGGCACGACTTCGCGACGATTGTCGCTCGCAAGAGAGCGTGAAGGCACGCATTGCCACCAGGCCCAACCCACGACCAGGGCAGCAGCGACGACGAACCCGCCCCCCTGCCACCACTCCCATGATGGTTGCTGAAAGTAGGTGAATGCGAGATCAGGTGCGTACCGGCCCCGAAGGAGAGACCTGGTGTGGTGCACCACAGGGGAATACGCGGGGTTCCACAGCAGCTCGTTGAAGAGTACCGGCGTGGCTTCCATTCGCGCCTCGTACGGAATGTACGGAACCAGGACGCTCGCGAGCTGCACGAGGAGGCTTGCCAGGCCGAGGGCGGTCATCGCCACCCAGCCAGCCCACCCGAGGCCGCCGTCGATCAAGGCGGGCAAGCCGAGCATCATGAGCGGAAGAATCACGGTGGCGTACCGTGGTCCCCAGGCCCCACCGCCCCACCAGTAGCTCAACATCGCGTGGAAGGTGAGGTAGCAGCCGATTGACAGCGCCACGCAGGCCGCCACATCACGTTGTCTCCTCCAGAGCGCGCTCCAGCCGACGGCGGACGCGATGAGAATCGGCGCGTACACGAAGACGCCCTTGCCCGGGCTCACGAGAAACCCGTACAGGCCGATCCACGCCGGGTTCACGAGAGCGGCCGTCGGGCTCCCGTAGCCCGTCTCGCCCATCGATCCAAACCGATCGAGGTTGTAAGCGGCCACGATCGCCACCGCAGCTGCAATCGGCGCCGACCAGACGGCGGCCACGACGATGGCGCGCCCAACGCCGATTCGCCTGTCCCACGCTCTCCAGAGGAGCCAGAGACCCAGCGCCGGGAGCGCAACTATCGTGCTCAGATGCACGAGTATCGTGGCACCCGCGCACAGGCCCGAGAGCAGCAGCCATCCAGTCCGCGGCAGAATGGCCCACCGGAGCTGGAAGTAGAAGGCCAGCAGGAGCGCGAGCATGTTTGTGGGCTCGGTCATGAACGTGCGCGAGTAATGCCAGGCGAAGGTGCCGAGCCCGAGTGCAATCGCCGTCAACACTGCGCTCCCGGTCGAAAAGCCCATCAGGCGACACGTCAGATACAGCAAGGCGACCGAGGCGGCCGTCGCGAGCACGCTCAGCATCGTGACGGCGTACGTCAGCTCCGTTGCCTGAAGGAGATGACCGCCGTTGGTCACCTGATGACCTCTCAGCTCTGCCAGTTCATGGCCCGCGAGGTAGAACGGCACGGCAGCGAGAGATTGTCCCAAGCCGTACTTGCTGTAGAAGCGTCCATCCTTGCCGTGCACCGAGCCGGGCGCATCGGAGGGAACATCGGTCCCCATGTGATCGACGATGGCGTTCGTCACGTACAACATGGACCAGTCGTCCCCGTACTCGAAGATGCCTTTCGAGGTCGACAGGTACAGCAGGCTGAACGCGCCGAAGAGCCAGAGGGCGGCGCGGATCTCACGCTGTGACGTCCCGGGCGAGGTTTGAAGAGGGAGCGCGATGCCGCTCATGTCTGGCGCCCGACGGACCGCCGGGCTCCCGTGCGCATGGCGGGCACGGACTGTCCCTCGCTGCCCGATCGGATGCAGAAGACCGACTCACCGCCCGGGTGTGCCGACGCATCGACGCGCTCGACGACCGCGCCGATAGACTCGCAGAAGGCGGCGATCATCCCGAGCGTGTAATGGTACGGCTCGCGATCAGGGTACGTGGTCGTGCCGCCCGGACGAGGGATCGGGTCGAAGTTGTCCGCATCGGCGTTTTCGAACCAGGTCGCGTAAAACCGGCCGCTGGGGCCGAGCCTGCGAACCACGGACGCGATGCATCGGGCCACGCTGTTGAACGGGAGGCGCACGAAGAGAGAGCTCGCGAACGCAAAGTCGAAGTCGCGCGGACCACCGCTCACGTCGAACGCGTCGTTGACGAAGACGTGCCGCGGATCGCCCGTCAGGCCCGCGGCGGGGAGGCTGACCTGCAGGCCGCTCTCGACGAGCGCAGCGCTCCGATCGACACCCCAGTAATGGCCGCGGTCGAGGAACGGAAGGAGCAGAACGGCCGCGCTCAGGTTACCGCAGCCGACGTCGAGCACATGGTGACGCGGCTCGAGACCCTGGCCGAGCAGGAACTCGAACTGCCAGCGGGCGATGCCGGCCTGCGCAGCTCGAGCCTCAATCGCCGGCGCCTCGATGACGTCTGGAGCCGTCACGTGGCCGTGGGCGACGTGGTCCGCGTAAAACGCGAGCCCCTGATCGACGTCGCCGTCGAACGCCAGTCGACCCTGGTCGAGGACGCACACGCGACGGCAGATGGAGCGAATGGCCGCGGGGGCGTGCGACACGAACAGGATCGTCTTCCCCTCGTCGATGAATCGCCTGACCGTCGCCGTGCACCGCTCCTGGAAATCGGCGTCGCCGACCGCGAAGATCTCATCGAGCAGGAGGATGTCGGGATCGAGGTTGGCCGCAATGGCAAATCCGAGACGCATGTACATCCCGGACGAGTAGTTCTTGATCGGGACATCGATGAAATGCTCGAGGCCCGAGTACTCGACGACCGCGTCGTAGATGGAGTCGATGGCGGACCGGGTCAAGCCGTGGATAGCGGCGTTCAGGAACACGTTCTCACGCCCTGTGAGCTCCCCGTGGAACCCTACGCCGAGCTCGATCATCGACGAGATCCGGACGCCTCGGCGGACGAGTAACTTCCCTTCGGTCGGCCGGTGTATGGCGGCGATTAGCTTGAGGAGCGTGCTCTTTCCCGAGCCATTTCGTCCGACCAGCCCGAGCGCTTCACCTTCGTGAATCTCGAGCGAGACGTTCCTGAGCGCCCAGAATTCCTCGACGGACTCCCGGTGACGCGCGTGAAGGAGGCTCAAGAACCTGACCTTGAGCTCGACCGATGCGTTGTGCCTGAGCAGAAACTGCTTCGACACGCCCTGCGCATCGATGACGACCACTACACCTGCTCCGTGAATCGATCCTCGAACGCCAGGATCAGCATCGCGCCGATGACGAAGGCGCCGGTTGCATAGAGTCCCGAGACGACCCATACCCGGAGCTCGGGTAGCTCGCGATAAAAGAACAGTTTTTGATACGCCACGATGAACGACGACATGGGGCTGAGCAGGATCACCAGCCGCAGCCGCTCAGGGACCTGGCGCAGCTCGTAGAGGATAGGCGTGGCCCAGAACAGCGCCGCCAGCGCGACCTCCAGGAGATGGCGCACATCCCGGAGGAAGGCAGTCATCGTGGCGAGAATCAGCGCGACGCCGATCGTAAAAGCCGTTTGGAGCGTAAGGAAGACGAGAAACAGCGCCATTGAGGGAGACGGCGGGACCCTGTACCAGAGCATCATGGCCGGCAGGAACACCGACACCGTGAGCAGATACTGCGCCAGGTTGAACAGCACCGTGCCCACCGGCAGGATCGCCCGCGGGAAAAAGACGCTCTTGATCAGCCCCGAGTTGTCGACGATCGACCCTGTGGACATGGCGGCGGAGTTGGCGAAGAACGTCCACGACAGCTGACCGAGCATCAGATAGAAGACGAAACGCTCGCTCCGCACCCGCAAGACGTACGTGAAGGCCAGCGCGTACACGACAATCATGAGCAGCGGGTTGGCGAGTGACCACACGAACCCGAATACCGAGCCGCGGTATTTGAGCTTGAGGTCCTTCCAGACCAGATTCTTCAAGAGCTCGCGGTAACTGTACATGCTGCGGATGACCGCGCCGAGCGTCGTCATCTCCTCGGAACGGTCGATAAGCGGCTCGCCGATCGACGGGACCCCTGCTGCCCGCAACCGGGCCCTCGCCCTGAGCACCCACGCACAGCGCCACCCCACCGCAGCGATCGACACGAGCACAGCGTCGGCGGCAAACACCATGCGCGACACGCCGTCGAATCCTGCTGTGACGCCGAGCAAAGCTGCAGCGAGCAGGGCCCCGAGGAACGCGCCGACCACGACGCGGAGCAGCCAATCGACGCGAGGGAGGGCCTTATACGCCCCCATCCCAACGAGGCTCGCCATCTGCGCGACCACGACGAGCGGCAGCGTCGCCAGCGTGCGGGGAAAGAAGAGCTCCAGTGGCTGACCTTGAAACCTCAGCCAATATGCCGCGAGATACATGGTCGCAGCAATTCCCGTGTCAATCAGAAGACTGGCCGAGGCACGTGGTCGCAATAGCACTTGGAAACTTCGGGCGGATAGCGGCGTCGAGCAGACGCTAGTCTAGCACCAAGCTATCGGCGCACCGGAATGACGGGGGCGGGAACGCGTGAAGAGAGCGAGGGTAATCGTCGGCTCGACCACCCTCGCGCGTGTTGTGCTTCGATGCGTGGAGGCTCAGGCCCCGTTCACGGCTTGCTCGGGAGCGGAACGTCCGACCCGTTGCCGTAGACGACGCTGAGCCCACTCTGGGTTCGAGACTGCCAGATATACCAGGTGCCGGTCGCGGGACGGAACACGGCGACGTCCGCCTTCCCGTCGCCATCGTAGTCCGCCGGAACGGGAATGTCGGATGCGTTTCCGTAGGTCGCGCTGAATCCCGTGTTTGTGGCTGACAGCCAGCCGTACCAGGTCCCGGTCGCCGGCCGATAGATGGCGATGTCGGTCTTACCGTCGCCGTCGTAGTCGGCGGGCACCGGTTTGTCCGCGCCGTTGCCGAACGGAACGGTCAGGCCGGTTTGCGTCGCGGACAGCCAGAGGTACCACGTGCCGTTCGAGGGACGGAAGATTGCGATGTCAGCCTTCCCGTCGCCGTCGTAATCAGCTGGAACGGGGATGTCGTTCCCGTTTCCAAATTGAATGGCCGAACCAGTCTGGGTTGCCGAGAGCCAGGCGTACCACGTGCCGTTCGACGGCCGGAACACGGCGATGTCTGCCTTCCCGTCGCCGTCATAGTCCGCGGGAACGGGAATGTCCGCGCCGTTTCCGTATGCGATGGACAAGCCCGTCTGCGTTCGGGAGAGCCACATGTACCACGTCCCGTTCGACGGACGGAACACCGCGATGTCCATGATGCCGTCGCCGTCGTAGTCGCTGGCTACCGGGATATCTCCCCCGTTCCCGAACGCGATCGGCGAGCTCCCGGAGACGTACCAGGTGCCGTTTGATGGTCGAAAGACCCCGACATCGGCCTTGCCGTCCGCGTGGTAATCGCCCCAGGTGGGAGCCCAGATGCCCTTCGCGTTCGTGTGGCCTGACACTTCGGGTGACGGCGCGCTCAGAATGCCGGCGCCGTTATACGCCTTGGCGACGAAGTAATACGTCACGTCATTTGCCAGCCCGGTCACCTGCTGCGAAGTCTGGAGACCGACGTTCATGCCGGAGGTATACATTCCCGACTGCGTGCCCCAGTAAAGGTTGTAGCCCGTGACGGTCGGATCCGAGCTTGGATCCCATGCAACCGTCAGCGTCCCCGCTTGCGCCGCGCCAGCCGAGGCCAACAGAACCACAATACCCGCGGCAATATGAGCAAGCCGGCGCCCGGACGCGCTCGATGGCGACGCGCCGGAGGCAGACAATTTACGCAACCGAGTAGCAAACAGATTCATTTGCATGACGCGACCGGAGAGGCAAGCGTCGTACCGCTGAGGTATGGGCGAAAATACCCCGCAAAACGGCCCAAAAGGCCGGCGTCGTCCCGTCGCCCCTGGCTGAATTCTTTGCAGTTTCGTAAGTACATTACACAGTGCTGTTGGCGAGAGCGCCCTCGAAAATGGCCGTAAAATCCGTGGGCATCATGACGTTTCCGGGGAGACCTGCCTCGAACGGCCCGCGAGGCGGGAGACGGTGACGATTGCGGTGCTCATCGTAAACTGGAATAGTGGGAATCTGCTAGAGCGTTGTCTCGAATCGCTTGCACGCCAGCGCCGTCACCCCGATCACATCTTCATCGTCGACAACGCAAGCACGGACGACTCACTGACGCGGGCTGCCGCATGGCTGGACCCCGTGGGCGTTGTCGGCGATGTGCACCGTGTAACTTTGATTCGCCTGTCCGAAAACGCGGGCTTTGCCCGAGCAAACAACATCGCCGCGCGCGCCGCGAGCGGGTTCGACGGCCTGGCCCTCTTGAACCCCGATGCGTTCGCCGATGCCGGCTGGCTCGAGGCCCTGGTCCGGGCCGCAGAAGAGGAACCCTCGGTGGGAGCGTTCGCCAGTCAGATGCGTCTGGACTCGGCGCCCGACTTCCTCGATGGCGCTGGAGATAGTTATCATCCATCCGGACGCGCGTGGCGAAACGGCCATGGCCTTGCGGCAGCGGGCTGGTCGGTCGATCGGGCAGAGGTCTTTGCACCGTGCGCCGCCGCCGCGCTGTATCGCCGGGTGGCATTCGAGGCGGCTGGTGGGTTCGACGAGCGCTATTTCTGTTACTTCGAGGACGTGGATCTGGGCTTTCGTTTGCGGCTGCAGGGATTCCGAACGCTCTACGTGCCGGACGCCTGCGTCCGACACGTAAGCTCAGCCTTGGGAGGGTATCGCAGCGACTTCGCGGTCTACCATGGCGAGCGGAATATGGTCTGGACGTTCGTCAAGGACATGCCGGGTTCCCTGTTCTGGTGGTACCTGCCTCAGCACCTGTTGCTCAACGCGGCGTCGCTGCTCTTCTATCCCTGGCGGGGTCAAGGTCTGGTCGCGCTGCGAGCGAAGCTGGACGCCCTGCTGGGCCTCCGAGGGGTGCTCGAGGAGCGCCGCCGCGTGCAGCGCGGCAGAACCGCCGCCGCCAGCTCGATCCGTCAGTCGTTCATCCGCGGGCTCGCACGGCCCTACCTCCGCCTCCTGACCGGGAGCAGCCGCGGGGGTATCAGAACCAGGGCCTCGAAAGGAGCCTCCTTCCGTGCAGATTCGACGCGCTGATCTTCGGGAAGTCCTGATCATCGAGCCCAAGGTCCATCGAGACGACCGGGGCTTCTTTCTCGAGACGTACCACGCGACCAAGTACCGCGACGCCGGCATCGATGGCACGTTCGTCCAGGACAATCATTCGCGGTCGGTGGCGGGTGCCGTCCGCGGACTCCACCTCCAGGTCCGGCGGCCGCAGGCGAAGCTGGTTCGCGTCATCGAAGGTGAGATCTTCGACGTCGCCGTGGACGTCCGGCGGGGCTCACCGACGTTCGGGCGCTGGATGGGCGTGACGCTGACCGCGGAGAACTTCCTCCAGTGCTACGTACCCGAGGGCTTCGCCCACGGTTTCTGCGTCCTCAGTCGCGAGGCCCAGGTCGAGTACAAATGCACCGCGTTGTACGATCCGGAAGGCGAGATCGGGATTGCCTGGGACGATCCAGGCATCGCCATCGAGTGGCCGGTCGATCGCCCTCTCTTGTCGCTCCGTGACCAACATCATCCGCGTCTGTCCGATCAGCTGGAGCGACTGCCCCGGCTATGAAGAGGCCGGCAGGAGCGGCTTCAGGTCGATCTGGAGCGTCAGCAGGCTGACCCGGTGCGCCCGGCACGCGTTCTCGAGGCTCTTCAGGCGCTGCGCGTCCACGGTCGGCCCGTTGACGACGACGCAATCGAGCTGTCCGGCATCCACCATCGACACCAGCGCCTGGAAATCGCCGACGACGGGATACCCTTGTACCCTTGCGTGGCGCTGCTGGGGGTCGTCGTCCACGAATCCCAGAATCCTGAGCGCCGTCGTGGTGCCGAACGCGGCACGGATGGTGGACAGCGCCGCGCCGCCGGTGCCGTAGATGACGCACCGCTGCCCGATCGTGCGGCGGCGCTCGACGAACTCGCCGACGAGCCTGAACGACGCCCTGGACGCCGAGAGCATCAGCATCAGGAGCGCCGCGTAGATCACGAAGACGGACCGCGAGTAGTTCTCGAAGCCGTACACGTACACGATGGCCAGCTCAGCGCCCACCGTGCCGACGAGCACGCCTTTGGTGAACACGACGGCGTCCATCATGCCGAAGTGCCGCCACACCCCGCGGTAGCCTCCGACCACGAAGAGCGCGAGCAGCTGTACGGCGAGGACGATGGGCAATGACTGCAGGAAGTACTTGTAGTTGATGCCGAGCAGCACACCCTCGTAGCGGAGGCGGTAGGCGCTGTAGTAGGCCAGTGGGATGAGGCACGAGTCGAGGAGCACTTCCGCGACCCGCCGCTTGTACATGAAGTCGGAGACGAGCGGCGTGAGCGATTCGGGGCGGAGGCCGGCGACGTCCTCATCGTCGTACACGCAGATGCGCGAGAGATACACGGCGAAGACGACCAAGGCGAGGGCAAAGCCGAGCGCCGCGATGAGCCCCCAGCTCGGGTCCTGCCGCTGCATCAGCAGGGCGATGATGCCGCCGCCGGCGGCGAGGGTCCACAGCACCGCCACGGCCATCGGCTCGGACAGGCCGATGGCCACAAGGCGGTGAGAGGTGTGGTCGCGGCCGCCGAGCGACGGCGGGCGGCCGGACAGCAGCCGGAGCGCTGTGACGAGCGTGGTGTCGAAGATCGGAATCATCAGCAGGAGAACGGGCACCGCAACGACCGACAGGAGCCCCGACTGTCCCGTGCCCGCCTGGCGCGCGGCGAGCGTCAGCGCGGCGAAGTTGACGCCGAGAAACAGGCTGCCGGTGTCACCCATGAAGATGGACGCGGGGTGCGCGTTGTACACGAGGAACCCGGCCGTCGCGCCGATCAACGTGACGACATAGAGGGCGAGCGGTGCGGCGGCACCGTCCGCTCCTGCGGCCCCGCCGCCGTCCGCAACGAGCGCGGCGAGGACGAAGACGCCCGCGATGGTGGCGATGCCCGCGCACAGCCCGTCCATGTTGTCGAGCAGGTTGAACGCGTTCGTGATGCCGACGATCCAGAAGAGAGTCAGCATGGAGTCGCCGATTTGCGACGTCAGCCAGTGCAGCCGGTAGCCGAAGAACATCAGGGTGGACGCAACCAGCACCTGCGCGATGAGCTTGGTGGACGGCTTGAGCGGGAGAACGTCATCGGCCAGCCCGAAGGCGGCGATGAGCCCCCCCGACAGCAGCAGCGGCCGGAGCTCGGCGAGCGGCCGGATCGAGGCGCCGAGCCCGAGGACCGTCGCGCCGATCGCGACGCCGCCGAAGAGCGCGGTGGGGCGCTGGTGCCAGCGGTCTTCCTTCGGGGCGGCCACGTACCCGAGGCGGCGCGCTGCGGCGCGGCAGAGCGGCGTGAGGACCAGCGAGACACCGAACGCCAGCAGGCATTCGAAGAACAGTGTGAGCATCGCGGCCGTTACATCGGTTCGTCGCAGTGCGACATTGTACAATGGGGCCTTCCGATGAACGCCGACCTCGAACGCCTCATCACCCTGCAGCGCCTCGACACCGCGGCGCACGATGCGGAGCGGCGGCTGGCGGACGCGCCGGAGGCTGACAAGGCGCTGGATGCCCGGATCGAGATCGCACGGCAGCACCTGGCCTCGGCGAAAGAGCAGCTCGCCACGAACCAGGGATCACGCCGCAATATCGAGAAAGACGTCTCGGTGCACCAGGGCCGGCTCTCGAAGTTCCGGGAGCAGGCGATGGCGGTCAAGACCAACCAGGAGTATCACGCGATCCAGCACGAGATTGCCTTCGCGCAGGGGGAGATCAAGACGCGCGAGGACCAGATTCTCGAGCTGATGGTTCAGGCCGACGAGCTGACCGCCGACGTGAAGCGCGCGGAGGCGGCGCTGTCCGCTGAGCTGAAGGGCGTCGAGGCGGACCGCAGGGATCTGGCGCGCGAGCTCGAGGAGTTGAAGGCCGCGCTCGCCCGCATTTCGGTCGAGCGTCGCGCGGTGGTGGCGGGCATCACGCCGGAGGTGCTTTCGGTTTTCGACCTGGTCTCGAAGCGGCGCAACGGTGTCGCCGTAGCCGAAGCCCGCGACGGCATCTGCACGATCTGCCATGTGCGCCTGCGACCGCAGGTCTTCAACACCGTGCTGCGCAACAACGAGATCGTGCAGTGCGACCACTGCCAGCGCATTCTCTTCTACGTCCCGGCCGCCGCACCCGTCGCACCCGCCGGCGGCGCCGGATCCACGGCATCGTGATCGTCGCGTATATCGACGGCGGCGCGCGCGGCAATCCGGGCCCGGCCGGCTACGGCGTCCGCATCGAGCGCGAGGACGGCAGCCTCGTCGAGGAGTTCGGCGCGTCGATTGGCGTCGCCACGAACAACGTCGCGGAGTATCGGGGTCTGCTGGCGGCGCTCGAGTGGGCGCTGGCTCACGGCCACCGGGCTCTGCACGTGCGGTCGGATTCCCTCCTGCTGGTCCAGCAGATGCTGGGCAACTTCAAGGTCAAGCACGCGGGTCTGCAGCCGCTGCACGCGACCGCACAGCGCATGGCGCGCGAGATCGGTCGGGTCACGTTCGAGCACGTCCGGCGCGCGCGCAACGCCCATGCGGACCGGCTCGCGAACGCGGCGATGGACGCTCACGGGAAATAGTCATCCCGCCAGCACTGAATGACGCAGGATGGGGCTGGAGACTCGTGGCCG
>DASZFS010000226.1:0-23127 GCA_035939575.1 Vicinamibacterales bacterium | reverse complement strand
GGCGAAGGAGGCGGCGTCGATGTCCTCGCGTGACGACCTGCCGCCCGCCCTCTCGTCGATGTGGCGCGCGCTCGAGCGAGGGTACCAGGCCGAGCCGCTGCTGCTCGTCGTCGCGTTCGGGATGTCGCTGCTGGCCGCCGTCCCGGACGCGCTGCTCGCCGTCTGGTTCAAGCTGCTCGCGGACGGTGTGCTGACCGGCAGACGCACGCTCGCGATGACAGCTGCGCTCGGGCTCGGTGCATCCGCCACCGCCACGTGGTTTCTGCGCGTCGTCAGCGACCGCACGCAGCGGCGTTTCCGCGATCGCCTGACGATCGCGCTCGAGTCGCATGTCGCCGGCCTTCAGGCGTCGATCCCGACGCTCGAGCACCACGAGCGCGCCGATTACCTCAACCGGCTCGCCGTCCTGCGCGATCAGGTCTTCGTGCTCGACCACATGTACTGGTCGATGTTCTCGACGTGCGGCTGGATTCTCCGTCTCGGGATCACGATCGCCCTGCTCGTGTCGATTCACCCGGCGCTTGCCCTGCTCGCGGCGTTCGCGCTGCCCACCGTGCTGGTCTCCACCTGGCGGCCCGGAGTGGAGCGCGCCGCCGAAGAGCGCGGCGCCCCCGACAACCGGCTGGCACGCCATCTGTTCATGCTCGCCACGACGGCCGCGCCCGGCAAAGAGGTGCGCGTGACCGGCATCGGCGGCCGCCTGGTGGCCGCACGCCGCGCGGCGTGGGAACGCTGGTATCGACCGGTCGCCAACGCGCGCACGACCAGCGCGTTGTGGCACACAGCGGCGTGGGCCACTTTCGGCATCGGCTTTGTCGGCGCCGTCATCTTCGTCGCTCGCGGCGTTCACGCGACACCCGGCAACGTGCTCCTCGTCCTTGCGGCCGGCTCGCGGCTCTCCGCCTACATCGGCGCAACCGTTGGCGAGATCGGGTTCCTCCGCGGAGTCTGGCTCGACGGCTCCCGGCGGCTGGCGTGGCTCGAGGACTACGCCGCCGCCCAGGCGCGCCATGACGCCGCGCCGGTGCCCGATCGTCTCGCGACGGGCATCCGGTTCGAGCATGTGTCGTTCGCGTACCCTGGCACCGATCGGCTGGTGCTGGACGACGTCAACCTGGATCTCGCGGCAGGGTCCGTTGTGGCCATCGTCGGTGAGAACGGAGCGGGCAAGACGACCCTCGTCAAGCTCCTCTGCCGCTTGTACACGCCGACCAGCGGCCGCATTCTGATCGACGCGGAGGAGCTTGGCCGGATGCCCGTCGAGGCGTGGCGCGCGCGGCTCGCCGGCGCGTTCCAGGATTTCTTTCGTTTCGAGCTCCACGCGCAACAGACGGTCGGCGTCGGCGATGTTCCGCGCCTCGACGACCGGCCGGCCGCCTTGACAGCCGTCGGCCGCGCGGGAGCGGACGACGTCGTGGCGCGGTTCCCGGCGGGGCTGGACACGCAGCTCGGTCCGACGTGGCCCGGCGGCGTCGAGGTCAGCTTCGGCCAATGGCAGAAGCTGGCGCTCGCGCGCGGCTTCATGCGCGATCGACCGCTGCTCCTCGTACTGGACGAACCGACCGCCGCGCTGGATGCGGAGACGGAGCACGCGCTGTTCGAGCGATACGCCGCTGCGGCCACCCGCACGACCGCCCTGCGCGGCGACGACATTCGCGCCGACGGCCGGATCACCCTTCTCGTGTCGCACCGCTTCAGCACCGTGCGCATGGCCGACCTCATCGTCGTGCTCGACGGCGCGCGCGTCGTCGAGGTTGGCGCGCACGACGCGCTCGTCGCCAGGGGCGGCCAGTACGCGGAGCTGTACGCCATCCAGGCCGCCGCGTACCGCTGAACGGAATCAGAACCGCGCCGTGTCGCGGATGTGCCGCGCGACCGACTCGAGGAATTCGTCGACATCGCGCCCGGCATCGCGGCGCACGCCTGTTCTCTGTTCGATCCGGCTGGCGATTTGCCCAGCCATCTCGGAGCGGACCCACGGCTCGAGATCGGCGCGCCGCTGCAGGTAGGTCTCGATCAGCACGAGCTCGTCCGCCGTCATCCGAGCCAGGTTCTCGATGGGCCCCGCGACGGCAACCGCCGCGGTCCCGATCGGCTGCAGGCCGGCCGAGACGCGATCGTGAACGACGATGGTCCCCGCGACGTAGTCGCCGAGGCGGCGGCTGTTCCGGTTGAGCATCATGACCGCGACCCCCACCGCGTACATTGCCGGCAGAAAGTCAATCGCGCGCAGCACGTTTCTCGCGATCGCGTCGTACCCGTTGATGGCCCGGCCCGACTCCTTCACGACACGAATGCCGGTTAAGCGCTTGCCCGGGGTCTGGCCGCTCCAGAACGCTTCGAACAGCGCGAAGTATCCCCAGTAGACGCAGAACGCGAAGAGAACCAGCGCGGCCGAACCCACGGTGGCCGTGAGCGTCGTGATGGTGGGAAGCGCGGACAGGAAGGACACGATCAGGAGCGCGGCGGTGTACAGGACGACTTGCAGTACAGTGTCCACGGCGACGGCGAGAAACCGGCTGCCGAGACCCGCGATCGGCAGCTCGAGCGCGACCTGCTCGGGCGTGTCGATCTTGAGCCACTCGTCTTCGTTCATCGGGGTACGCTCGTGATCTCCACGCGTTGGATCGAACAGCGCCGGCAGTCGTGGCAACGGCTCGACGAGCTCCTCGATCGCACGTCCCGGCTCGGGTTTGCGTCGCTCGGCCGATCGGAGCTGCAGGAGCTGGGCCTCCTCTACCGGCAGATTGCGTCGGACCTTGCCGTCCTCGGCGACCAACCGGGCTCGGTGCGCTACGCAGAATACGTCAACCAGTTGCTCGCGCGCGCTCACCATACGATCTACTCGGTGGAGCGGCCGCGCCCGGCGGACGCCTTCCGCTTCGTGCTCGACTACCCCCGCACGTTCACGCGCAACCTCGCCGTGTGTGCGGTGTCGGCGGCCATCTTCCTCGCGGCCAGCGCCGTCGGCGCGAGCCTCGCGTACCGCAACCCCGACTTCAAGGCGCGCTTTCTCGGCCCCGCCATGGTCGAAACGATCGCGCGCCGCGAGATGTGGACGCATTCCATCGTCGCCATCAAGCCGGTCGCGTCCAGCCGGATCATGACCAACAACATGACCGTGGCGCTCATCTTGTTCGCGATGGGTGTGACCGGCGGCATCGGCACGTTTTACATGCTGGTACTCAACGGCCTGCTGCTCGGCGTCATCGGCGCCGCCTGCGCCCAGTCGCACATGAGCCTGTCCCTCTGGAGTTTCGTTGCGCCGCATGGCGTCCTCGAGCTTCCGGCCCTCGTGATCGCAGGAGGCGCGGGGCTCAGGCTCGCGCAGGGCATGCTGTTCCCTGGTGTACGTCCGAGACGGCAGGCGGTTGCGCTCGCAGGAACCGAGGCGGTGCAGCTCATGCTCGGCTGCCTGCCCATTCTTGTTGTCGCCGGCGTCATCGAGGCGTTCGTGTCGCCGACTGAGTTGAGCATTGCGTTGAAATTCGTGATGGCGGGAGCGCTGTTCGTGCTGCTGGTCGCCTATCTCTTCCGGCCCACCGCTCCGCGCGTCACAACCGACTCCGCTGCTTGACCTCGAGGTACGCGTTGACGAGAGCGGGCGACAGGTTGCCCGTTGCTTCGATGGCGAGCGCGCCGCGCACCCTGATCCTCGCCAGCAGCAGCTCGCGCCGGTGCACGACCTCTTGCGCCGCCGCCATCCGGTACATCTCGTCGATCCGGCCGGGCCTCCTGCGCGTCATCGCGCCGAGATCGGGTTGACCAATCACGACCAGGAGCACCAGGTGACGGGGCATCAACTTCGATGCCGCGTGAATCACGTCCGGCGTCATCGCCACGTCGGGCACATCGGTGATCCACACCACGAGGCTCCGCCGCTTCTGGTCTGTCATCAGACGCGCCGCGGCGCCGAAATGATCGGGTTCTCCTTCTTCAGCCCTGACGAGCGCCAGATGACGCAGCAGCTCCCCGAGGTGTGAGCTGCCGCGGCCCGGCGCGACCGAGTGCACCACCCGCCGGCCGTACGCGAGCAGCCCGATTCGGTCGCCCGAACTGTTGGCGACTTGCGCCAGGGTCAGCGCCGCGTTCACGGCGTGATCGAGCTTTGTGACCTCGTTCAAACGCGCGCGCATCAGGCGTCCTGCATCGATGACCACCCAGATTGGCTGACTCCGCTCGGCCTCGTAGAGGCGCGTGATCAGCTTGCCGCGCCGGGCGCTGGCGGTCCAGCACACGTCCCGGAACTCGTCGCCGTCCTGGTGATCGCGAAGGCTCTCGAACAGCCGGCCGGTGCCGCGAATCGACCTCGATCGGCGCTCTGCGTCGGTCTGTCGATTGCGGATCAGGAACATCGACTCCCGTCTGGCTTCCTCGATGTTCGGGTAGACGATGATCGTCTGGTCGAGATCGACGCGGGCCCAGCGTTCCGCGATCTCGATCGGGCTGCGATACCGGATGTACGCGCTGCCCACGGCGATCGGGCCCCGCTCGCGCGGCAGGATCCGGTACTCACCCTCGGCCTCGCTGCGGGGGCGTAGAGCCAGGTCGAGCGTGGGCGCCTCCGCGCGAAGCTGGTGCGGGACCGCGTCCACCAGGCGGATGCGAATCACGCGATCGGACCGGTTGCTCACGGTCACCCGCGCCGTCGATTCGACCGAGAGCGCAACAAGAGATCGCCAGGACCGCCGCGCCGCGATATGCGCCGGCGCGGGCAGCCGGACCAGATCGATCAGCCAGACGGCCAGCACGAGGACGTCCCACGCCGGAACCGCGTACAGAACACGTGGTTCGTAGAATGCCGGTCCGATCCACAGGAAGCCGGCGGCGAGCAGGATGAAGAATCGCGGGCCGAACGCGGCGCCGAATCGAGACGCGGCCCGCGCCCGCGCCTCGATGGACGCCGGTACACGGGACACGCTCACCGCGGGACCTCGACCGCGCGCGTCACGTCCTGAAGAATCTGGTCGGGTGTGACACCCTCGAGATCGGCTTCTGGCCTGACCACGAGCCGATGCCGCAGCACAGGCGCCACCGCGCCCTTCACGTCGTCGGGAATGATGAACGTGCGGCCGTCCATGGCCGCGATCGCTTTGGAGAAAAGCATCAGGTTGAGCGCCGCCCGCGGGCTGGCGCCAAGCGACACCGTCGGCCATTCCCGAGTTCGCCGCACCAGGTGTGTGATGTAGGTCAGCAGCGAGTCCTGTACGGTCACCGCGCGCACATCGCGCCTGGCGACCGCCAGCGTCTCCGGATCGACGATCGCCAGATCGATCGAATCCAGGTGACGCGCGTCGAAGCCGGCCTGCGCGTTCGAGAGCAGCTGTACTTCTTCCGCGGCTTCCGGATACGGCACGCGGATCTTGACGAGAAACCGATCGAGCTGCGCCTCGGGAAGCGGGTAGGTGCCCTCGAACTCCACGGGATTCTGCGTGGCAAAAACACTGAAGAAGGGCGAGAGTCGGTGCCGCTCGCCGTCGATCGTCACCTGCCGCTCTTCCATGCACTCGAGCAGGGCGGCCTGAGTGCGCGGCGGCATGCGATTGACCTCGTCCACCAGCAGCAGGTCGGTGAAGACCGGGCCCTTGTGGAGCTGAAAGGTGCCGGTCGACATGTTCACCACGTTGGTCCCGGTGATGTCAGCCGGCATCAAATCGGTGGTGCACTGCACACGCTGGCAGTCGAGGCGAAGCAGCCGCGACAGCGTCTTGATGGCCAGGGTTTTCGCCAGGCCGGGCGCGCCTTCGACGAGCGCGTGGCCCTCGCAGAGCAGCACGATCAGGCATTCCGTCTTGAGGCGCTCCTGCCCGACGATGACGCGGTCCATCTGCGTCAGAACGTGGCGCGTCAGCGATCGAACAGCGTCCATCAGGCGTGCTCCTTCGAACGAGGCTCGACGAGGCCCAGCCGGGCGCTCCAATCGGCCAGCGATTGGACGAGCGCCAACGCTGCGGCCGGCGTCAGGGTCGCGTCGTAACGGGCCGCCTCACAGCTTCGGAGCAGTGTCGCCAATTCGGGATCGTGGACACTCCGCCGGTCGCTGACCGCCCGGGCGAGATCGTCGGCCGGCGCGTCGGTTCGCAGGCCGAGCACGCGGGTCAGCCGATATCGAAATCGCTCGCAGGCGATGTCGACAGCGACCGCCGCCGCGCCCGCGCGCTCGTACAGCGCGCCGAGCGTACGAACGAACTCGAGGGGCGAGAGGCGGTTCTCCGCCGGTGCGGCCAGCACCGGACCGCTTCGCCGGGAGTACGTCGCGATGACGGCCACCAGGACGAGCAACAGCTGGGCGCCGAGCCACGACATGCCGGTATCGATTGCCGCCGCCGGCAGGGCCTGATATCCGTGCGCGTACTCGTCCCAGTAGACGGGTCGACGCCGATCGCCGAGGCACGCGAGCAGGAACTCGAGGTTACCCGGTTCCCGGATGCCGGCGTTGGTCAACGGCGTCGCCGACGCCCACCAGACAGCTTCGCCTCGGCCCACGTTGTACATGATCACGCGTGTCCGGGCGCCGTCGCCGTAGAGCGGCAGGATGGGCGCCTCCGCGTCCCAGAACGCGCCAGGCGCCATGGTGATCTCCGGCGCGGCCCGGGTGATCGAGGACGGTGAGCGCGCAGCGAGGCGGCGCCAGGTCAGGCCGCCGATCGGATCGGGCGCCGTGCGATGTTCCGGGAGGAACATCGCACCGACGACACCAGTCGCCACCACGCGGCCGCCCGCATCGATGAATCGGCTGACGGCAGCGCGCTCGTCCGCTGTCGGCGCGACGTCGGGCTCGGCGACGATCAAGGTCGCGCGGCCGTCGCGAGGCAATTCGAGGACGGACCGCTCCCAGCGTTGCTGGGAATAGCCGGCCGCCTCGAGCAGGAGGTAGGCCGCCTTGGCGCCGCCCGATCCGGCGGAGTACGTCGTGGGCGTGTCAGCTTCGTCCGCGCGCGCGGCTAGAACGAGGCTCAGAACAATCAGTGCAAGTGAGACGCCGGCGACGGCGATCAACACGTTCCGATCGCTCCCAGCGGTCACGCGGGAGGGCATCCGATTTTCTCGAGGCTCGCCAGCGCCTCGGCAAACGACCGGGCGTCCGCGTCGTCCGCGCCGTACCACACCGACTCGAACCGCCGGGTCATCAGCGCCAGCGCGGGACGCTCAGTGCCGCCCTCTGGAAGAAGCCGGAGGTACTCGCGTGGTGTACGCGATCGATCGGGAGACCATGCGCCCTTGGCTTCGAGAAACGACACGGCGCACCAGTAGCACAAATGGATGGCATCACGCCATCGGCCGCCTGCCGCTGCCGCGTGCGCGTCGGCCAACCACGCCGGCCACTCCTTCGACTGTGCCGGCACCGGCGCGGGCGCATCAGCCTCCACGCGCGAAGGTCGTGTGAGCCATCGAGCCGTCAGAAGCGCCACGGCGACAAATGCGGCGGCGACGAGCGCGTAGACCAGCGCGTCGCCGACCGCTGGAATGGCTGACTCGCCCACCAGCAGTCGTGCCAGCGACGCTATCGCTTCGAAGGCGCGTTGCTTCAGGCGGTCGATCCAACCGGGGCCCCGGATCCCACCGAACTCGGACCGGCTGAGGATGTCGGCAAGCTGCGCGTGCTGCGCGGCAACGTCGGGGCTCGGCTCGCCGAACGCGACCGCTTCGGATCGAAGCATCGCGAGGTCGCCGCTCAGCCGGCGCTGCGCAGCCGTGTCGTGCGTTCTCTGCCACACGCGCAAGTCGTCGGCAACACGCGCGAGACGAACCTGGAATGCCCCTTGCGGCGTCTCGACGCGGAGGATCTGAGGGAGATCTCTCACCGACCTTGAAGGCGCTTGCTCGGTCGGGTTCGCAATCGAGAAGCGCAGACGATCGAGAAACGCGATGTACTCGACCAACGATATCGGAGAGGCGGCGGCGTTCTGCATCGCGCCCGCCGCCCCAGCGGCCGGACATCCCAACGCCATCACCATGAGGCACGCGCCCCAGCCGCGGCTCATGTGGTCGCCGGACCGTCGGGCGCCCGTTCGTCGAGCTGTTGCATCATGTGCTCGAGATCGAAGGCTTCTTTCCGAACGCGCACGTCATAGTACAAGAGCGTAAACGCGATGGTCGCCACCGGCCCGATGAGGGCTTGCGTTGCGAAGTTGAAGAACTGGGCCACGATCTGCGCCGTCATCGCCTCCGGCCCGCCTCGGGCAGTCCCGAACAACATTCGAGATGGCACCTGCCACAGCAGGTTGACGCTCGCCGACATCACGAAGAACAGGACATAGATGAGAAAAATCCTTCCACGATGACCCTTCGTGAGATCCGCGCTTCGGAGCAGCGACTCGTTGCCCGAGCTCCACTCCAGAATCGCCACGGGAATCGCGAGGGCATATCGCAACGAGAGCAGAATGCCGGGCACGATCAACAGGAGGAACCCGAGCGCGATTCTGACGCCCATATTGAGGGTGAGGATCACCAGCTCGGCGAGTCTGGGTCGGATGCTCTTGAATGCGTCGAGGATGCTCGTCGGCTTCGCCAGCTGGATCTGCGACACGACGACGACCGTCGCGGCCTGAGTGAAGACGGCGGTCACGAGAAAGACGAGGGACGCGGCCAGAGCCGAGATCAGGACCGACCCGGGGCCGCTGACACGGGCTCGGGTCACGATCAAGGCAAGGCCGAACAACAGCGATAACAGGTTCGGTAAAGCCGTGACGCCGACAAACAGCGCGAAATGCTGCCGGTAGAAGAGAAAGGTGCGGTCGAGCAGCTCGCCAAGCGTCAGTGGTCTCAGCGCATAGGCCATGTGTTTCTCCGGCGGACCCGGATCCTAGCACGCAGCCTCTTGCGCCCGGCGCGTTCGGTCCTACGACCGGCCGACCGATCGGCCGGCCGTCAGAGCATTCGCGCCGCTCATGAGCGCGCAGGAATCTTCAGCTTCTGTCCGACCTTGATCTGGTCCGGATTGGTCAGCTGGTCGCTGTTGGCCTTGAAAATCTCCGGGTAGCGGTTCGGGTCGCCCAGGTAGATCTTGGCGAGCTTCGACAGCGTGTCGCCGGACACGACCGTGTGCACGCCGTAGGGGTCGGATTGCTCGGCGCGAATGTCGGCAACGATCTCGCTCTCCCAATCGGCGTGGGTTTTGATGTTGTCCCACAAGTGGTTGGCGTCGAGCTGGTACTCGGTCTTGCCGCTGATCTTCAGCTTTCCTCCCTCCTCCTTGACGTCCGGATCCTTCAAGCCGACCTGGTTCGCGAGTTGGAACAAGTCCGCGTACTTTTCCATCAGCGCCATGGATCCCTCCTCCAGCGGTCAGGCGTTCTGCGCGTGCCGCTCCGCGATCTTGCGCATCGCGATCATCATCGCGGCGCTACCGAGTGTCTTTACGAGCGTGGGATGCTGAGCATAGAACGAGCTCATCTTGTCGATCGCGCCGGGGTTGCTCTGCTCGACGCGCTGCGCGATTGATCGGATGATGTCGGACGATGGCGTGCTTCGACGTTTTGCCGGAGACGCTGTGCCCGACGCGTATTGGGTGAGCACGCCTTTCATGGTGTCGAGCAGGCCCATATTTCCTCCGGCCGAACTCTAGCCGAAGCCGGTGACGACGCGATGTCTTTTTGCTGACGGCCAGCTCTACCGTGGCTTCGCCTTGCGTTCCTCCTGCTGGCGCTTCTGCGTGGCGTCGCGCTCCTGCTTCTGTCGGTCCTGGAGGTCCTTGAGCTCCTGCTGGTGGCGCTGCTGGATCTGCGCGCGCTCACGCGCGTCGGCGGCGGCCTGTTCCTGCTGGTGCTGTGCCTGAAGCGTGGAGCGCTCCTGCGCGTGGCGAGCGTCGAGCTGCGCGCGCTCCTGCGCGTGGCGCGCCGCGAGGTCGGCAGGCGAGCCGGCAGGGCGCGCGACCGCGGCGGCCGGCGATGGATTGGCCGGCGGCGCGGCGGGTGGTGGCGGCATGGGGTTGACGCGCTGCGGCGCCGGGGGCGGCGGCGCCGGAGTCGGAGGCGCGAGAGGCGCGACGGCGCGCGGCTGGACAACGGGCACAGGCGCGGTGGCCGCAGGACGATTCGCCGGTGCGGCAGCGCCTGGGCGATTCGCCGGCGTAGCGCCGGAAACGACCGCTGTTCGGACGAGCGGGTGCGTGGCAGCGTTCTGTGCGTTCCGCGCGCGAAGCGCGTTTTCCATCTCAGAATCGACCGGCTGACCGGGATGTTGCTCGAGCGCCGCTTGCTTGGCGGCAAACGCGACCGGCGGCGGCGGCGGCGCGTTGCGGACGACGACCTGACGCGCGGTGACCGCCGGCGGCGGTGCTGCGGCACGCACCTGCACCAGTCCGACGATGCTCGCGCGCCCGGGCGCGACTGGCGCAGCCGTCCCCACAACTGGCGCCGCCTGCACCTGCGCGCGCGACACGGCCACGGCGGCGGCGGCAACGGGCCGCGCGCTGACGAACGCGTCGCGCGGCACCGCGGTCACGGCACCTGGCACCGAGCGGTTCACGTACGTCACGTTGGTGGTGTTGACGGTCGTGACGTTGTTGATCACGGTGACGTTGACGTTCGTGACGTGCGTCGCGTTGACGCGCTGCACGTACACCGGTGACACCCGATACGCCGGCACGAACACTTCTCGGGGTCCGAGCGGAAACCAGGCGACCGGCGCCGCGCCCACGCCGAACGAGGCGCTCCAGGTCGGTCCGCCGACGAACGCGACGAGCGCCGGCGCGTAGACCGGCCGCGCGACGATCGTGCCTGGCGCCCACGCCCAGCCGCGCGCCTGTACGAACACCCACCGGCCGTAGTGGAACGGCGCGAAGCCCCACGAAGCCTCGTCCACCCAGGTCCAGCCCCAGGGGTCTACCCAGATCCAGTGCCCGAAACGGTAAGGCGCCCACTCGGCGCGGACGCGCGGAAACCAGACCGGCCCGTACTCGCCGGCGGTCTGCCAGCTCCCGTTCGCATCGAGATCCTCGTAGCCGATCACGTCGCGCGAGACGTAGCGGGTCGATTGCGCCGTCTCCGCGCTGCGCTCGCGCGTCAGGCACCAGTCCTCGAATTCGTCGAACGCGGACGCCGCGCCGACGTTCGGCTGCACGGCGTCGAGCCCGTTCAACCGAGCGGCCTCCTCCGCGCGAACCGGGAACGACGATCCGCCAGCGCTCACCTCGACCTCGCCTCGACGTACAGTGACGTTGCTCGAATCTCCCGCGTCGCTCACGTCGACGCGGTACAGACCGGGCTGGGTCACCGACACGGCGGTGTTCGGCGTGTCGATCTCGACGATGTCGTCGCCGGTGAGGTTGCGAACGCGAACGGAGACCGCGCCCTGCGTCACACGGAACTGCGCTGTCCGATCGTCCAGGTTGAGCAGGCTGAGCTCGGTGGACGGCGCGATGCGGACGACGGTGGATCCGATTTGCAGCTCGCCGCGCGAGCCGCGATCGGTCCATATGTGATCGCCGATCGTCAGCGGATAGTTCACCGTCGCGGTGCTCCACTCGTCGAGCGACCCGGGGCGAAACGAGACTGAGCCGGTCGCAAAACTGATCCGCGCGACGCGACCCGGGGGATCCGCAAGAGCAGTGGAGGCTGACACCGCGAGCGCGAAAATCGTCATCTGCAGGGCACGCAGGCTGCACTTTGAGCAGGACATCATTGGGACCTCAATCAGGCGCATATGCCTTCAGACCGGTCCACTGCAAGAACCGTTACCTTCACGGTTCTGCTCACGAGCCCGGACCGTTCAGTTTTTGGTTTTCGATAGGAAAGCGTAAAGGCGTGGAGTCACCGAGGCTACCCGCGCGCGCCACTAGGCGCGCGCGGGCTGCTCGAGGCCGTACTTTCGAAGGCGCACGTAGAGCTGCGTCCGCGAGAGGCCAAGCCGATGGGCGGCCTGCGACTTGTTCCAGCGCGTCTCGCTCAGAACTCGCGCGATCGTCTCCCGCTCCACGACGCCCAGGTCGGTCGTCGGCCGCGATGCCGGCAAGGACAGCCCCGGCACAGGCTCGGGCGCCGGCCGCTCGTCTCGCCGGAGCGAGAGATGCTGCGCCGTGATGAGCCCGCCTTCACAGAGGATCGCCGCGCGCTCGAGCGCGTTGCGCAACTCTCGGACGTTGCCCGGCCATGAGTACGCGATCATCGCCTCTTTCGCGTCCCGCGTCAGCCCCGCGGGCGGACGACCGAACGACCGTCCGATCTCCTGCAGAAACGCTTCGGCGAGCGGCTCGATGTCTGCGCGGCGGTCGCGAAGCGGCGGAATGCGGATGTCGAACACCTGCAGACGGTAGTACAGATCCTCGCGGAACTCACCCCGATCGACCGCCTTCCGGAGATCGCGGTTCGTTGCCGCGACGATCCGGACGTCAGCTTTCTGCAGACGCGTGCCGCCGAGCCGCTGGAACTCCCGCTCCTGGAGCACCCGGAGGAATTTGGCCTGCGCCGCGAGGCTCATCTCGCTGACCTCGTCGAGAAACAGCACGCCGCCGGCCGCGAGCTCGATTTGTCCGGGCTTCGACTGCTGCGCGCCCGTAAAGGCGCCCCGCTCGTAGCCGAACAGCTCCGACTCCAGCAGCTGCTCGGGCAGCGCAGCGCAGTTCAACGCGATGAATGCCCCGCTCTTCCGCGCGGACGCGCGATGGAGGAATCGCGCGACAACCTCTTTGCCGGTTCCCGATTCCCCGCTCAGCAGCACGGTCGTGTCGGTGGCGGCAACCTGCGTCGCCTTCTTGAGGACGTCCTTCCAGGGCTCTGAATCTCCGACCACGCGCCCGTGGCCCGTCTTGGAATCGAGCTCCTTGGCCAGCGACTGCACGCGCGACTCCAGGCGCTCCGCGCGTGCGCGCGCGTCGGCGACCTGCTGGGCGGCTTCCGCGAGCTGCTCGTGAGAGACCGCAAGCGCGACGTGGTCAGCGATTCGCCGCGCAACCGGCACATCGAGTGGTGTGAACGCGCCCACCCGCTTCGACCAGAACGCCAGGCCCATCTCGCGGTCCCGCGCGAGGGCAAACACACCGAGGAACGATCGGTACCCCGCCGCGACCAGACGATCCTGCATGTCGGCCGGCTCCACAATCGGCAGCGGCGTGAGCGTGATGTCGTCGATGATCAGGAAGCCGCCCGGCATGTTCGGCGCGTTCTCCATCTTGACGAGCCGCTTGACGCCCGGAAACTCGTCGTTCGACGCCGCCTCGATCAGGATCTCCCCGCCGCGATCGTGGAAGGACATCGTCAGCCGATCGTGCGGCAGCACCTTGTTCGCAATCTCGGACACCTGCGGGAAAACCGTGCGGATGTCGAGGACGGCGGCAATGGCGCGCAGGAGCTCGACGGACGCCTCCAGGTTGGCGGCACGCTCGCGGTCCACCGCCGCGCGACGCGCTTCATCCGCCAGTCGCTGGCGCGAGATGACAATCGCGACGTAGTCCGCAAGCCGCTGGGCCAACCCCAGATCCGTCTGGGCGTACACATGCGCCTGCCGGGAGAGAAGCGCCAGCACGCCGATAGCCCGGCCATCGGACCTCACTGGCACGCGGACACCCGATCGAAAGCCGCGCTCGCGGCAGAAGCCGTCCTGGAAGATGCGCGGCGACAGCGGATGCTGCAGCATCGAGTTGGCGCCCGGGCACAGGATCTCCGGCGCTCCGTCGTTCGTGCTGGCAAACAGTCGGAACTCGGTTTCGTCGTCGCTCAACAGCGCGAGGTTGGCCTCGTCGTGCGGAACGATGCGGGCCGCGATCGTGCTCAGGCGCTGGAAGACGTCGCGGATGTCGAGCGCGCTGGCGAGGGTCGAGAGCACCTCGTGGAACGCGTCGAGCGGAACAACAGCGTCGATCTCGGGAAGCGTGCCGCTGGTCATCTCTGAATAGACGCGTGAGAACGGGTTTTCGTGACAAGTCGCGGCCGCCGCCCGGGCGGAGTGCTTGCGAGCGCCCCCAACGGAAGGAAACGGCCCAGGTCACGGATGAGCTTGCGGTTGACCGAGATGAAGCGGTGCTGCCCCGCTTCGCGGACCAGAAGGACCTCGGCCTCCTTCAAGATACGGAGGTGGTGCGAAATGGTCGGCTGAGAGACGTCGAACCGCTCGGCCAGCTGCCCACACGACAACTCGCCCGCCGCCGCGATCTCCTGCGTCATCCGCAGGCGCTTCGGATCGGCCAGCGCCCTCAGCACCTTTACCAGGACGGCGTCGTCCACCTGACCCTCATCAACTTCATTTCAATATATCGAAATCTTTCGAAGTAATCCAGGCCCGGCCCGACACCCGGAGAACCTCGCGACCTGCAGAACCACGCGAACCAGCGAACCTATCGAACCCCGAGCACCGAGCGCGAACCCGGCGAACCCAGCGAACGGACATGGGTCACTACTCCAGTCCCTGCCCCCGGTCGTTGTGATCTTGCGCACCGGTAACCACCGTGCGCAGGACGACGCATCGGCCTGACCAGCGCGCCCGGCCCGTCTGCGCGATTCGCGCCTGTTTCACTCGATCGCCGCCGGCATCCGCCTTGCCCTTCCACCAGACACGGGAACGACCCAGCAGGAGCTACGCGGCAGGAGGCCGGCAGGAGGCCATGCCGACAGGAGACGAACATGACACGTGGGATCGCAATTCTTCTCGCAGGCTGGTCGATCATCGGCGCGGGGCAAGCACTCGCACAGGAGTCGATCACGCCGGGGACCGTTGAAGTGACGCTGATTCCCGGCGGCGGCACCTTCTACACGAGCAGCAACAACGGACCGAGCTTCCGCAGCTACACGCTCGGCGGCGCGCTCACCTACAACATCAATCGCGTCGTCGGCGTGGAAGGCGAAGTCGGCGGCACGCTGGGCCTCTCGCAGGATCTGCAGTTCGGCGGCGGGAACGCGACGCGCATGAGCCCCAGTCAGCTGTCCTACACGGGGAACATGGTCGTGTCGGCGCCGACCCGCTCGCCGCTCGTGCCGTACGTGACCGGCGGCGTCGGTGGCTTGACGACGTTCGAGCGCGCCGAACTCGGTATCAACAGCACCGAAACGTTTCTGACCGGGAACGTGGGCGGCGGCGTGAAGTGGTACGCGCCAAGCGGCATCTGGGGTCTGCGCGGCGATTACCGGTTCACCGCCGTCCGGGCCAACGACGGCGCCCCCGCGTTCTTCGGAATTGACACGCGGTACGGCCATCGGGTCTACGGCGGCGTCGTCATCAACGTCGTCCGGTGAATTCAACCGCAAGGAGACTTGTGTTCCGCATAACAGTCGCGCGGACGGTCGCCGCCCTCGCGGCGCCCGTCAGCGCTCAGGTACAGGTTCCCTCTCAAGGCTCGTTTCTCGGCGGCGTGCCGGCCGGCACGGCGACAGATCAAACGCTGCCCCTCTCCCTGACCGGCGCCATCGAGCGCGCGCTCGAGCACAACCTCGGCGTCCTGACGTCGAGCGATCGTGTCGATGTCGCGCGCGGCACACGGTGGCGCGCGCTGAGCGAGCTCCTGCCGAATGTGAGCGCGCAGGTCGGTGAGACCCGGCAGCAGATCAACCTGCAGTCCTTCGGCCTGACGCTCCCAGGCCTGCCGACAATCGTCGGCCCGTTCAACGTTTTCGATGCTCGCGTGTACGTGACCCAGTCCGTGCTCGACTTCAAGACCATCAACGACGCGCGCGCGGAGTCGCATCGGTTGGCCGCGGAGCGCCTGTCGTACAAGAGCGCGCGGGACCTCGTCGTCCTCGCCACCGCGAACGGATACCTGCAGGTGCTGGCTGCGCATGCCCGCGCCGACTCGGCGAACGCGCAGCGCGAGACCGCGCAGGCGCTCTTCAACCAGGCCGTCGACCTGCGGCAGGGCGGCCTTACCGCCGGCATCGATGTCGTTCGCGCCGAAGTGCAGCTGGCGACTGAGCGGCAACGCGCGACGGCCGCCACGAACGACCTGGAGAAGGCAAAGCTCCAGCTCGCGCGAGCGATCGGCTTGCCCGTCGGTCAGGCCTTCTCGACGACCGACGACCTGCCGTATCGGCCGGCGCCGGACGTGACGATCGAGCAGGCGCTCGATCGCGCGGCACGGACGCGGCCCGATTACCAGGCGGCCCTCGAGCAGGTCCGCGCAGCGGAGGCGTCCCGGCGGGCGGCGCTCGGCGAGGCGTTGCCGTCGCTTCACGTCAACGCCGACTACGGCACCATCGGCCTCACCGCGCCCGAATCGCGCGGCACCTTCAGCGTCGCGGCGCTGGCCAGCATTCCGATCTTTCAAGGCGGGCGGGCGCAGGGCCGCCTGATCGAGACCGACGCGGAGCTTCGCACCCGGCGCGCGGAAGCCGCGGATCTGAAAGCCGGCGTCTACTACGACGTCCGGACGGCCTTCCTCGACCTGCAGGCAACCGGTGAGCAGCTGCAGGTCGCCACCCGGGCGCGCGAGCTGGCGGCAAGCCAGCTGTCGCAGGCGCGCGACCGCTTTGCGGCCGGCGTTGCCGACAACATCGAGGTCGTGCAGGCGCAGGAGGCCGTCGCGCTCGCCAGCGAGCAGTACATCGCCGCGCTCTATGGATTCAACTTCTCGAAGGCGTCGCTTGCGCGCGCGATGGGCGTCGCGGAAACGGCGATTCGAGACTACCTCGGAGGAGATCTCGAATGACCGATCGACTCGTCGCGCTCGCCGGCCACCGCAATGCCCGCGTGGCAGCCGGCCTCGCGCTCATCGCGATAGTAGGCATGTCGGCGTGGTTGTGGGCCACAGCCGGCTACGAATCGACTGACGATGCACAGGTCGACGGGCACGTGGCGCAAATCGCCGCGCGCGTCGGCGGTACGGTGCGCCTCGTCGTCGTGAACGACAACCAGCGCGTGGAGGCAGGCGCCGTCCTGGTGGACATCGACCCGCGCGACTTCCAGGTCGCGGTCGACAAGGCACGCGCGGAGCTTGCGGACGCCGAAGCGTCGGCGTTGGCCGCCCGCACGAACGTGCCGATCACGTCCACGACGACGACCAGCACCGTTTCGACCGCGCAGGGAGCGGTCGATCAGGCGCTCAGCGGCGTCGCGGGTGCGGAGAAGGAAATCGAGGCCGCGCGCGCCCGGCTTGTCACCGCGCAGGCCAAACAGCGCGAGGCAGAGGCGAATGCGACCAAGACCGCTCGGGACGTCGAACGCCTCCGCGGCCTGCTCGCGAAAGACGAGGTCTCTCAGCAGCAATTCGACGCGGCCGTCGCCGCGGCCGATGCCGCCAGAGCCTCCAGCGACTCGGCACGATCGCAGGTAGCCGAGGCGGAGCACGGCATCCCGATCGCCGAGAGCCGGCTGCTCCAGGCCCAGGCAACTGGCCAGCGCGCACGCGCCGAGCTGCGCTCCGCCGGCACAGGACCCGAGCAGGTGGCCGCGGTGCGCGCGCGCGCACAGTCCGCGGATGCGCGCGTGCAGCAGGCGCGCGCCGTCCTGGAGCAGTCGGAGCTCAACCTGCAGTACACAACCGTCAGGGCGCCCATCAAGGGCGTGGTCAGCCGAAAGTCCGTGGAGCTCGGCCAGGTGATTCAAGCCGGCCAGCCGCTGATGACCGTCATTCCGCTGGACGACGTGTGGATTACGGCGAACTTCAAGGAGACGCAACTGACGAACATGCGACCGGGCCAGCGGGCGAGGGTCGTGGTCGACGCGTACGGCGGCCGCGCGTACACCGGCCGCGTGGACAGCGTGGCGGCCGCGACCGGCGCTCGCTTCAGCCTGCTGCCGCCGGAAAACGCCACCGGCAACTTCGTCAAGGTCGTTCAACGTGTGCCCGTCAAACTGATCCTCGATCCGGGCCAGGACCCCGAGCAGCTGCTCCGGCCCGGCCTGTCGGTCACACCCACGGTGTATTTCAAGTAAGCCATGGCCGAGCAGCCGTCGCGCATTATCAATCCCTGGATCATCGCGACTGCGGTGATGCTCGCCACCTTCATGGAGGTGCTCGACACGTCTGTGGTCAACGTGTCGCTGCCGCACATCGCGGGCAATCTGTCGGCGAGCGTTGACGAGGCCACGTGGGCCCTGACGTCCTATCTCGTCGCGAACGCGATCGTCCTGCCCATGACGGGATGGCTCGCGACCGTGTTTGGACGCAAGCGGCTCCTTATCCTCTCGGTCAGCGGCTTCACGCTCTCGTCATTGCTCTGCGGGGCCGCGACCAGCTTGCCGATGCTGATTGCCTTCCGCGTGCTGCAGGGCACCACCGGCGGCGCCCTGCAACCGCTTTCGCAGGCCGTGCTGCTCGAGGCCTTCCCGGCGCGCGATCGCGGAAAGGCCATGGCCTTCTGGGCCCTCGGCGTTGTCGTTGCGCCCATTCTCGGACCGGTCCTTGGGGGCTGGCTCACCGACAACTACTCGTGGCGATGGGTGTTCTATATCAACCTCCCGTTCGGCGCCGCGTCGCTCGTCATGACCGCGCTCTATATCTTCGATCCGCCCTATCTCAGGAACGGCTCGAGGCGCGTCGACTACTGGGGCATCGGCATGCTCGCCGTCGGGATCGGCGCCCTCCAGATCGTGCTCGACAAAGGACAGGAAGCTGACTGGTTCGCCTCGCAGACGATCACCGTGCTGGCGATCGTGAGCGCGGTCACACTGGTCTGGCTGATCGTCCACGAGCTGCGGACCAGTGCGCCCGTGGTCGACCTTCGCGTCTTCAGCGGTTCGAGAAGCTACTCCGCCGGCGTCTTCCTCATCACCGTCATCGGCTTCGTCCTTTATGGCAGCAGCGTGCTGCTGCCGATCATGCTGCAGACGCTCCTGGGCTATCCGCCGCTGCAGGCGGGAATCGCGATGGCGCCCCGAGGTCTGGGCGCGTTCTGCATGATGCCCATCACCGGTCTGCTGGTCGGGCGGTTCGACGCGCGCAAGCTGCTCGTGAGCGGTTTCGCCGTCGGCGGCGGCGCGCTTCTCTGGCTGGGCCGCATCAACCTGCAGGCCGGTTACTGGGACATCTTCTGGCCGCAGCTGCTGCAGGGCGTCGGCATGTCGCTGCTCTTCGTGCCGCTGACGACGCTGACGATGGAAGCGATTCCCCGCGAGCGGATGGGCAACGCGACCAGCTTGTTCAATCTGATGCGCAACATCGGTGGAAGCATCGGGATCGCCATGACCGGCACCCTGCTCGCACGCCAGCAGCAGGCGTTCACGGCCGTGTTCGGGCGGAACGTGACCGTCTACGATCCGGCGTCGCGAACGATGCTCGCCGGCATGACGGCGGCGTTCGCGAGCGCCGGATCGGACGCCTACACCGCGCTCCAGCGCGCGTACGGCACGATGTTCGGGATAGTCCAGCGACAGGCCGCAATGGTGTCGTCGCTCGGGATTTTCGAGATGTACGGGCTGATGTTTCTGCTGGTTGCGCCGCTCGTGCTCCTCATGAGGCGATCGCGCACGCCGGCGAGCCCCGGTGCAGTGCACTGAGTTGTGAGGAAGTCATGTCGCAGAAGACAGTCCAGCTGATCATCGGTCGCATTCTCACGGATGACGAGCTGCGGTCCCGCTTCGTCCGGCAGCCGAGCGAGACGCTGGCGGCGCTACGCGATCAGGGCTTCGAGCTCAGCGCAGGCGAAGTCGAGGCGCTCGTCAGGACCGATCGGCGGCTATGGAACGACGCGTCCTCGCGAATCGACGCGCGCCTGCAGCGCTGCTCCCTCCAGCTCGGGTCCGAGCGCACCGGCTAGGTCTCCCGGTACCAACTTTGCACCTGCCTCCGGGCACACGGAAAATGGACGCTACGATGGGCAGCGGCGTTCCCAATTGTGTGACGTGAGGGTCAGGATCACGGAAACGCCTCGGGAACGGGAGCTCGACGGTGTCGCCCTCGACACCCTCCAGCGAGGCACGGTCCACGACGTGTCGTCGCTCCTCGGCTCGTGGCTCGTCACTCAGGGGTACGCCCAGGTCGAGATGCGGCAGGGTGGAGGCGCCCCTCCTGTGAGTGGACGCGATGCCGACGGTGGAGACGGCCATGTTCCACCCGGTTTCAGCCGTCGAGGCGGAATCCGGCGTCGCCGGACCGACTGATCAGCCGCCGGTAGTCCTCCATCGTATCGAAATCCGCGAAGGCGCCCTCATCGTCCACTGCGACGTCACCGGCAGCTGAGGCGTGCGAGCGTACGATCGGCTTGGCTCCCGCGTGGGCATCGCCGGCCCGCAGGGCATCGAAGAGCGACCGATCGATGACGAGGGGATGCCCGTGACGGTCGCCTTGGACAGGGCGCACGATCGGCGCTCGCGTGATGCGGTAACGCTCGATGACTGCGCGGACGGTCGACGCTGTCACCAGCGGCACGTCCACGAGCGTCAGCAGCAGCGCCTCGACGCCCGGGCGGTCGATGACGGCCAGCCCGGCCTGCAGCGAAGACAGTTGTCCCCGATCGTATTCAACGTTGATCACAAGGCGCGCGCGCAGGTCGCTCACCGCAAATGACGTGGCGATCGCATCCGCATCGTGCCCCAGCACCACGACCACGTCGTCCGCGCCCGCGTCCCGAAACGTGCGGACAATTCGCGAGAGAAACGTGTCGCGCTCGTCGATTGGCAACGTCGCCTTCGGCCGTCCCATGCGGGACGAGCGTCCTGCCGCGAGCACGAGCGCCGGGATCATCGACGTCCATGTTATAGAATCCCCGCATGAGCGACGTCGATCTCCACATTCGCTGCATGCGATGCGGCGCCGAGATGGAAATGCGCGACCCCGCGCCCGATCGCCCATGGACACCCGATCAATTCTGGGTGTGCCCACGATGCGGCCGACATTTCTGGACCACATACCCACCGCCGAATCGCGAGAAGCCAAAGCCTGCTGACACAAACTCGTGACAATCCGTGATGGTTCCCCTAAAGCTTGGGCTCTGCTTGACTTCCGGGTACAAAACTGCCTAGACTTGCGCGATTTTCCGGCTCAGCTGAGAGCCGGAGAGACTCGGCCGGCTTCGCGTCCGACGGCTTTGGCGATTCGGTCCGCTGGCGCCCGTAACCGGCTGAGTTCCCTTGGGATATCCCTAGGGGTTTCGAACGGAGGGCTTCGGGTTATGCCAACCGGGACAATCGCACGGCTCCTGATCGACAAAGGGTTCGGCTTCATCCGCGACGAAGGTGGAATCGAGCACTTCTTCCACCGGAGCTCGGTCCGTGGGGCCGTTTTCGAGCTGCTGCGCGAGGGACAGCGCGTGGAGTTCACGCCCGAAGATTCACAGAAGGGACCTCGAGCGGGCGACGTTCGGCTGATCGAAGGCTAATTTTTCATTGAGGATCGAGGATTGAGGATTGAGGGTTCAGGCTCGATCCTCAATCGATCCTCGATCCTCAATCTACAATGGAGAGGGGGAAGCGACCGGGGCCCGGTGGCCCTCCCGGTCTTCAAAATCGGTTGCTCCCCGCTCACGCGGGGAGGCTCGGTTCGACTCCGAGGCGCTTCCGCCAATCCTCAATCCTCAATCTCGATAGTCCGCGACGATCATCCTTAAGACTCCCCTGGTGTCGCTCAGATCTCCGAACACGACATCAGCCCCGGTCGCTCGAAGCTCGGGGATGCCATGGCTCCCGGTCGCGACCGCGATCGATCGCGCGCCTCCCTGTTTCGCCACCGCCACGTCGAGCGGCGTATCGCCGATGACCACGGTTGAGACCGGCGTCGCAGCGGGCCCGCCGGACTCCGCGACGCTTGCGAGGGCCTTCGCGAGCAACGAATTGCGATCGGGCGACTCGTCGCCGAACGCGCCTCCGCCGAAGTAGCGCCAGAGATCGAAGTATTCCAGCTTCATGCGCGCCGTGACCTTGAAGTTGCCGGTCAACAGGCCTACGTATTCCGAACGCCGCGCGATCAGGGCCTCGAGCAGCTGGCGCACCCCGGGGAGCACGCCCTTGGCTGAACCGGCAGGAGGCGGTTGCTCGAGCTCGTCGGTCAGGTAGCGCACGTAGACGTCGCGGAACATGCCCGCGCGCGGATCGGTACGCGGAATCCCGTGGGCATCCAGGGCCGTGGCGAGCAGCCAGGAGTCCGTGCGGCCGGGCATCTGGATGCTGGCAAACGCGCCGGCAATGCCGAACAGCTCCTCGAACGCGCGCGACATGGCCCGCCCGCCGGCGCCGCCGGTAAGCACAAGAGTGCCGTCAATGTCGAAGAGGATGAGTGTGGTCGCGGCGCGCAGTCTGTGGGACCTATTCGCTTCGAACGTTGCCGGCTCGCGGACCCTTGGCCGATGGCTCCTCCTCGAAGCTGACGCGTTGTCCTTCGTTCAGCTGATCGAAGCTGCCCTGCACGGAGCTCCGATGGAAGAACCACTCCTGACCGGCGTCGTCACGGATGAATCCAAACCCTCTGTCACGTACGAGTCGCTTGATAGTACCGCTCGCCATCGTCGGACGTCTCCTTGGGCGCGCGTGCCCAGCCCGGCGGGTTCAAATTTCGTTCCAGCCGGACAGCATGATGTTTGCTGCCCATTTATGGCAGAGCGCGCTAGCTCATCCACGCACAGGGTCGAAAATGGATACGCGGGTGTAGCGATCTCGGCACTCCCCAGTTGCTGGTCGCTGGTGGCTGGTAGCTGGCCAAACCAGCAACCAGCAACCAGTAACTAGCAACCAGCAACCAGCTACTTCACATTCACCGTGATCACCGTGCATGTACCGGGCAGCGTGTTGTGCAGGTCGTCGCCAAGCTGCAGCGCCAACTTGTGCTTGCCCGGCGTCAGCTGGGAGTCAAAGACGTCCTTCCCGTCGCCGAAATGCACCCACGACGGTGTGCCCTTGACGATGGTCTTCCCCGGTGGGAGGCACGCTTGATCGATGCCGACGTGATAGTGCGCCTTGCCAGGACGCACGGTTGTGACGTCGCCTGGTGGCACGGCTGCAATTTCAATTCCCTGCGACCCGAACTTCATGTGCACCGGGCTCGACACCGTCGCGTTGTTCTTGGGCTCGATGAAGAACACGCGCATCTTCGTCGCCGCCATCTTCTTCTGAGCGCCCGTGACTGCACCGAAAGCCGCCACCAGCATGAGGGCCAGCAGCCCGAGCTGCTTCGTTCGTTTCATATGTCCGCTCCTTTCAAATGCCAATTCCAGTCAGCTGCCAATTCTAGCCGAGTCGACCCCGGAACCAGCCGCGGTGTTCGCGCAGCCTGCCGCTCGCGGGCTCCCATCGCAGGAGCCTGGCGTTCATCGCGCGCGCGAACGCCTCGTC